>DATEUE010000094.1:0-4569 GCA_035283305.1 Vicinamibacteria bacterium | reverse complement strand
CCGCAACACCGGTGCGCGCGCGACGCGCGGGCGGCTCCTGGTCTTCGTCGACGCCGACACGCTGGTGCCGGCGCCGCTCCTCACTCGGGCGCTCGACGCCCTCGCCACGGGCCGTGCCTGCGGCGGCGGCGCCGCCGTCGTGATGGAGGGCGTCTCGGGCGGGCTCGCCGGGCACATGGTGGGGCTCTGGAACGGACTGTCGCGAGGCCGGCGCCTCGCGGCCGGGTCGTTCGTCTTCTGTCTGCACGAGGCCTTCCTCGCGGTCGGGGGCTTCTCCGAGCGGGTCTACGCCTCCGAGGAGATCTGGCTGTCGCGCGCCTTGAAGCGCTGGGGACGGCCGCGAGGCCTCGAGTTCCTGATCCTGGACGAGGCCGTCACCACGAGTGGCCGCAAGGCCCGCTGGTATCCCGCGCCGCTGCTGCTCGCCGTCATGCTCGGGTTCGTGATCTGCCCCTGGCTCGTCCGCTCGCGCCATTACTGCTGGCTCTGGTACAGGCGCCCCGCCCACCCGTAAGAACTGACAGGTCATCCGGCTGGCACCCGGCTGCTAGACTGGCTGGCATTGTCGCGTGCCGGGAGCGCCGGATTGCGCCGCGCACCCCGGGGCGCGCGAGGAGGAAGCAAACATGAAGTCGACGCACCGGGCCGTGCTGGCCCTGCTGGTTTCTGCGATGGTCGCCCCGCCTGCATTGGCCCAGAACCTGACGAAGGAGCGGGCCAACATCCTCTCGGTCGACTGGAACGTGATGCAGGTACGGCTCAAGGACCCCCAGGGTCGGGAGCGGACCTGGGTGGTGTCGAAGGACGCCACGGTGGAGTTCACCGACAAGCGGGAGCAGTTCCCCAACCCGAAGCTGGCCGACCTGGTGCCGCCGATGTACGTGCACTTCACATACAAAGCGGACACCAAGGAGATCGTGGCTTTCAACGTGGCCGAGGTCGGCTTCGAGCCCTCGAAGGCCAAGGACCCGGGCCCGGCCTCCGCGTCTCAGCAGCAGGCGGTCATCACCGCCGTCGACGTGAACGTCGGGCATGTCGAGGTCCAGCTGCCCTCCGGACGCAAGACGTTCGAGGTGAACCCGAAGGCTCAGCTCCGCAACTTGAAGGCCGGCGACCGCGTGACGCTGACGATCAGCAAGCAGGGCGACCGGGAAGTCGTCACCGCCATCAGGCGTCGGTAGCCGCGACTGATCCGTCCGAGCAGGGCGAGACGCGTGTCCGCGAAGCGACACGCCGACACGCGTCCGGGCGGAGGGCCCGAAACAACTGAGGAACCTGCCCAGAAAGCGGCGTTCCGCCACGGCCCGACAACGAACCTTGCGCGGAACGCCGCTAGTGAAACTCCCTGGCCGGGGTCGCGGGGGCCCCGGCCAGGGCCTCGCGCACCGCGACGGCACGCACCGAGAGGCCGTCCTTCCCCTGCAGCACTCCGCCTATCTCCAGGAACGCCGCCCCCACCAGCGTCGCGCGCTCGCGCAGGAAGAGGTCCGGCCGGACGATCACGTTGACGAGGCCGGTCTCGTCTTCCAGCGTCAGGAACAGGAAGCCCTTCGCCGTGCCCGGCCGCTGGCGGCAGATCACGGCGCCCGCGACGCGCACGAAGTCCCCGTCCGCGAGCCCGGGCAGCTCGGCCGCGCGGCGCACACCCCGCTCGAAGAGCTCTTGCCGGAAGAGCGCGACCGGGTGGCGGCCCACGCTCAGCCCGGTTCCCGCGAGGTCGCTCGTGAGCCGCTCGGAGAAGCCCATCTCCGGCACTGGCGAGACGTCCTCGTCCGGCTCCTCGTCGCGGAACAGCGGCCCGCGCGGTCGTCCCGCCTTCTCCACCTGCCAGAGCGCGCTGCGGCGCGTGAGGCCGAAGGCGTTGAGCGCGCCCACCTCGGCCAGCATGCGCTGCTCGTCGCGCGCGAGGCCGGTGCGGTCCACGAAGTCCTGGAGCGAGGCGAAAGGCGCGCGCTCTCGCTCCTCCTCGATGCGTGAGGCCGCGGCGGCGCGCAGGCCGCGCACGTAGGCGAGCCCCAGTCGCACCTCCCCCTCCTCGAGCGCGCACTGCTTCCCGCTCCGGGTCACGTCCACCGACCGGAAGCGCACGCCGTGGCGCTGAGCGTCCTTCACGAGCGTGAACGGATGGTAGAAGCCCATCGGCTGGTTGTTGAGGAGAGCGCACACGAAGGCCGCCCCGTGGTGCGCCTTCAGGAACGCGCTCGCGTAGGCGATGAGCGCGAAGCTCGCCGCGTGCGACTCGGGGAAGCCGTAGAGCGCGAACGAGCTGATCGAGCGCACGATCGTGTCGGCCGTCGCGCCCGTGATCCCGCGCTCGGCCATCCCCGCGCGCAGCCGCGTCTCGATCGCCTTCATGCGCAGCTCCGAGCGCTTGAAACCCATCGCCCGCCGCAGCTCCTCGGCCTCGCCGCCGGTGAAGCCGGCCGCGGTCATCGCGATCCGCAGCAGCTGCTCCTGGAAAAGAGGCACCCCGAGCGTGCGCCGGAGAATCGGCTCGAGCGACGGGTGCAGGCAGGAGACCGGCTCTTCCCCGTTCCGGCGGCGCAGGTACGGGTGGACCATCTTCCCGACGATCGGCCCGGGCCGGATGATCGCCACCTCGACCACCAGGTCGTAGAAGCGCTCCGGCTTCATCCGCGGCAGGGTCGCCATCTGCGCGCGGCTCTCCACCTGGAAGACGCCCACCGTGTCGGCCTTGCGCAGCATGCGGTAGACCGCGGGGTCGTCGGGCGGCAGGTGCGCGAGGTCGAGCACCACGTCCTGCTTCCGCAGCAGCGCGAGCGCGTCCTGCAACGCCGACATCATCCCGAGGCCGAGCAGATCGACCTTGATGATCCCGAGGTCGGCGCAGTCCTCCTTGTCCCACTGCACGATCACGCGCCCCGGCATGCTGGCGGGCTCGAGCGGCACCACTTCGTCGAGCCGGCCGCGGGCCACCACCATCCCGCCCGAGTGCTGGCCCAGGTGGCGCGGCAGGTCCTGGATCTCGCCGAAGAGGCGCGCAAACAGCCGCACCCGTTGGTCCGCCTGGCCCCACCCCGCACGCGCGAGGCGCGCTTCGAGCGTGTCTTCAGGATCCACGTACTCGAAGCGGCGCAGGTGCTGGCCGAGGCGGTCGAGCTCGTCCTGTGGGATCCCCAGCACCTTGCCGATCTCGCGCGAGGCGCTCTTGTCGCGGTAGCTGATCACGTTCGCGGTCATCGCCGCGCCCGCGGCGCCGTAGCGCGCGTAGACGTGCTGGATCACCTGCTCGCGCCGGTCGCCGCTCGGCAGGTCGAGGTCGATGTCGGGCCACTCGCCGCGCTCTTCGGACAAGAAGCGCTCGAAGAGCAGCTCCATCCCGACGGGGTCCACGGCGGTGATGCCGAGGCTGTAGCAGACGGCGCTGTTCGCGGCGGAGCCGCGGCCCTGGACCAGGATCCCCTCGCGCCGGCAGAAGTTCACGAGGTCCCACACGATCAGGAAGTAGCCGGCGAGCTCGAGCTTGCCGATGAGCCGAAGCTCGCGCTCGATCTGCGCCCTGGCCTTCTCGTGGTACGGCCGGTAGCGCTCGCGCGCGCCGGCCTCGGTCGCCTGGCGCAGGAACGAGAACTGCGTCTCCCCCGCCGGTACCGGGTAGTCGGGGAACCTGTAGCCCAGGTCCTCGAGCGTGAAGCGGAGCCGCTCCGCGAGCGCCTCGGCGTTGCGCAGCAGATCCTGGCGGTCGGCGAAGAGCGCCGCCATCGCCTTCGGGGACTTGAGGTGCCGCTCGGCGTTCTGGGCGAGCAGTCGCCCGGCGCTCGCGAGCGTGCGCTTCTCGCGGATGCAGGTGAGCACGTCCTGGAGCGCCCGCCGCCGCGACGTCGCGTGACGCACACCGTTCGAGGCCACGGCGCGCAGGCCGAGCGCGTCGGCGAGATCGAGGAGCGCCTGGTTCGCGGCTTCCTGCTCGCGGCGGCGGTGGCGCTGCACGTCGAGGAAGACGCGGCCGGGGCCGAAAGCCTCGACGACGCGCGCGAGCCGGTCGGTGTCGAGCGGACCTCCTCCCGTCGGCTGGAGCGTCTCGACCCCCGGCAGGGCGAAGAGCCCCTCGCCCATCCCTTCCAGCATCTCGAAGCGCAGCCGTGCCTCGCCCTTCGCGACGCCGGCCTTCATCCGCGTGATCAGCCGGCACAGGCTCCGATAGCCCTGCTGCGTCTCGACCAGCAGCGGCAGGGCGCCTCCCCCGTCGAGGCTCAGCTCCGCCCCGACGATCGGCCGGATCCCGCGCGCCCTCGCGGCCTTGAAGAAGCGCGGGGCGCCCGAGAGCCCGTCACGATCGACGAGCGCGAGCGCGTCCAGGCCGACCTCGGCCGCCCGCTCGACCAGATCCTCGGGCAGCGAGGCCCCCCGCAGGAACGAGAAGGCCGAGGCGGCGTGGAGCTCGACGGACATGACTTTCGCTTTTATTTCGCCTTATGCTGACGCAGCCCGCGCCGCCGGTCAACTCCGCGCGAAAGCTCATGGCAGGGCCACGGCCGAGAGCCACGGGTAGCGGCGGATCCCGAGGGCTCCCGTGGCGGGTCCGCTGGTTTGATCGATGGACCCGAC
>DATEUE010000093.1:0-2135 GCA_035283305.1 Vicinamibacteria bacterium | reverse complement strand
GCCGAGGGCCACGAAGGGATCGAGCGTGTGCCAGTACTCGCGCGGCAGGTCGCCGCCGCCGGGCCACGGGCTCCTGCGGCTCGCCGGGATGTGCGTGTGCTCGGGCAGCCAGAGCGACTCGAAGCCGCGGGCTTCCATCTCGCGCGCCAGCTTGTCGGCCTGGATGGCGTAGTCGGTGGGGAACATCGCGATGCCGTACTTCATCGGCTTATCCTCCGAGATCGAGCGGGGTGTAGTACGGGCGGCCGCCGAGCGCCGCGACCTCTTTCTGAAAGGTCGTGCCGTAGAATTTCTCGGCGTCGGTCAGCGCCCAGGCCTGGCGCTTGAAGCACCACGACTCCGGCTGCAGCGCCTGCGCGCGCTTGAAGAAGGCCACGGCGGCCTCGGGATGACCGGTTTCGTGCAGGTGCTCGGCGAGGCGGAAGGTGGCGGCCGCCAGCGCGTGCTCGGCGGTCGGCAGCGGCAGCCGCCTGCGCCGCTCCTTCGCGTCGAACACGTACGCGCTGTGCGCGCCGCGTTCCGCCCAGTCGCGCACGGCCCCCAGGTACCGCGTCATGTCGAACTTCGTGTACTCGATCCACCGGTTGTCGGCGAAGGCCATCTCGTTGGGGCGGACGATGCGCCCCTCCTCGTCTATCCAGACGGCCGTCGGCACGTTGACGATGTTGTAGGCCCGCGCGACTTCATAGCGCGTGTCGATCAGCGACGGGTGGGTGGGCCTGGCCGCGCGGATGAACTCGCCGGCCGCGGCCGCGCCCGCGCTGTCCAGCGCCACCGTGATGACGGTCAAGCCCTTGGGCTCGAGTAGGGCGTGGAGCGCCTGCCACCCGGGCAGGTCGAAGCGGCACCCTCACCACGATGCCCAAGCGAGGAGGAAGACCTTGCGGCCGCGGAAGGAGGAGAGCGTGTGGGTGCGCCCGTCGAGATCGGGAAGCGTGAAGTCGGGCGCGTCGAGAGAGAGCAGCCGGTCTGCCACGTCCTCGGCCGCTGGGCCGATGGACCAGACGGCGCGCTCGGGGCTCGCGGCCACGGGCTGGCCCATGTGGCGCGAGAGCCCGGTCAAGTCCACGCGGAGATCCGCGCCCCGGCCCCGCACCCACGACGCCGCCGGCGGCACCGGGACGCAGAGGGGACCGCGGCAGAGCCCTTCCGGCTTGTATTCCCAGCCCCCGGCCTTGGCAAGCTCGGCTGGCGTCAGCCACAGCGCGTCCGCGTCGGCCTCGCCCGTGACGGTGACTTCGCCTGCGGGCAGGAGGATCGTGGCGGTCGCCGCGGCCATGGGGGCTAGCGCGACTTCTGCCGGGAGAGGTACGCCGCGAGCGGCTCGGCCTCGCGCTCCTGGAAGGCCACCGCCACGCGGAGCTGCTCGAGATACTGCTGGAGCGTCCGGCCGCCGAGATCGATCTTGTTGTCGGCGAAAAACGCGCGCACGTCCCGCTCCCACTCGGCGCTCACGAGCGCGGGTACGCCCTCGTACATGCGCCGGTACGCGCTCTCCGGATACTGCCGCGCCATGCTCTCCCAGTGCCCCTTGACGAATTCCCACGCCAGGCTGCGGCCGTCCACGCTCGTCAGCAGGGTCCGGATCAGGAACGGCGCGTCCTGGCTCCGCACCTCGCCGTTCACGGTCATCTCGAGCGTCTGGCGCAAGAGCTCCGGCTGGCGGAAGCCGGCCAGCGCGTAGAGGTAGCGCTGCTCTTCCTGCGGCGTGCGCGCGCGCTTGAAGCGGTCGCGGAACTCCGCATACTCGCCCTCCCCGCCCGACGCCGCCAGGATGGCGATGACGGCGGGCAGCACGTTGGCGTCCACGGACCCCTCGTCCTCGCGGTAGCGGGCGTAGGCCGTCCGCGCGCGCGCCTGCACCACCTCGTCGTTGCCGAGCGTGCCGAGCGCGCGCAGGAGATCCCCGCGCAGCTGCCGGTCGAGCTCGGTCTCGTCCTCCTGCGGCTCCCAGCCGAGGCGCTCTGCGGGCTTCTCGACGCGATGCCGCACGCGCGCCTCGAGCGCGCCGCGCTGGTCGCCCCTGACCACGCGGTTGACGTAGGCAAGCGAGGAGGTCAGCGCGATCCAGACGTTGCGGTCGGTCTCGGCCGTGAAGCGGGCCGTGAGGTCGAGAAACTCAGCGGCGGGCATGA
>DATEUE010000092.1:0-19109 GCA_035283305.1 Vicinamibacteria bacterium | reverse complement strand
TTCGGGGTGGCGGGGATGTTCGGCCTGGCGGCGGGCCGGCACGCCTCGGCACGGGATGACCGGCCGGTCGAAGCGCCGGCGCGGGAGCCGGCCCTGCGGCTGCGCGGCCGCGGGTCACTCGCGACGGCGCCCGCGAGGACGGCCGGGGCGGCGCGCGTGGTGCGCAGGCTCGAGCTCCTCGACGCACTGGACGGCCGGGTCGTGGGCGAGCTGGTTGCGACGGCGCTCGCAGCCGAAACGGCGTTCCCCGGGAGCGGCTCGGCGAGCTCCGGCCTCGAGCTGCAGACGTTGCGGATCGGCGACGACACGCTGTTCGGGATGGGGGCCTGCGCTGCGCGGGGCGGCGAGCGCGCGTACGCCCTCGTCGGCGGGACGGGCCGTTTTGCGGGCGCGCGCGGCACTTGTGTGGAGCACACGCTCGAGGACGACGGGCCGGTGCGCGGCGAGATCGAGCTCGTGGTGACGCTCATCGCTTGAGGAGGACGACATGGCCATCGACGTTTTCCTGAAGATCGACGGGATCGAAGGCGAGACCAAGGACGACAAGCACAAGGGCGAGATCGACCTGCTGAGCTTCAGCTGGGGCATCACGAACCCCGAGCGGGGACGGGCGCGCATCGAGGACCTGCGCGTCGTGAAGGCGCTCGACCTCGCATCCCCGTCGATCTTCGACGCGGTCTGTTCCGGGGACCACATCAAGGAGGCGCAGCTCACGATCCGCAAGTCAGGCGCCAAGCCGGACGACTTCTACAAGATCGTGATGCAGGACGTGCTGATCACCAGCCAGACCCCGGCGGTCGACACGGCCGGCGGCGCGATCCCGGTGGAGCAGCTCGCGCTCGACTTCGACAAGGTCGAAGTGAGCTATCGGCAGCAGGACGCGAGCGGACAGCTCGGGCCCTGGGTGACCTCGAGCTGCAGCCCGAAGGGCAGGGGACAGTAGCGGCAGGTATTGCCCGAGCACGGACGCCGTCGCATACTGGACTTTCGATTCACAGACTGGAGTCCAATATGCTGAAGGCCGCGCCATTCGTGTTCGTCGCGCTCGCTGTCCCGGGCCTCGCCGTCTCACAGCAGGCGGGCGCGCCGCCCGCCGACAAGAAGACGCTGCGCTACGAGGACTCGGCGAGCGTCGAGGCCAAGACGCCGGCGGTGCCGCCGCCCGCGGACACGGCCACGAAGCTCGAAGCGAGCGTGCGCGACCTGCCGGTGAGCGTCTCGGTCGTCTCGGGCCGCCTCGCCGCCGAGCAGGCCGGGCTCGTGCTCACGGACGCGCTCGAGAACGCGAGCGGCGTCAACGTGGCGACCGGCTTCGGGCTCTTCGACTACTTCGTCGTGCGCGGATTCGACTCGCTCGAGAACGGGCTCGTGCTCGTCGACGGCGCGCCCGACCCGGAGGCCCCCTACTACCCGCTCTACAACGTGCAGCAGGTCGAGGTGCTAAGAGGCCCGGGTGCGTTCGCGTGGGGCGGCGGCGCGCTCGCCGGCACCGTGCAGGTCGTGCGCAAGAACCCGGTGGCGGCGCGCTTCGCGGACGTGACGCTCGCCTACGGGCGCTACGGGACCTACGAGGCCGCGGGCGATGCCAACCTGGCGAGCCGCGACGGCAAGCTGGCGTTCCGCCTGAACGCGGTCGGCCAGGGAACCGACGGCTACCGCGACGGCCGCGACGGCACGATCGCGGGAGTGAACCCGAGCTTCGCCTGGCGTCCGGAGCAGGGCACGCGGGTGGCGTTCTCCTACGAGTACCTGCACAGCAACCAGTCGCCCGACTCCGGGCTGCCGTTCCTGGACGGCGCGCTCGCGGGCGCTTCCCGCACCACCTCCTACCAGTCGTATGACGACTTCTCGGAGCAGGACGTCCAGCGGCTCAGGCTCGACGCCGAGCGCCGCCTCAACGACACCTTCGTGCTGCGCGACAAGCTCTACTACTCGTCTCTCGACTGGCAGACAGACGGCACATTGCTGCTGGGGGCGTTCCCGTTCCCGGACGGGCGGACGTACGTGCCACGCACCCAGGGCCTGCTCGACGACCGCCAGCGCCTCTTCGGCAACCAGCTCGAGCTGGTGGCCTCGTTCCACACCGGCGACACCGCCCACCAGCTCGTCACGGGCTTCGAAGCAAGCCGCCTGCGCGACACCTACACGCAGGACGCCCAGCTGCTGCAGCCGCTCGACCTGACGAACCCGTTCGAGGCGGACGTCAGCATCTACCCGATCCCGCTGCCGCAGGCGAGCCAGGCGGGCGACTCGCGCAGCCTGGTGCTGGCGCCGTACGTGATCGACCGCATCACACTCTCTCCCCGCTTCGAGCTGCTGGCCGGCGCCCGCTGGGACAACGTCGACTTCGAGGACGAGGCGACCGGCACGAAGCGCGACGCGTCGCGCCTGAGCCCGCTCGGCGGGGTGGTTTTCAAGCCCGTGCCACAGCTCTCGCTCTATGCGAGCGCTGGGCTGGGCTTCGCGCCGCCCTCGATCCAGGTGGTGGGACCGCGCGACCCCGAAGAGAGCTCACAGCTCGAGGGCGGCGTGAAGCTGTCCTTCCTGGGCGGCAAGGGATACGCGGGCGCCGCCGTCTACCAGCTGGAGCGAGAGAACATCGCCGTGCCCGACTCGACCGGCCTACAGCGCCAGAGCGGCAGCCAGCGCTCGCGCGGCTTCGAGCTCGAGGTGAGCGCCGAGCCGCGGGCCGGCCTCGGCGTGCGTGTGCACTACGCCTTCACGTCGGCCGAGCTGACGTCGTTCTCCGAGATCGTCCAGTTCGACCAGGGCTTCCTGGTGCTCGACCGCACGCGCAACCTGCCGGCCTTCGCCCCGCGGCACATCGCGTCCTTCTGGGGCACCGCCCCGCTCGGCAAGGGCTTCTCGCTCGGGGCGGGACTGCGCTACGTGTCGGAGCAGTTCATAGCACCCGACAACCGCAACGTCATCGACGGCTACGCCCTTTGCGATGCGGCGGTCTTCTACGCGCGCGGCCTCGCGCGAGTCGGCGTGCACCTGCGCAACCTCACGGGCACCGAGTACGCGTCGCGCGGCTTCGGCTCCGACTCCGCCATCCCGGGCAGACCCTTCGAGGTGATGGCCCGCGTCGAGCTCGGCTTCGGCCGCCGCTAACGCGGCCTCGCGCGTTACTCGACGGGCAGCTCGTAGGCGGCGGCCTCGCGGTCGTTGCGCACGAGCAGCAGCGAGCCGGCGAGTGCCGGCGGGTTCCAGGTCTTGCCGTCGAGCGCAGAAAAGCGGGTGAGCTCGCGGTAAGCCTCGGGCGAGGGATCGACCAGTACGAGCTCGCCCTCCTCGGTCTGGACCAGCAGCAGGCCCGCGACCAGCAACAGCTGTCCGTGGCCGTGCCGGCCGCTCTTCCAGCGGCGCTCGCCGTTTGTCGGGTCGAGGCAGGTGAGGACGCCGTCGTCGAGGCCGTAGACGAAGCCCTGGTGGACGAGCAGGTTTGCGAACTTCGACTTGAGACGCGGGCTCTCCCACTCGAGCGTGGCGCGGAGCACGCCGCCCTCGTCTGCGACCCGATAGGCCTTGCTGCCGACACCGTAGCCGGCCGAGACGACGAGCCGGTCCGGGCCCAGCAGGAGCGGTATCGCCACGTTCGGCTGCTCGCGCGGGAAGGGACGCTCCCAGAGCACGGCGCCGGTCGCGGGATCGTGCCCGCTCACGCTCGCGTCGTTCAGCACCACGAGCTGCTGACGACCGGCGAGCGTCACGAGCGTGGCTGAGCTGTAGCTGGCGCCGCCTTCGCCCGCGGCCCAGACCGGCTCGCCGCTCACCGCGTCGTAGGCCACGAGCCGGCGGCCGCGCGAACCGCCCGCGATCACGACAACACGGCCGTCCACGACGAGCGGCGAGCAGCTGCGGCCCCATTCCGGAATCACGGCGTCCGTCTCCTTGACCACGTCGCGCGACCACAGCCGCTTTCCGCTCGTGAGGTCGAGCGCGTTCAGGATCCCGGTGGCGCCCATCGCGTACACCTGCCGGCCGTCGATCGTCGGCGTGGCGCGCGGGCCGATGCCCGCGATCACGGTCTCGTAGCGGGCGCGATCGGCGTGCGACCACAGCGGCCGCCCGCTGGCCACGTCGTACGCCACGACGCGCTCCTCTGCGCCGCGCTGCTCCTGCGTCACGGCGATCCCGCCCGCGATCGCGAAGCCCGACCAGCTCGGCCCCAGCGGCTGGCGCCACAGCCGCCGCGGCGGGTGCTTTGTCCAGTCGCGCGCGAGGCGCGGCCCCGGCAGCATCGCGTCGCGTGTGGGGCCGAGGAACTGCGGGAACGCGGGCAGGTCCGGGGCAACCGGGGCCGCGGCGACGCCGTCGGACGTCGCGGGGGCCGGAACGGCCGCCTTGGGGAAATCCGCGGCGGGTGGGGGCGGCGCGGGCTCGGGCAACGCGGCGGCCCGGCCCAAGCGCGGCTCCACGATCGGCCGCAGGTCGCCGGTCACGCCTCGGATACGAAAGACGGCCGGCACGAGTGCCAGGGCTCCGAGCGCGAGCGCGACGCCGACGAGTCGCGTCCGGCGCGGCAGCCGCGAGGCGAACGCCAGCCAGGCGATCAGCAGGATCACGACGACGATCGACGTCACGATCGTCTGGACCATCTGCCACTGCCGGATCGAGTCGGCGACGAGCCAGATGCGGGCGATCGCGAGCGCGCCGATCAGCAGGACCAGTGCCGCCGGCCAGAGGCGCGGGCGAGACATGCGCGAGTCTAATCTACGGCACGACCTTGATGATCAGCCGCTGCGCGGGCGTGTCGTAGAACCAGGAGCTCGCGTCGGTGCCGTTCGCGCCGACCTCGCTGTCCGCATCGGCCATCTCACCGCCCTGGTTGACGGTCACGGTCGCGCCGAAGGCCCCAACCGACTCGGGCGGCCCGCCCCAGCGCGCGATGCGGTAGATCACCGGCTGGCTCGGCAGCTCCGGATCGGCCGTGAGCGTCAGGCGCTGGTTCGACACCACGGAGGAGAACGTGACCCACGGCGCGCCCGCGCTCGCTCGGTAGCGGAACGTCGACGGCCCGGCCTCGTCCGGGTAGACGAGCAGCGTCAGCGAGCCGCGTGACTCCGACGTGCCGTGGCCGGTGTAGTCACGCTCCACCTGTATCGGGATGATGGCGCCCTGACGGATGAAGATCGGCTCGCGGCCGAGCGGGACGGGATGGCCCGCGATCCGACCCGTGAGCACGCGGCTCTCGTCCCAGTAGTCGACCCACTCGCCCGGCGGCAGCTCGACGTCCATCCTGTCCATGGATGCGGTGACGATCGGAGCGTAGATCGCATCACCGATCAGCAGCGAGTCGGGCATCGGGCCCGGCCTGACGACCGGCTGGCTCGGGTCTTCGTGCATGCGATACGCGAGGCTGTAGAAGTACGGCACCAGTTCCTTGTGGAGCCACGCCCAGTGGCGGTAGGCCTTCAGCAGGCCTGGCCCGTAGTCGCGACGCCAGGGATCGGCGTTGAAGTACGGGGTGTGCGCCATCACCGGCTGCAGCGCGCCGAAGTGCAGCCGCCGGTAGTACACCTCTTCGTCGGGAACCACGTCGACCGGGTAGTCGTAACCGGTGAGCTCGGCGAACGGCGCAGGCACGTGGGGCGCCACGGCCAGAAGACGCGCGACGGCTTCCTTGAGCCCCTCGAAGCCGACGGGAAGGTCGCCGACGTAGGCGACGTTGGCCCAGCGTTCGAGGCCGTCGGGCGTCGTGGCGTTTCCGCGATTCTGGAAGGCCTTCGCCACCACTTCCCAGTCGCCGGGGCGGGCCCTTTCCATGAACTGCGCGACCTCCCCGAGGTCGTCGTCCGAGGAGCCGTCGTCGAGGTAGAACCCGAGCAGGTTGCCGCCGAGGCGGTCCGTGACCCGCCGATACTGCGCGTCGTCGTGGCACCCGCCCCAGAAGTGCACGAGTCCCCGCACGCCCTCGCGCGCGAGTCGCTCGATCACCTGGTCTCCCAGCTTCCAGGCGCAGCAGTCGGGACCGCTGCAGGTGTTCGTCGCATCGGACGCCGCGCGGGACCAGGCGCTGCCGTCGAACAGGTACGCCGTGATCGGGATGTCGGACTCGTCCAGTCGGTCGAGCTGGCAGTTGAACTCCTCCGCGAGGTCCTTGGCACCGCCGCACCCGCAGGCGCCGAAGGCGGGGCAGCCGCTGCCGTACACGGGCCCGAACGCCGCCCGGTGCATCGGGTGGTAGCGCCCGTGCTCGTCGACGCTGAACATGTCGGTGACGGAGGTGACGGGCCGAGGTGGGGTCGGCGCGGCCGCAGGGCTGCCTCCGCAGCCGCCAAGGGCTGCCATGACCCCGACACACGCCCACCGACAAAACGGCAAGCTCTCCCCCAGCGGTTTCAAACAAGTTGGTGTGTTGGAGGCCTCGAAGTCCTCATGACGAGGTCAACTGAATGTGAAACGGTGTGAACGGGCTCCGGGGCCGGCGTGCGGCTTCCCTCGGCAGCGGGGTTGCGATAGAAAGGTTGGATACTCGTTTTCCAGGGATCGGAGGTCTCATGGCTCGCAGCCGCGTTTCGCCGGGTCTCGTGTCCGTCGTGCTCGTGGCCGCCGTCGTGGCAGGCGTCGCGCTGGACGCCGGCGCCGGCCCCAACTGGCCCGAGTGGCGCGGACCGCTGCGGACCGGCGAGGCCCCGACGGCCGATCCCCCGCTCGAGTGGGCGGAAGGCAAGAACGTGCGCTGGAAGCTCGACATCCCCGGCCTCGGCCACGGCAGCCCGATCATCTGGGGCGACCTGGTGCTCGTGACGACCGCCGTGCCGGCCGCGAAGGACCCCAGGGCCCTCGAGTTCGTGGTGATCGCGGTCGAGCGCAAGGACGGCAAGCAGCGCTTTCGGACCGTCGTCCACGAGGAAGTGCCGCACGAGGGGACGCACCAGACGAACAGCTACGCCTCGGCGTCGCTCGTCACCGACGGCAAGCGGCTCTATGCGTACTTCGGCTCGCGCGGGCTCTACGCGCTCGACATGAGCGGCAAGCGGCTCTGGGAGAAGCAGCTCGGGAAGATGCAGACGCGCAACGGCTTCGGCGAAGGCGCCTCGGCGGCGATCCACGCCGAGACGCTCGTCGTCACCTGGGACCACGAGGGACCCGACTTCGTCGTGGCGCTCGACGCGGCGACCGGCCAGGAGCGCTGGCGCAAGGACCGCGACGAGCCCACCACGTGGGCGACCCCGCTCGTGGTGACGGGCGAGGGCAAGCCGCAGGTGGTGGTGGCCGGGACCAACCGCGTCGTGAGCTACGACCTCGCCACGGGCGAAGAGCGTTGGCGCGCCTCGGGACTCACCACGAACGCGATCCCCTCGCCGGTCTACGCCGACGGCGTCGTCTACGTCACGAGCGGCTTCCGCGGCAACGCGCTCCAGGCGATCCGCCTCAAGAACGCGACGGGCGAGGTGACCGCCGCACCGGCGCTCGTCTTCCGCTACGACAAGGACACGCCCTACGTGCCGTCGCCGCTGCTCTATCGCGGTCAGCTCTACTTCCTGAAGTCGAATAGCGGCGTCATCACGTCGCTGGACGCGAAGGACGGCAGCGTGCGCTTCTCCGAGCGCCTCGAGGCGGTCCCGAACATCTACGCCTCGCCGGTCGGCGCGGCGGGGCGCGTGTACGTCGCCGGGCGCGACGGCGCCGTGGCCGTGCTCGCGGCAGGGCCGAAGCTCGAGGTGCTCGCGACCAACCGCCTCGACGACGGCTTCGACGCGTCGCCCGCGCTCGTCGACAAGGAGATCTACCTGCGCGGCCGCAAGCACCTCTACCGCATCTCCGCCGACTGATTGGGGCGATTCACCCGAGGAGCACCTGACTTTGGCCACCACCGCATCCAAGACGCTCACCACGCGCGCCGAGGCGGCGCGCGAGAAGCTCGACGCATGGGTCAAGCAGGTCGTCGCCTGGCACTTCGACCCGAAGACCGGCACGCCCTTCTGGCTGGAGTGGGCAGAGAAGGCGGGCTTCGACCCGCGTGAAAAGGTGAAGCGTTACGCCGACCTCGACCGCTTCGGCTTCTTCCAGGACGAGTGGCTGCGCGGAGGGCCGGTGCGGCGATTTGTCCCCAAGGGCTACGCCACCCGGGCGATCTCGATTTTCGAGACCGGCGGCTCGACCGGCGTGCCGAAGTCGCGCATCAACATCGACGACTTCCGGACCGACTACGAGATGTTCAGCGAGACGCTGCCGGACGCGTCCTTCCCGAAGGGCGCCGACTGGCTGCACGTCGGCCCGAGCGGCCCGCGCCGGCTGCGGCTCTCGATCGAGCACCTGTGCCAGCACCGCGGCGGGATCTGCTTCATGGTCGACCTCGATCCGCGCTGGGTGATCAAGCTGGTGAAGGCCGGCGACATGGCGCAGATGGAGCGCTACAAGCAGCACGTCGTGGACCAGGCGCTCATCCTGCTCAAGGCCCACGACGGCATCCGTTGTCTGTTCACGACGCCGAAGCTGCTCGAGGCCTTGTCCGAGAAGGTGTCGCTGCCGAAGCTCGGGATCAAGGGCGTCTTCTGCGGCGGCACCGAGATGACGCCGCAGTTTCACCGCTTCGCGGTCGAGGAGCTGCTCGGGCCCGACGTCTACTTCGCGCCCACCTACGGCAACACGCTGATGGGGCTGGCGGTCCACCGCCCGCGCCAGGCGGGCGACAACTGGGACATCGTCTACTACCCGCCCGCGCCGCGAGCGATGATGGAGGTGGTCGACCCGAACGACCACGGCAAGCTCGTGGGCTACGGCGAGACCGGCCGCGTGCGCCTGACGACGCTCACGAAGGAGTTCTTCATGCCGCGCTTCCCCGAGCGCGACGAGGCCGAGCGTGAGCCGCCGTGCGAAGCCTACCCGTGGGACGGCGTCCGCAACGTGCGGCCCTTCTCGGGCTTCGCGTCCACCGTCGTCGAGGGGGTGTACTGATGCTGCACCTGCCGGTGCTACGGCGCGGGAAGCCGTACCGCTCGGTCGACGTGGCACGCGTCCTGGACTTCGAGACGCGCGAGCCGCTCGTCGAGGTGAGCCAGGCGAATCCGGGCCTCGTGCGCCGCGACCTGCTGGAGGACCAGCAGCAGGCGATGCGCGCGGCGCTCTTGCCCTTCTCGATGCGCGAGCTGGTGGCGCTCTCGGCCCGCGCGGCCGAGCTCTTCATGACCGCCACGCTGCCGCTCGGCGAGGGGACGCAAACGCCCGACGAGTACGTGCGCCAGCTCTCCGCCACCACCGGCCTGCCTCACGTGATGGTGAAGAAGAACATGGACAAGATCCACGCGGCGCTGCACGACGCCGCGCGGGTGATCGCCGGGCTCACGCGCGGGCTCGACCTCGACGTGCTCGACCGGGGCTATGGCGAGGTGGCGGGCGCGGCCGTCAGCTTCATCCCGAGGAGCCCGACGCTCGGCGTCGTGCTGCCGAACAACTCGCCCGGCGTCCACGCGCTCTGGGTTCCCACGATTGCTCTGCGCACGGCGCTCGTGCTGAAGCCCGGCAGCGCCGAGCCCTGGACGCCGTACCGCGTGATCCAGGCGTTCGTGGCGGCCGGCGTGCCCGCGGACGCTTTCGGCTTCTACCCCACCGACCACGCCGGCTCCGGCGAGATCCTGCGGCGCTGCGGGCGCGGCATGGTGTTCGGCGACGTGTCGTCGACTCGCCCGTGGCAGGGCGACCCGCGCATCGAGGTGCACGGCCCCGGCTTCAGCAAGGTGGTGCTCGGCCCCGACGCGAGCGCCGACTGGCAGCGCCACGTCGACGTGATGGCGTCCTCGATCGTCGAGAACGGTGGCCGCTCCTGCATCAACGCCTCCGGCGTGTGGGTGACGGGCAACGCCAGGGAGATAGCGGAAGGACTCGGGGCGCGGCTCGCGGCGATCGAGCCACGCGGCGTGGCCGACCCGGAGGCCCAGATCGCGCCCTTCGCCGACGGAAAGGTCGCGGAGAGGATCTCCGCCATGATCGACCGGGATCTCGAGGTGCCGGGAGCCGAGGACGTGACCGCGCGCCTGCGCGGCAGCGGGCGCGTCGCCAGGCGCGGGAACAGCACCTACCTGCTGCCGACGCTCGTGCTGTGCGACTCGCCCGAGCACCCGCTCGCCAACCGCGAGTTCCTGTTTCCGTTCGCGAGCGTCGTTCCGGTGCGGCCCGCGGAGATGCCCTCCCGCTTCGGCCCCACGCTCGCCGCCACCGTGATCACCGCCGACGAGGGCTTGCTCGCCCGCATCATGGCCTCGCCGCTCGTGCACCGGCTGAACCTCGGCCCGCTGCCGACGTGGCGCCTCTCCTGGGACCAGCCGCACGAGGGCAACCTGTTCGAGCATCTCTACGTCCGGCGCGCTCTCATCGGGCGGGCCGGCGTGGCCTAGGGCCCGAGGTGCGCATCCTCTCCGTCACCGCCGGCGCCGCCGGGATGTACTGCGGCTCGTGCCTGCGCGACAACGCGCTCGCGACCGAGCTCATGGCCCGCGGCCACGACGTCGTGCTGCTGCCCGTCTACACCCCGACGCGCACGGACGAGGAGAACGTCTCCGACGGGCACGTGTTCTTCTCCGGGATCAGCGTCTACCTCGAGCAGCACGTCCCCCTGCTCCGGAAGACGCCGGCGATGCTCGACTTCATCTGGGACACGCCGGCCGTGATCCGGCTTGCGACGGGGCGCGGCGTCTCGGTCGACCCCGAGCAGCTGGGCGACCTGACGATCTCGATGCTGCGCGGCGAGCAGGGGCACCAGGCCAAGGAGTTCGCGAAGCTGCTGGGCTACCTGAAGCAGCAGCCTCCCTTCGACGTCGTGCTGCTGCCCACGTCGCTGCTCGTGTCGCTCGCAGCCCCGCTCCGGCGCGAGCTTGGGCGCCCGGTCGTGTGCACGCTCTCCGGGGAGGACCTGTTCCTGGAGGGACTGCCCGCGCCCTATAAGAAGCAGGCGAAGGCGCTCATCGCGAGCCACGCGCCGGCGGTGTCCCGCTTCGTCGCGACGAGCGACTACTACGCGGACTTCATGGCGGGCTACCTCGAGCTGCCGCGCCGTCAGATCGCTACCGCGCCGATCGGGATCCGCTTCGAGGGCTTCGAGCCTCCCGCGTCCCAGGCTCGTGAGCCGGAGCGGCCTTTCACGATCGGCTACCTGGCCCGGATCGCCCCGGAGAAGGGCCTGCATCTGCTCGCCTCGGCCTACATCCGCCTGCGGCGCGAGCTGGGGCTGCCACAGTCCCGGCTCGAGGTCGCGGGCTACCTGGCGCCCGAGCACCGCACCTACCTCGACGGCATCGCCAAGGCGCTGGCGGCGGTGGGCCTCGAGGGCGAGTTCCGCTGCCACGAAACGATCGACCGGCCCCGCAAGATCGCCTTCCTACAAGGCCTCGACGTACTCTCGGTCCCGAGCCCGTACGCAGAGCCGAAGGGGCTGTACCTGCTCGAAGCACTCGCCAGCGGCGTTCCCGTCGTCGAGCCGCAGCACGGCGCCTTCCCCGAGCTCCTGGAGAAGGCGGGTGGCGGTCTCCTGTTCCCGCCCGGCGACGTGCGCGGCCTGGCGGATCGCCTGCTCGAGCTCCACGCGGACCCCGCCCGGCGCCAGGACCTCGGCCGCCGCGGGAGCGAAGGTGCGAGGCGCCACTACTCGGCCGCGCGCATGGCCGAGCGCACGCTCGAGATCTGCGCCGAGGCGCAGGCGGCGTTCGCGGGCGCGTGATGCTGAGCGTCGAGGGCGTCTCGAAGGCGTACGCGACGCCGCGCGGCCCGCTGCCCGTGCTCGAAGACGTGTCCTTCACGCTCGGCGCCGGCGACTCGCTCTGCGTCGTCGGCCCCTCGGGCAGCGGCAAGAGCACGCTGCTCTACATCCTCGGCACGCTCGAGCGGCCGAGCACGGGCGTCGTGCGCGTGGACGGGCGCGACGTCCACGCGCTCGCCGAAGGTGAGCTCGCCTCCTTCCGCAACCGTGAGGTGGGCTTCGTGTTCCAGGACCACTTCCTCTTGCCGCAGCTGGGCGTGCTCGAGAACGTGCTGGCGCCGACGCTGGTGGCGCGCGAGGCGCAGGCGTACGAAGAGCGGGCGCGGACGCTGCTCGAGCGAGTCGGCCTCGCCGACCGGCTGCGGCACCGGCCGGCCGAGCTCTCGGGCGGCGAGCGCCAGCGCGTGGCGCTCGCGCGCGCGCTGGTGATGCGGCCGCGCGTGCTGCTGTGCGACGAGCCGACCGGGAACCTCGACGCCGAGTCGGCGCGGACGGTGGCCGACCTGATCCTGGAGCTGCACCGGGCCGAGCCGAGCGTGCTCGTGATCGTGACCCACAGCGCCGAGCTCGCCGAACGGCTGCCGCGGCGGCGGCGCATGACCGGGCGCCGTCTCGAGCCCGTCTGATGCGGTTACGGTCGCTGGTCCTTCGCAGCCTGGTTCACTATCGGCGCAGCAACGCCGCGGTCGTGCTCGGCGTAGCCGTCGCGGTCGCGGTGCTGGCGGGCGCGCTGCTGGTCGGCCGCTCGGTGCGCACGAGCCTGCGCGCGCTCGCCGAGCAGCGCATCGGCCGCACGGACATAGCACTCGTCGGCACGCGGCTCTTCGACGAGTCGCTCGCCGGCCGCCTCGCCTCGGGCGCCGACCACGCCGCGCCCGTCCTCTCCGTGCGCGCGGTGGCGATCGAGCCCGGCTCCGGACGGCGTGCGGCGCCCGTCGAGGTCTGGGGTGTCGACGAGCGCTTCTGGCGCTTCCACGGCCTCGTGGCCCCGCCGCTCGGCGCGCGCGAGACGCTGCTGAGCCCCGCGCTCGCGCAGGAGCTGGGGGCGGACGCGGGCACCTCGATCCTGCTGCGGGCCGAGGGCGCGCAGGAGCTTCCCGGCAGCACTCTGTTCGGCCGCCGGGACGAGCCCGGGCGCGCGTTGCGGCTGCGGGTGGCGGGCGTCCGGGAGACGGAGGCGCTCGGCGAGTTCTCGCTCCGGCCGCGCCAGGACGCTGGACGCGTGCTCTTCGTGCCGCTGCACACGCTGCAGGCCACGTTCGGCCGCGAGGGCCGCGTCAACCTGGTGCTCGCTGCGGGCGAGGACAAGCCCGCGCTCGAGGCGCGCCTCGCGCGCGAGGTCACGCTCGGCGACGTGGGGCTGCGCCTGCGCGAGGTCGAGCCGGGTCGGGCGTGGTCGCTCGAGGGCGACGATGCGCTCGTCGACGACTCCGTGGTCCAGGCCGCGGGCACGGCGGCGGCTGATGCCGGCCTCACGCCGAGCGCCTCGCTCGTCTACCTGGCCAACGAGCTGCGGGTCGGCAGCGCCTCGATCCCCTACTCCCTGGTCGCGGCGGTCGACGACGGCATGTGGCAGCGCCTGGAGCCGCGTGCGCCCACAGCCGGGTCGCAGGGGCAGCTCACCCCGATCCTGCTCAACGACTGGACGGCACGCGAGCTCGGGGCGCGGGTGGGCGCCGAGCTGGTGATGCACTACTACGTCTGGCTCGAGGAAGGCCGGATCGAGACGCGACGGGCGGCGTTCCGCGTGGCGGGGATCATGCCCATCGCGGGAGCGGCGGCCGACCGCGAGCTGGTGCCGGACTACCCCGGCATCACCCGCGCGGCACGCCTCGCCGACTGGGACCCGCCGTTCGACGTCGACCTGTCGCGCATCGAGCCGCGCGACGAAGCCTACTGGCAGCGCCACGGCACGACGCCGAAGGCGTGGCTCCCGCTCGCGGCGGGCCAGGCGCTCTGGGGGCATCGACTCGGGCGGACGACGTCGCTGCGGCTTCGGGTGGATGCCGCGGGCCCGGCGCCCGGGGGGACCGGGACGCCGACCTCGGGCGATCTCCCCGCCGCGTTCACGCGCGGCCTGCTCGAGCGCCTGCCCCCGGCCTCGCGCGGCCTCGTCGTGGACGACGTCCGCGCGCGCGCGCTCGAGGCGGCGCGCGGGGCCACGGACTTCGGCCAGTACTTCGTCTACTTCAGCTTCTTCCTGGTCACGGCCGCGCTGCTGCTGGCGGGACTCTTCTTCCGCTTCGGCGTCGAGCAGCGGCTCGGCGAGGTCGGCCTGCTGCGGGCGATCGGCTTCCCCGAGGCGCGCCTGCGCCGGCTGTTCCTCGCGGAGGCCTCCCTGCTCTCCGGCCTCGGGGCGCTCCTCGGCATGGCCGGCGCGGTCGGCTATGCCGGGCTGATGATGCACGGCCTGCGCACGACCTGGGTGGACGCGGTGGGGACGCGTGAGCTCACTCTCGCCCTCGGCGCGCCCGAGCTCGCCCTGGGCGCGCTCGGCGGGATCGCGGCGGCGCTTTTCGCCGTCGCCCTGACGCTCGGCGGGCTGCGCCGGCGCTCGGTGCGCAGCCTGCTCGCTCGGGCGGCGCAGCCCTGGACAGCGTCGCGCGGCTCGCGGCGGCCCGCGTGGGCCCTCGGGCTCGGGGTCCTGGCCGCGCTGCTGCTGGCGGCCGCCGGCCTCGGCCAGCTCGGGGCCACCGCCGCGTTCTTCGGCGCGGGTGCGGCGCTGCTTGGGGCGTGCCTGCTGCTGGTTTCGGCCTGGCTCGCCGGCGACAGGCGGCGCGCTCCGGCCGCCGGGCCGGCGGGACTCGTGGCGCTCGGCTTCCGCCAGGCGGCGTTCCGGCCGGGGCGCAGCGTGCTGGCCGTCGCGCTCGTGGCCTTCGCCGCTTTCGTGATCGTGTCCGTGGGCGCGTTTCGCCACGCCGGCCCACCCGACACGGGACCGCAGTCCGAGACCGGTGGCTTCACGCTGATCGCCCGCTCCGTGCTGCCCCTCCACCACGATCCCGCCTCGAGCGAGGGGAGCGCGGTCCTCGGCCTCGACGGCACGCCGCAACTCGCCGCGGCCCGCCTCGTCCGCTTCCGCATGAAGCCCGGCGAGGACGCGAGCTGTCTCAACCTCTACCGGCCCGAGCGGCCGACCGTGATCGCGCCCAGCTCCACGTTCCTGGCCGAGGGCCGCTTCGCCTTCCAGAAGAGCCTGGCCGAGACCGGGGAAGAGAAGGCCAACCCCTGGCTGCTGCTCGAGCGCGACGCGCAGGACGGAGCGATTCCGGTGATCGCCGACGCCGGGGCGCTCGCCTACGTCCTGCACCGCGGGCTCGGCGAGAGCTTCGCGCTCGGGGACTCGGGCGTGCGGGTGCGCGTGGTGGCGGCGCTGCGGCCGGGCCTGCTGCAGTCGGAACTCATCACGGGCGAGCGCCACTTCCAGGCCGCGTTCCCGGAAGCCGAGGGTTTCCGCTTCTTCCTCGTCGAGACCGAGCCCGGCCGCGAGTCGGCCGTGGCCGAGGCGCTCGAGTCGCGTCTCGCGGACTTCGGCTTCGACGCAGAGACCGCGGCGTCGCGTCTCGCCGCCTTCCACCGTGTCGAGAACACCTACATCGCCACGTTCCAGACGCTCGGCGCGCTCGGGCTCCTGCTCGGGACGCTCGGGATCGGCGCGGTCCTGGTGCGGAACGCCTTCGAGCAGCGCCGCGAGCTGGCTCTCTTGCGCGCGGTCGGCTACCGTGCGCGCCACGTGCGGACCATGGTGCTCGCGGAGACGGCGTTCCTGCTGCTTCTCGGGCTCGCAGTCGGCACCGGCGCGGCGCTCGTCGCGATCGCCCCGGGCCTCGCCGAGCGCGCCACGCTGCCGGCGCTCGCTCCGGTCCTGCTGCTGCTCGCGGCCGTGGCGGTCGCCGGCCTCGTCGTCTCCCGCGTGGCGGCGTCCGCGGTGCTGCGGCTGCCGGTGCTCGAGTCGCTACGCTCGGAGTAGGATTCCCTCTGACCCCTCACGGAGGTTGGTGAAGATGAGACGCGTGTTGCTGCTGGCGCTCGCCGCGTGCACCCTGCCCGCCTGGCCGGGGGCCGGCGCAGCGCCCCCGGCCTTCGACTGGCCCCAGTGGCGCGGCCCGAACCGGGACGGGCAAGTGGCCGGCCTCGCGCCGAGGGCGAGCTGGCCCGAGGCGCTCACGCCCGGCTGGAAGCTCACGGTCGGCGCGGGCCACGCCTCACCGATCGTCTCTGGAGATCGCGTCTACCAGTTCTCGCGCGAGGGCGAGAGCGAGGTCGTGCGTGCGCTCGACCTCGCGAGCGGCCGCGAGGTGTGGAAGCAGGCTTATCCGGTCGCCTACGAGATGAACCCGGCGGCGACGGGCCACGGCAAGGGTCCCAAGTCCACGCCGGCGCTCGCCGACGGGAGGCTGTTCACGTTCGGGATCACCGGCATCCTCTCGGCCTGGGACCCTGCCAGCGGACGGCTGCTGTGGCGCAAGAGCTTCGAGACCAGCCATAGCACCACCTCCCCGACCTACGGCACAGCCATGTCCCCGGTGGTCGAGGCCGGGCGCGTGATCGCGCACGTCGGAGGCGACGGCGACGGCGCGCTCGTGGCCCTCGACGCGGCGACGGGCGCCCCGGCCTGGTCGTGGAAGGGGGACGGGCCGGGCTACGCCTCCCCCGTGGCCGCGACGTTCGACGGCGTGCGGCAGATCGTGACCCAGAGCCAGAACGCGCTCGTCGCGGTGGCGGCCGACAGCGGGGCGCTGCTGTGGAAGGTCGCGCTGCGGACGCCGTACGAGCAGAACGCCGTGACGCCGATCGTGAGCGGCGGGCTCGTCGTGTACTCCGGCCTCGAGGCCCCGCTGACGGCGGCGCGGCCGGCGAAGAAGGGTGCGGCCTTCTCGCTCGAGACCGTCTGGACCAACCCGGAGGTGGCGAGCTATCTCTCGACGCCCGTCCTCCACGGCGGCCGGGTCTACGGCCTGTCGCACCGCAAGCAGGGCCAGTGGTTCTGCGTCGACGCGGCGAGCGGCCGGACGCTCTGGCTGAGCGACGGGCGGCAGGCTGAAAGCGCCGCGATCCTGGCGGGAGCCGGCGCGCTCTTCCTGCTCGACACGGACGGAGCCATGACCGTCGCCGCAGCCGATGCCGCGGCCTTCCGCCCGCTCCGGAAGTGGAAGGTCGCGAGGTCCGCGACCTGGGCGCAGCCGGTCGTGCTCGACGCGGGAATCCTGGTGAAGGACGTCGACACGCTCGCGTTCGTTCGAACGAGATGACGCGGGCGCACGAGCGAGCCCGCCACCACAAGCCCAACAGAGAGGATGACTGGAAATGAACTGGCTGCTCTTCGTTCTCGGTGCCGTACTGTCGTGGGGCATGTACGGCCCGGTGCTGCACAAGGGGCAGGTCGCGCTAGGCAACCCCCTGCGGGCCCTGCTCTGCGTGGGCGTTGCCTACTTCCTGATCGCCGTCCTGGTGCCCGTGCTGATGCTCGCGGCGCAGGGCCAGCTCGGCGGCTTCACCCTGAAGGGCAGCGCGGTGGCGACGTTCGCGGGAGTGCTCGGCGCGCTCGGCGCCGTGTGCATCATCCTGGCGTTTCGCGCCGGGGGCCTGCCGACCTACGTGATGCCGCTCGTCTTCGGCGGGGCGCCGCTCGTCAACGTCCTCGTCTCGATGGCGACCCACCCGCCGCGCACGACCCCCTCGCCGATGCTGTATCTCGGCTTCCTGCTCGCCGCCACGGGCGCCTACATGGTGCTCCACTACAAGCCACAGTGATGCCCTTGCAGGCACTATAGCCATTGACACTATAGCCGTAGTGGCTATAGTAGACGCATGACCGAGCCAAGAGCCGAGATCGAGGCGCTCTTGCCGCTGCCGCTCGCGACGTTTCACATCCTGCTGGCGCTGGCCGACGACGACCGCCACGGCTACGCCATTCTCCAGGAGGTGGCGCGCCGCACCGGGGGAGAGCTCCGGCTCAGCGCGGGCACGCTCTACCGCTCGATCCAGCGCATGCTGGAGGACGGGCTGATCGTCGAGCGGCGCGAGCGACCGGCGCCCGAGCAGGACGACGAGCGGCGGCGCTATTACGGCATTACGCCTCTGGGGAGTGCTACGGCCCGCGCCGAAGCCGCCCGCCTCAGCGCCCTCGTCAGGATGGCTCGTGCCGTGGGCCTCGCCCCGGGGCGCGCCTGATGCGGGCCTACGACGTGTTGCTGCGGCTGCTGCCGAGGTCCTTCCGCTCGGAGTACGCGGAGGAGATGCGCGCGATCTTCGAGGGGCGCTGCCGCGACGCGCGCGGGCCGCTCGCGACCGCGCTGCTCTGGGCGGATGCCGCGAGTGACGTCACGAGCTGTGCCGCTCGTGTCCACCTCGACATCCTGCGACAGGACCTGCGATACGTCCGCCGCAGCCTGGGCCACGCGCCGGGGTTCGCGCTCACGGTAGTCGTCGTGGCCGCGCTCGGTGTCGGGGCGACCACGGCGGCCTTCTCGATCACCGACCACGTGCTGGTCCGGCCGCTGCCCTTCCCCGGCGCGGACCGCCTCGTGCAGCTCTGGCAGGACCAGGGCCCGCTGGCCGGGTCGCGCGTCGAGCTGTCGCCGGCCAACTTCCGCGACTGGCAACGCATGAGCACGTCTTTCGAGGCGCTGGGCGCCTTCAACCGCGGCAGCGACAACCTCGTAGGTGAAGGCGAACCCGAGCGGCTCGAGTCCGCCACCCTCACCGCCGAAGTGATCCCGCTGCTGGGCACGCGGCCGCTGCTGGGACGGGCGTTCACGCCGGAGCAGGACCGCGAAGGGGCCCCCGGCACCCTGCTGCTGAGCTACGGCCTGTGGCAGGAGCGCTTCGCCGGCGATCCCGGCGTGGTGGGGCGCAAGCTGCTGCTGGACGACGAGCCCTACCAGGTGATCGGCGTCATGCCGCGCGGCTTCCACTTTCCGAGGCGCGAAACGCGGCTGTGGCGGCCGATGCGGCTCGAGAGCGCGGCCTTCGAGCGGCGCGACGACCTCTGGCTGGAGTGCCTCGCGCGGCTACGGCCGGGGGTGTCGCTCGAGAAGGCGCAGGCGGAGATGCGGCTCGTGACGGCGCAGCTCGAGCGGCAGTACCCGCGAGAGAACGAGGACGTCGGGGCGAGCGTCGTGAAGCTGCGCGACCAGGTGTCGCGGCAGTCGCGCGTGCTGCTGCTGGCGCTCTTCGGCGCCGCGCTCGGCGTGCTGCTGATCGCGTGCACGAACCTGGCGAGCCTGTTCCTCGCACGCGCGCTCGAGCGGCGCAAGGAGCTCGCGGTGCGCGCGGCGCTCGGCGCCGGCCGCGAGCGACTGCTGCGCCAGCTGCTGACCGAGAGCCTGCTGCTCGCAACGGTCGGGGGCCTGCTGGGCGTCCTGCTCGCGCTCGCCGCCCTGCCGCTCGTCACGCGGCTCGTGCC
>DATEUE010000091.1:0-2830 GCA_035283305.1 Vicinamibacteria bacterium | reverse complement strand
CGCGAGTGGGCCGAGGTGGAGCAGGAGATCGACGGCTCGCTGCCGCCGCACCCGGGCGTCTTCCGCGTGCCCCTCGCGACGGAGCGGAACGGCGGATGACGGCGCTCGCGGACATCCCTGCGCTCATCCTCGCCGGCGGCGCGGGGACGCGGCTGCGCTCGGTGGTGAGCGACCGGCCGAAGTCCATGGCCCGGGTGGCGGGGCGGCCCTTCCTCGAGCTCCAGATCGGGTGGCTCGCCCGGCAGGGCGTGCGGAACGTCGTGCTGTGCACGGGCTACCTGCACGAGCACGTCCTGGCCCACTTCGGCGACGGCCGTGCGCTCGGCGTGCACATCGAGTACTCCGTCGAGGGGTCGCCCCTCGGCACGGGCGGCGCGCTGAAGCTCGCCGAGCCCCTCGCGGGGCGCGGCCCGTTCCTCGCGCTGAACGGCGACTCCTTCCTCGACGCGGACCTCGCCGGGCTGGTGCGCGCGCACGCCGCGCACCGGGCGACGCTCGCGAGCTGCGTGGGGACGCTCGTGCTCTGCACGGTCCCGGACGCCCGCGAGTTCGGCAGCGTCCAGATCGACGCACGGCGCCGCGTCGTGCGCTTCGACGAGAAGTCCGAGGCCCAGGCGGGACCGGCTCTCGTGAACGCGGGGGTCTACTGCCTCGAGCCGGCCCTGCTCGAGCTGGTGGCCCCGGGCCGCAACGTCTCTCTCGAGCGCGAGACCTTCCCCCTCGCGCTCTCGAAGCACCTCGCGCTCTTCGGCCAGCCGGTCGAGGGCGGTTTCGTGGACATCGGGACTCCCCGGGGTTACGAGCGCATGTGTCGGCAGCTGGAGCAGCAGTTGGAGCAGCGGAAGGAGTAGCCACCCCATGATCATTCGGAGCAAGGCCCCTCTTCGGATCAGCTTCGCCGGCGGCGGCACGGACGTCCCCCCCTACAGTGACGATCGCGGCGGCGTCGTCCTCTCCGCCACGATCGACAAGTACGCCTACGCGTCGCTGCGCCTGCGCGACGACGCGGACATCACGGTCCAGTCCCTCGACTACGACGTCGTGGCGCACTACCACGCCGACGACGAGCTCCAGTACGACGGCGAGCTCGATCTGGTGAAGGCGGTGCTGCGCAGCCTCAACAACGGGAACCGCCAGGGGCTCGACTTCTTCCTGCACAGCGACGCGCCGCCGGGATCGGGCCTCGGCTCCTCGTCCACGATGGTGGTGGCGCTGATCGGCGCGCTCAAGCACTACCGCCGCCTGCCCCTGACGGCCTACGAGATCGCGGAGCTCGCCTACCGGATCGAGCGCAAGGACCTCGGCATCCAGGGCGGCATGCAGGACCAGTACGCCGCGGTGTTCGGTGGCTTCAACTTCATGGAGTTCAGCCGCTCGGCGGTGATCGTGAACCCGCTGCGCATCGAGCCCGACGTCGTGAACGAGCTCCAGTACAACCTGCTGCTCTGCTACACGGGCACGCGACGCCTCTCCGCCCGGATCATCCAGAGCCAGGTGGCCGCCTACGAGCGCCGCGAGGAGGAGGTGCTGCACGCCATGGACGAGCTCAAGCACCTCACCCTCGAGATCAAGAACGCCCTGCTCCAGGGGCGTCTCGCCGACTTCGGCGCGCTGCTGCACGAGTCGTGGAGCAACAAGAAGAAGATGGCGTCGCAGATCTCGAACCCGGGGATCGACCTCCTGTACGACACCGCCCGCAAGAGCGGCGCGATCGGCGGGAAGATCACCGGGGCGGGCGGCGGCGGGTACCTGTTCCTCTACTGCGAGTTCGGCCGCAAGCACGTGGTGGCGGAGGAGGTCGAGAAGCTCGGCGCCGAGGTCGTCGACTTCAGCTTCGAGCCGTGTGGGCTGCAGACATGGGAGATCCGATCATGAACGGTCGATTCACGGAGACGGAGCAGGCCATCGCGGCGGAGCTCCACGAGAGCATCGAGGCGAAGCAGGCGACGCTCGATCGCGAGCTCTCGGTGCTGGCGCGCATCGCCGAGACGGTGGTGGACGCGCTGGCCGCCGGGGGCAAGGTGCTGATCTTCGGCAACGGTGGGAGCGCTGCGGATTCGCAGCACATCGCCGCGGAGCTGGTGAGCCGCTTCCGCCGGGAGCGCCGCGCGCTTCCCGCGATCGCGCTCACCACGGACACGTCGATCCTCACCGCCATCGGCAACGACTACGGCTTCGAGGACGTCTTCGTGCGCCAGGTGGAGGCGCTAGGCCGGCCCGGCGACGTGGTCCTCGCCATCAGCACGAGCGGCAACTCGCCCAACGTGCTGAAGGCGGTGCGCCGGGCAGCGGAGCTGGAGATGAAGACCATCGGCTTCACCGGCGACGACGGCGGCAAGCTCCGCCAGTGCGTGGACCTGTGCTTCCGGGTGCCGTCCCTCGCCACGCCCCACATCCAGGAGGTCCACATCGCGGCGGGCCACGCGGTGTGCGAGGTGGTGGAGTCACGCTTCGCGGTGCGGAGCTGAGAGGGGCGGAACGTGCTCGGCGCTGAACACGTGAGGCGGGTGGCGGTGGCCGCGGCGGGCGCCGCGGTCGCGCTCGGCACATTCCGCGTGGCGGGTGACGCGCCGAAGCCGCTGCTCGCGACGCTCGGCCTCGCCTTCGCGGTGATCGCGCTCGGCGCGCTCGTCCTGCGCCGCGCGCCCG
This sequence comes from Vicinamibacteria bacterium, assembly GCA_035283305.1. GTDB lineage: Bacteria > Acidobacteriota > Vicinamibacteria > Fen-336 > Fen-336 > DATBSL01. The sequence continues at coordinate 181 of DATEUE010000091.1, read as the reverse complement.
GCCCGGTGCTCCTGCTCGTGCTGTGGGCGGCGCTCGGCGCGGGCTTCCTCGGCGCGCTCCACCGGGCGGATCGGGCGGGCTGGATCTGGTACCGCCTGACGGGCTTCGACGTGGCGATCCACGAGAACCTGGGCGACCGGGTGGCGCTCGGGGCGGCGGAGCTCGTGCGTCGCGACGCGCG
>DATEUE010000090.1:0-4946 GCA_035283305.1 Vicinamibacteria bacterium | reverse complement strand
CGGGCCCGCGCTCACCGCGGGGCTCGGCCTGGGTCTCGCCCGCCGCATCGCCGAGATGCACGGCGGGGCGCTCGAGGACACTCCAGAAGGCGAGATCGTGCTGACCTTGCCCGTGGCCTGAAGCGAGCGCTACGGCTTCTTTTCTTCGCTGTCCTTGCGCAGCCAGGAGAACAGCGAGAAGCCAGGGCGATCCGCTGGTGCGGCGGCGATCGGGGTTCCGACCGCAGGCAGGCCCGGGTGCGAGTCGCCGGCCATGTCGTCGCTGTCGTCCTCGTCGTCGTCGCCGTCGTCCGCCGCTCCTGCGCTCGACTCCGACGGAGCTCCGGCCGGCACCGGGACGCCGCTACGGCGACCGCGGCCACCACGACCGCGCCGGCGTCGCCCGGAGGGCCGCCCGCCGTTCGCTTCGGCGTCCGCCGCGGGCGCAGCCGCCTCGGGCTTGCGCTCGGCCGAAGCCGTAGCCGCCGCCTGTGGCTCCGCCGCACCGGCCGTGGCCGCCTCGGCCCGCGCCGCAGGCCCCAGGTCCTCGACCACGTAGCTGCCGGACTTCTGGTCGCGGCGGAGCATCACGATCCCGCGCCGCTGCGCGTCCTCGAGCAGGTGCGAGAAGGTGCGGAAGCCGTAGTAGCTCTCGTTGAACGAGGGCCGCTTGCGCTTCATGGTCTCCTTGACCATGGAGCCCCACAGCAGCTCCTTGTTCTCACGCTGCAGCGCCACGACCGCGTCCACCACGAGCCCGAAACAGTCCTGCAGCTTCTCGGTGAGCGAGCCGGTGATCGCCGGCATCGGCCGCTGCTGCACCCGGACGAGGTCCTCGTAGAAGATGAACTCGTCGCAGTTCTCGATCAGCAGCTCGGACGTGGAATTCTTCACTCCGAGCCCGATCACGTACTTGTTGTTTTCCTTGAGCTTCGAGACGAGCGGCGAGAAATCGGAGTCGCCCGAGCACACCACGAAGCAGTTGATGTGCTCCTTCTGGAACGACATGTCCATCGCGTCGACGACGAGCCTGATGTCCGCCGAGTTCTTGCCGCCAACCGACTTCTGCGGCACTTCGATGAGCTCGATCGCGGCCTCGTGGAACGCCCGCTTGTAGTCCGAGTAGCGGCTCCAATCGGCGTAGGCCTTCTTGCTGAGGAGCTTCCCCTTGTCGAGCAAGCGCTCGAGCACGAGGTTGACGTCGAACTTGCGGTAGTGGGCGTCGCGGACGCCGATGGCGATGTTCTCGAAATCGATGAAGAGGGCGAGCCGCTGCTCGTCCTGTGTGCTGACTGCCAAACTTCCTCCTGTTGGGGGGCTTCTTGCCCCTTCCTGAGACCGGGATTCGGGCGGGCGGGGGCGCCCGGGCGAACACCCGGGCCTCGAGGATGAAGAAGGGTAGCACAGGGGGGAACTGGCGGAAAGACGCGGAACTAGTGTACCGTCCGGTACGTATAGTGCCCTTGATGGCGACGCCTGCCGTGCGCAGCAACGACCGTATCTTGCAGAAAGCCCTCGCGTTGTTCTCCGATAGAGGCTACGACGCGACTTCGGTCCGTGAGATCTGCGAGGCGGCCGGCATCACGAAGCCGACCCTCTACCACTTCTACGGCAGCAAGGAGGGGGTCTACCGCGCCATCGTGGAGGGCGCGCTCGAGCGCTTCAGTGCCGACCTGATCCGCGCCCTGTCGGGTGGGGGGTCGCTCCGCGTTCACCTGTCCCGAATGGCCCGCGCGTACGTCGACGCCGCGGTGCGCGAGCCCGACCTCGCGCGCTTCTTGATGGCCCTCATCCACAACCCGCCGCGATCCGCGCCGGCCACGGACTTCGTCGGCTTCTACGACGGGATCGTTGAGCAGCTCGCCCGCGTCATCGATGCCGCGGTGACGCGGGGCGAGGTGGCTCCCGGGCCGACCGAGATCCGCATCCTCGTCTTCATGGGCGCGCTGGGCGAGGCGATGCACGGGCACCTGCTGGCCGGCCGGCCGGACCTCACGCCGGAGCTCGCCGACACTCTCGTCGACACCGTTCTGCAGGGGTGGAGCCCCGAGGGAAGTCGAAGATGAACCCACGCCCCAAGCTCACCGTCCTCCTCGTCCTGGCCGCGGTGGGGACCGCGTCCGCCGAGCCTCTCTCCCGCGCCGAGGCGGTGGCGCGCGCCCTCGAGAGGAACCCCGTCGTGATGCGCAGCCTCGCCGACCGCGACAGCCTGCGCGGTCGTGCGACGCAGGCGCGGGCCGACGCCCTGCCCGAGGTGAGCGTCTACGGGAGCTTCCTGCGCTACCAGGACCCCGGCTTCTTCAACAGCCCGAACATCGACGAGTTCCCGCCCGAGATCCTGCAGGCCTTCCGCCCGATCGCGTCGAACCTGTGGGACGGCTACGCGAGCCTGAACCAGACGCTGTGGAGCTTCAGCCTCGGCAAGGCGATCCGCGCGGCGCGCTACGCGGAGCACCTCGGCGAGGAGAATGTCGCGAGCGCGCGCCAGGACACGGCGCTGCGCGCCGTCTTCGCCTACAACGCCTACCTGCTCGCGCTCGAGCAGGTAAAGGTCGCCGAGAAGGTCGTGCGCCAGAAGGAGAAGCAGCTCGAGATGGCGCGCAACAGGCGCGGGGCCGGAGTCGCCACCGACCTCGAGGTGCTGCGCTTCGACGTGGACCTCGCCAACGCGCGCACCACGCTGCTGCGCCTCTCGGGGGCGGCCGACCTCGCCCGCGGGGACCTGAACGCCGTCATGGTGGAGCCGACGGACCAGCCGATCGAGCCCACCGACGCGCTCACCTTTCGCGAGACGCCGGCCGACCAGCTGCAGGTGGTCCGCGAGGCGATCGCGACCCGGCCCGAGGTGAAGGCGATCGCCTGGAACGAGAAGATCTACGACGAGGCGATCGGCATCTACAAGGCCGACATCCAGCCCCGGCTCGATCTCTCGGGTGCTTTCGGCTGGTCGGTGCGGGAGACGCCGAACTTCTTCGAGTCCAACTACAAGAAGTGGAGCCTCGCCGTCACGCTGAAGATCCCGGTCTTCGACGGCTGGCGTACCGCGGGCAAGGTGGCCCAGGCCCGGGCCGACCGAGCCAGGGTGGGACAGGACCGGGTGGCCCTCGAAACGCTCATCGACCTCGAGGCCAAGCAGGCGGTGGATCGCCTGCGCGTCGCGGCGAGTGTCTTCCGCGCCGCCGAGCTCAACGTCGGGCAGGCCACGAAGGCCCTGGAGATGACTGAGGCCAACTACCGTCTCGGCGCCGCCACGCCGCTCGACGTGATCGACGCCCAGGCGGCGTTCACCCAGGCCGAGTGGAGTCGCGTCGAGGCGCTTCACGCGCACACCAACGCCCGGGCCGGGCTGCGCTACGTGACGGGCCAGCCGGTGCTCGAGGACGAGAGCGGGCCCAGCCCCGAGACTGCGGCCGCCGGCCGCGAATGAGGACGACCGTGCATCGAGAGAACACACGACTTCTGATCCTGATCGCGTCGCTTCTTCCGCTCGCCGGCTGCGGGGATCGGCCCGCAGCCGACGCGGCATCCGCTGCGCCCCGCGGCATTCCCGTGCGGACGGCGACGGTCGAAGCCCGCGACCTCCACGAGACGCTCGTGCTCACCGGCACGCTCAAGCCGCGTGCCCAGGTCCAGGTGGTGGCCGAGGTGGCGGCGCGGCTCGAGCGGGTGCTGCGCGACGAAGGTGCCGCGGTCTCACGCGGCGAGACGCTGGCGCTCCTCGACGACACCGACTACCGCCTCGCCCGCGACCGCGCCCAGGCCGCGCTCGCCGTCGCCCAGGCCAACCGCGCGCAGGCTGCGACGGAGCGAGAGCGCGCCGACAACCTGCTGAAGACCGGCGGCATCACCGACCGTGACCACCTCGCGGCCCAGGTGGCGCTGCAGGTGGCGGAGGCCTCGCTCGCCCAGGTGCGCGCGGAGGCGGCCATCACGGACCAGCAACTCGCGCGTACACAGGTCAAGGCGCCGTTCGCGGGGCGGGTCGGCAAGCGCTACCCCGACCCCGGCTCGATGCTCGCCGTGGGAACGCCCCTCTTCATCCTGGTCGACGACTCGGTCCTCGAGTTCGAGGCCCCGGTGTCCTCGCGCGACCTCGCCAAGGTCCGGCTCGGCGCCCGGGTCACGGTGAGCGTGGACGCGGCGCCCGGCGCCGCTTTCGAAGGCAAGGTGGCCCGGATCGCCCCGCTCGTCGACGAGCGCACGCGCTCCTTCAAGGTCGTGGTCCAGGTACCCGGCCGCAAGGAGCTCGTGGGCGGGCTGTTCGCCCGCGCGACGGTCGAGGTCGGGACGGTCGCGGGCGCGCTCGTGGTCCCGCCGGCTGCGCTGGTGCGCGACGGCTCGAGCCCCGACGCGGCCGAGGTCTTCGTGGTGGTCTCCGGCAAGGCCGAGCGGAGGAGCCTGCGCCTCGGTGTCGAGGCCCAGGACGGCGTGCAGGCGAGGAGCGGCCTCGCCGCGGGCGACGTCGTGGTGCTGGACCCGCCGACGGCGCTCGCCGCGGGCGCTCCGGTCGAGGTCCAGAACGGCGGCCGCGGCACCGCGAAGCCGCCCGCGCGTTAGGAGCCGGGCATGTTCCTGAGCAACCTCTCGATCAAGTACCCGGTCCTGGCGACGATGATGATGGCGGCTCTCGCCGTGCTCGGGATCGCCTCCTACTCCCAGCTCAACGTCGACTTCTTCCCGAAAGTCGAGATCCCGGTGGTCACGGTGACCACGGTCTACCCCGGTGCCGGCCCCGAGACGGTCGAGCGCGAGGTCACGAAGAAGCTCGAGGAGGAGATCAACACCGTCGAGGGCGTGAACCACATCGAGTCGATCTCGCAGGAGGGGGTGTCGAACATCGTGATCGAGTTCGACATCGAGGTCTCCGCGGTCACCGCTTCCCAGGACGTGCGCGGCAAGATCGCGGCGATCCGCGGCGAGCTGCCGCGCGAGATCGAGGAGCCGATCGTCCAGAGGATCGACTTCGG
>DATEUE010000089.1:0-14065 GCA_035283305.1 Vicinamibacteria bacterium | reverse complement strand
GGCTGGCGGGGCCGCTCGTGCCGGCCTCCGCCCGGCGTAACCTCAGGCCGCCGGCCTTTCTCCACCTCGACCCGGCCGAGCGCTTCCCGCGCGTGACGGTGCGCACGAGCGGAGAGGGCGCGCTCTACGGGCCGTTCCGCGACCGCCGCGCGGCCGAGAAGGCGAAGGGCGCCTTGCAGCGTCTGTTTCCGCTGCGCCCGTGCGACTACAGCTTCGAGCCCGACCCCGCGCTGCCGCTGGGGCTCGCGTGCCTGTACGCGCAGGTCCGCTCCTGCGCCGCGCCGTGCCTCGCACGCGTGAGCGAGGCCGACTACCGCGCGCTCGCCACGCGCGCCGCCGGCTGGCTCGCCGTTCCAGGGAGCCGCGGGGACGCGGCGGCGGTTCCTGCGACCGTGGCGGGCGCAACGGGCTGTGCCCTGATTGTGGACGGCGGCAAGCGCAGCGTGGGGCTCTACCCGGTGCGCGGCGGGCGAGTCCTCGACGCCGCGGCGCTCGAAGTGAAGCCCGCGCAGCTCGAGGCTGCGGTCGCCCGGCTGGCGTGGCCCGAGACGGACGGAACGCCGGACTGGCCCTGGCTCACGGCGTGGCTTCGCAGCGCGAAGGCGCGCGCGTCGTTCGTGGTCGTCGCCGACTCGTGGTCGGTGTCGGAGCGGCTCGCGGCGGTGCGCGCAGCGCTGCCACAGCTCTTCGCCCCTCCCGCGGCGGGTGGTAACGTAGGGGCCAGCCGGGAGGAGGCGTGAGGGAATACTCGCCGAAGCGGCGCACGGCCGTCGTGTTCACCGGCACCGGGACGACGGGCGCCTACCACGCCGGCGTGCTGCGTGCGCTCGACGAGAGCGGCGTCAAGATCGACCTCGTCGTGGGCTCCGGGACGGGCGCCATCACCGCGGCATTCGCCGCCGTATCGGGCGGCGCGGAGCTCTACGGCAAGGGGGGTCTGTGGGACGGCGCGAGCTGGCGCGCCTTCTATCGCCTGCGGCCCGCGCTGCGCGCGGCGCTGCTGCTGCTCGGCGTCTCGTTCGCGATCTTCGCGCTGCCCGTGCTGCTCGGGCTGCTGCTCGGGATCCTGTTCCCGTTGCTGCTGATCGCCGACCGCGTGTTCCCCGGGGCCGCGTCACGGGTGCTCTCGGTGCTGTGGGTGGCGCCCGAGGCCCTGAGCGGCCCGTACCTGGCCGCGCAGGCCGTGCCCGTCCTCGCGCTCGCGATGCTCGCGACCTTCGTGCTCGGGACGATCTATTGGCGGCGGGGCTCGCGTCTGGCCGAGGCCTTCGAGGCGTACCTCGACGCCGAGCCCGGGCTCGATCGCCTGCGGCGCGGCCTGTGGGAGATCGCCCGCGGCGCCATGCTCTCGGGCGTTCCCGCGAGCGAGGCCGAGCTCGGTCGGCGCTACGTCGCGCTGCTGTCCGAGAACCTGGGCGAGCTGGGTTTCCGCGAGCTGATCGTGCGCGTGGCCGATCTCGACCGGGGTCGCGCGCTCGCCTTCGCGCTGCTGCGCGAGGAGGATCCGAACCGCGCCTACGAGGAGATGGTGGACTTGCGCGCGCCCGGGCAGGGAGCGCTGCTGTTCGACGCGCTCGCCACGGGGCTGCTGTTCCCGGTGGCGATGCCGCTGCGACGCGTGGCGTTCCCGAAGGGGGCGGTCCACGCCGGCGAGACCCACCGGCTGACCGACGCCTCGCTCGTGCCGGGATGCGGGATCGAGGAGGCGCTCGCGGCCGGCGCCGAGCAGGTCGTGGTCGTGACCGGGACGCCCGAGGAGATCGGGCCGCCCACACGGCGACGCGGCCCGCTCGCACGTATCGACGCCACGCTGCGCGCTCTCGAGCAGCAGGCGGCGGCCGAGATCGACGCCACCGAGCGTACGAGTCGCATCGTCAGCACGCTCGGGCACCGCGGCCCCGGTGGGCGCGGGGCCTGGGAGGACCCCGCCACCGGACAAGTGGCGCGCGAGGTCGACCTGTGGGTGATCCGGCCCCGCCGGCGCACGCTCGGCCCCACCGAGCTCGACGGAGCGAGCGACCCGGCGACCGAGGTGCTGCAGACGACGGACGACCTGGTCGAACGCGGCTTCCGCGACGCCTACCGCCAGTTCATCGAGCCGGTGGTGGGCCAGGCGCCCATGCCGGAGCGTGAGGAGGGCAAGTACCGCGACAGCCAGGCGGTGGGCCTGTGACGAGGCCGCGCGGTCCGGGCACGCGGGCCGTGCACGGCCGCCACGGAGCCCGAAGCGGATCGCTCGTGCCGCCGATCGCGCAGACCTCGACGTTCGCCTTCGCCTCGTCCGCCGAGATGCGCCGCTACTTGGACGGCGATCCCGGGCTCTACCTCTACACCCGCTACGCCAATCCGACGCTTCGCGAGCTCGAGGAGGCGCTCGCCGAGCTCGAAGGCGCCGAGGCGGGCCTCGTGCTCGCGTCCGGCATGGCGGCGATGAGCACGGCGGTCCTGTCGCTGGTGCGCGCCGGGGACGAGGTGCTCGCGAGCGCGTCGCTCTACGGCGGCACGGTGAAGCTGCTGAGCGAGCTCCTCGCCCGGTTCTCGGTGAGCGCGCGCTTCGTGCCCCCGGCCGAGCTGGCGCGGGTCGACCAGCTGGCGAGCGACAAGAGCCGGCTGCTGATCCTGGAGAGCCCCACGAATCCGACCCTGGACGTCGTGGACCTCCAGGCGGTGTGTGAGGCGGCGCACGCGCGCGGCCTGGCGGTCGTCGTCGACAACACCTTCGCGACGCCGATCGTGCAGCGGCCGCTCGCTCTCGGCGCCGACCTCGTGATGCACAGCCTGACGAAGGCGCTCGCCGGCCACAGCGACCTCATCGGCGGCGCGCTCGTCGGCTCGCGTGCCCGCGTCGACGCCGCGCGGGCCACGATGAAGATACTGGGCGGCTGCCTCGACCCGCACGCCGCGTTCCTGGCGCTGCGCGGGCTGCGAACGCTGCACCTGCGCGTCGAGCGCCAGTGCCGGAGCGCCCTGGTGCTGGCGCGCCACTTCGAGGGCCACGCGGCGCTCAGCCGCGTCTACTATCCCGGCCTCGAGTCGCACCCGAGCCACGCGACGGCCCGCCGGCAGATGGCGGCTTTCGGCGGCATCCTGAGCTTCGAGCTGCGCGGCGGCCTCGAGGCGGCCGAGCGCTTCTACGACCGGCTTCAGCTCGTGGCGCGCGCCGCGAGCCTGGGTGGCGTCGAGTCGCTCGCCAGCCTGCCCGTTCACACCTCCCACCACGGCCTGACGCCGGCGGCCCTGCGTGCCGCCGGCGTCGAGCCGGGGCTGGTGCGGCTGTCGATCGGCGTCGAGGACGAGGCCGATCTCGTGGCCGATCTCGAGCAGGCGCTCGCCGGCTGATGCAGCCGCTGCTGCCTCCACTGCTGCAGCAGCTCGTCGGCCTCGGGCTCGTCGGGCTCGGGCTCTACTTCGCCGTGCAGCTCGGCCGCGGAGTCAGAGGCTACCTGCGCTACCGCCGGATCGAGCCCACCGCGCTCGTGACCTGGCCGGCGCCCGTGCCGGCGCAGCTACCCTGGCTCTTCCTGCTGGGGGCGACCGGCGCCGTGACCGCGGCCTTCAACGCGTGGATGCACCGGCCTCTTTCTCACGTCGGCGGCCTCGCGCTGATGGCCGTCTACTTCCTGTGCCTGGTGCCGCTCGCGCGGCGCATCCGCCTGGGGCTGTATCGCGACGGCGTCTGGGGTCACCGCGGATTCCTGCCCTGGCCCGAGGTCGCCCGGATCGCCTTCGTCGAGGCGCCTGAGATCGTGCTGCTGCTCACCCCGCGCCGGGCGGCCGCCCCCTTCAAGCTCCCGGTCCCCGCGGCGGAGTACGGGACGGTCCGGAAGATCCTGGACGAGAAGGCCCGCGACGGCCTCCTCCGCCTGGACCCCGCGATCCTGGGTCTTCTCTCGGGGGGTTAGGGGGGGCGAGCTGCCCCCCCTCTAGCTCAGTCCAGGCCGCTTTGCCCCTGGTCTGTTGTCCGTTTCTGTCTGTGTCCGTCCCGTTGGATCAGCAGCGGTGCTTCGAGTTCTTCCCCTTCGGATGGAAGCACTTCTTCGCCTTGGACTTCGGCGGCTTCGTCGACGCATGGGTGCCCGCGAGCAGGCCGTCGATGATGCGGTTGGCCTCGGCGATCAGCGGCTCGCCATGGATCGCCGCCAGGCGGCCCTTGCGGATCAGCAGGTCCACGTGCCGCACGAAGAGCTCGAGCGCGAGCACCGAGAGCCGGCTGCAGCGCCCGCGCAGGTGCCGCTCGGCCACCGTGAGCTCGGCCACGAGGCCGTTCGCGGTGCCACGGGTCAGCAAGCCGGCGGCCTGGAGCGCGCGCACCTGGGCGATCAGATCGCCGATCGAGGCCGCACCCGCCGTGGCCTGCATCAGGAAGTAGCGCGTGACGGTGGGCGAGGACGCCAGGTAGCCGCGCCCGACGATCTGCCCGCCGTCGTTGATCGACATCGCCTCCTGCAGCACCCACTCGGTTCCGGCCGGGAGCAGGTCGTTGAGGTCGAGGACCTGGCCGCCGGAGGCCAGGAACGCGTGCTCCCCCACAGCCAGGAACATCATCCCGACCACGGCACCCGAGCCGTTCACGTCGTTCGGCCGGCTGTTGAAGGCACCGGTCGTCTCGAGGCCGAGGCTCGAGATCACCCCCGTCGCGACGTCGTAGACGAGGGCATGGTCCGCGGTGAAGCCCGCGAGGCGCCCCTCGCCGACGACCTTGCCCGTGTCGTTGACCGCCCTGGCGTTGCTGAGGTAGGCGGTCGCGCTCTGCGCCAGCAGCGTGACAGTGCCGTTTTGGTAGAGGAAGCCGCGCTGCGGGGCGGTCGACGACTGGAACTCGCCGACGACGACGCCCGCGTTGTTGACGTCGCGCGCGCAGGTGAAGTCCATGGCCGGGTTCGTCGCCAGCAGCGCATGCAGGTCCGTCACGCTGCCGTTCGCGTGCAGGAAGGCGCGGTGCGGGTCGGGGAAGACGTCGTCGTAGCGGTTGAGGCAGCCCACGACGGCTCCGCCGTCGTTGATCGCGTACGCGAACGAGTCCGGGGCGAGCACGCTCAGGGCCTGGACGGTCGTGGCGTTCGCCGGGGCCAGGATGGCCTGCCAGCGATTGTCCGGCCCGGGGAGCGACACGAAGGAGAAGCCCACCGCCGCTCCCGAGCTGTTGATGCCGAAGAGCGTGCTCAGCTGGTCGCCGGCTGGGACGCCCAGGTCCACCCAGGCGCCGTTGCTGTAGATGGCTGCGTGGGCGTCGGGTCCGACGAAGACCCAGCCCGCGATCTGCCCGTTGTTGTTGATGCGCTGAGGGACGCCTGCCAGCTCGACGATCGAGTAGCTCGACGTCTGAGCGTTCGCGGGAGCTGCAGAAGCTCCAAGAGCGAGCGCTGCTGCGAGAGCGAGCGCCGTCCGCGAACCCTTGCGACCCCCGACTACGCGGTCCATCTGGACCCTCCTCCCGAGTCCTGACTGGCTCCGTGGGGGGCACGGTGCCGGCCCGACTCATTGCGACCCGGGGGAGAGTGTAGATGGTCGTTTCCGCTACATCAATACGGAAAATAAGCACACGTTTCGACTACCCGCCTTGCGGGTTGATCGACAAACCTCCAGCGTGCTCAGCTGAGGATGTCAAAGTGAATCAGCTAAGTACTTTTGGTGCTTAATTTTCCGGCCGATGCTGAGGAAGGCCTGCCCTGGGTGAGCCGCCCGCTCCCGACATCGGCAAGTCCAGCTAGTGCGTGAGGCAGATTGTATGGACTTCGCTTATCCGATTCAAGAGGAATAGTGGGACCGTATTATGTATACGCCCCTGGGGCGGGCTAGGCCTCGTCGAGGAGCCGTGCGAGCGCCGGCCACGGCGGCTCCCGAGGCGACCACTCCATCCGCACGACCGTCACGTGCGAGACCAGCTCCGCGACCACGGCGAGGGCTCGTCGCCAGAGAGCCGGAGCGTGAGGGACGGGAACGGATGCCAGCACCCGGCCCGCAGCGACCGGGGGGCTGAGCCGCTCGAACTGAAACGCGGGTCCCTTCGCGAGGTCCACGAGCAGGCCGAGCGGGGCGCTCGAAGCGCCTGCCTGCGGGCGCCCCTCGCCCCAGAAGCCCGAGCGGACGAGCGAGAACGGCCGCCCCGGCCCGATGGCCACGAGCTCGTCGGAGAGCACGGGCACGGGCGACGTCGCCGCCAGCGTCGTCTTGCCCGCGCCAGAGGCACCGAAGAACGCCACGCCCCGACCGGCCAGCACCATGCCGGCCGCGTGGAGGGGGATGCCGCCGACGAGTGGCAGGCGAGCCATCATCGACGTGCGGATCACCGTCTCGAGCGGGTAGGCGCGCTCCTCGCGCCGCTGCAGCCGCGCTCGCGAAGCGAAGGGGTCGATCTCGGCCGTGAAGCTCTTGTGGCTCGCCAGTAGCCGGTCGCCCACGAAGCGCTGCACCGCCGGCTCCCACTGCGGGAAGAGCGCGGGGTCGTCGCTGGTCCAGGGGGGCGCCTCCACGAGCTCGATCGCGAAGGGCGGCTGCGGACCGCTTGGCTCTGGCTCGAGGCGCGCGAGCGCCTCACGCTCGCTCGGAAAAAGCGCGTCGTCGGGCCCCGCCGAGAAGCGCAGGCCCCCGGCGCCGAACCTCACTGGGACGCGAGGCGGGCGCGCGCGGCGGCTTCGGCCTGCTCGACGTGGGTCTCGTCCGGCTGAAGCGCGTCGCCCGTCCGCTGAAGCGCGAGCGCCGGGCAGAACGGGAACGCCGCGAGCGTGCGGCCGGCGCCGCGCATGCGCTCGTTCGCCGCGCGGGCCACGGCCGCCGCGGCCACGCGCTCCTCCGATTCGCGCCAGGTGGTCACCAGCGAGGCGTCGCGCACGTTGCCGAGCGGCGCCCGGCGCCACTGCAGGCAGGGGAACACGTTCCCCTCCGGGTCGATCGCGAGAGTGGTGCGGCCGAGCCCGCAGTTGACTCCGCCGCCGACGCGGTCCTCCAGGGGGATCTGGCCCTGGGCGCCGAGCGCCAGGAACATCCGCTCGACGGCAGCGGGCGAGGCGCGGTAGGCGAGCGGCCCCGGGTCGCCGTCGTCTCTCGGCGTCAGCACCGGGTCGAGGCGCAGCGGCACGCCTCGTCCGGCCGCGATTTGCTGCATCTCCAACATCTCGTCCTCGTTGAGCCGCGTGAGAGGCGCCTTGAGCACCACCGAGACCCGCTTCCGCAGCAGCCGGTCCATCCCGCGCAGCATCGCCTCGAACGAGCCGGGCGTCGCGGTCGCGCGGTCGTGGGTCGCGGCGCAGGCTCCGTGGATGCTCAGCTCGACCGCCATCGGCAAGAGCGCCGCGATCTCGGCGGCGAGCGCCTCGGTCACGAGCGCCCCGTTCGTGAGGATGCGCAACGCGAGCGCGCGCTCGCGCACGCCGCGCGCCAGCGCCAGGAAGTCCGGGTGCGTGAGCGGCTCGCCGCCCGTGAGCGCGACGTAGAGCGTGCCCAGCTCGCGCAGCTCGTCGAGCACCGAGAGCCAGCGCGCGGTGGGCAAGCCGCGCAGGTCGTTGTGGCGCGGGTTGTAGCAGAAGACGCAGCGCCAGTTGCAGCGGTAGCTGAGCTCGAGGCTCGCGGAGAGCGGCTGCGCCCGCTCGAGGGCCAGCTGCTTGAGCCGCGCGGAAGGCGTCCAGGCGAGGGCCACTAGGCCTCGCCCACCAGCCCGCGCTCGCGCAGCAGCGTCAGGAAGCCGCGCACGTCCTCGCGCGCCTGGCCCGCGTCGGTCGCGAAGCGCTCCACCAGCGCCGCGACGAGGCCGTCCTCGTCTCGTTCCTCGACGAGCGACCAGAGCAGCGTCCCGGTCGGGTTGAGCCCGAGCACGCGGCCTTCGCCGAGGCTCATCACCACCGCCTCGTCGCCGATCTGCTGCCAAGCCACGTCCGGATGGCGGCGCAGCGCCATCTCAGCTCGAGACCGGGCCGACGGCGGTGCAGTCGACGCCGCCTCCGGGCGTCTTCTGGCAGCCGGCCATCAGGCTGGGCTGCGCCTCGAGGGGCTGCTCCCAGGCAACGGACGGCTTCTCGTACGGCAGGCGTCCGTCCGGACGGAGGCTGGCCGGCCCTGCCGCACGGTCCTCGCCGTCCCCCATCCTGTTCCCCTCCAGAAGCTGGCTAGAGTGTAACCGGACGCGTGCCCGCTGAGAAGCACTGCGCCCACCTCAGGGGAACGGAACCTCCACCGCGTACAGCACGCCAGGCTCGCTACCGACGATCAGCAGCGGCGGTGGCCCGAGGTCGAGCGAGGGCGCTCCCACCTGGCCCTGCCCCCCGCCGAGGATCTGCAGGTTCTGGGCCGGGGCCGTCGAAGGGCTCGCGCTCGTGAAGTCGAGCTCGTAGAGCTCGCCGTTCGCGGCTCCAACGTAGACGAGATTCGTCTGCGGTCGGTAGAGCACGATCGAGGGGTTCGGGGTCGGCCCGCCCGGCGCCCACTCCCAGTTCTTGGTCATCGGATCGGCGTCGTCCGAGATGCTCCAGACCTTGGACGTGGTCGCGAAGATCATGTCGTCGTTGCGGCGGTCGGGGAACAGGAAGCCCTTGACCGGCCCGTCGGCCGGCGAGGGTGTGAAAATGTGGTCGTCACCCCCGCTCGCCGCGTCGAGCGAGTAGATCGTGCCCGACTCCGTCCCGACGTAGACACGCGTGCCGCGCAGGACGGGGCTGCCGACGATGTCGCCGAGATCGCGCGACCAGTTGTGGCTGAAGACCACCGGGCCGCTCGGCAGGATGTCGAGGCACCACAGCGTCTTCCCCGAGCCGAGGTGGCGGCGCGAGGCGAAGTAGCCCCGCTGGTTCGCGTAGTCGATCGCGGGGCCACCGTTGATCGGGCCGATCTGGCTGCCGCTGCCCGCCCCCGCGTAGGCCTCGATCAGGCTGCCGTCCGCCACGCTCAGGGCCCGGAACTGGTTGGGGCTTACGTTGTCGCGCGTTCCCACGAAGAGCGCGTCGCGCACTCCGGCGAACTGGCCGAACATCCCGCCGGGAGCGCCCGTCACGGGCTTGCCCTGCGGCTGGTCGGCCCAGACGGGGCCGCCCGTGCCGGTGTTGACCGCGTGGAGCAGGCCCGTCAGCGAGTCGTCGGCCACGAACAGCACGTTGCTCGCCCCGTTGAGCAGGAGCGGGAACGGCACGACCGGCGAGCGCGAGTGCGCGACGCCCGCGAGCTCGGCCGGCATCCAGGCCGTCGGCCACACCCCGCCGGCGCTGCCGCGCGTGAGGGCGTGGACCGTGCGGTCGTTCGACATCGCGAGGATCGCATCACCGCTCACCGTCGGCGGGGCGACGGCGCTGCCGCCCGTCGCGTAAGCCCACTTGACGGGCCCCGCCGAATCGAAGGGCCGCGCCTTCACCGTGCGCCCGGGCGACCACCCCGTGCCGTCCCTCACGAAGACGCTGTAGCAGTAGGCCGTGTTGAGCACCAGGCCGGTGTGCAGGAAGGTGTCCTTGGCGTCGGCCGTGGGAGAATTGTTGCTGAATTCGTCGGTCACGGGCGGGTTGTTGGGCGGCGTGGTGAGGTCACTCGGCGGCAGGCAGTCGTTCGTCCCGTCCGGGGCCTTGTTCCAGCGGATCCGGATCTCCAGCGGGGCCGCCGTGTTCACCCACAGCAGCCGGTTCTCGCCGGTCGAGGCGCCGCCACGCGACGAAGCCGCGAGGTAGCGGGCCTCGCCGGAGACCAGGTCGCTGACCGTGACCGTCCACTCGCTCGAGGTCGTCGAGCCGCAGGTCGCGGTGGTGGTGACCACCACGATGTAGGTGCCGGGGCTGGGGAAGCTCGCGCCCTTGAGAACGTAGGTCTCGCCGGTCTCGCCGGGGAACGCCGTGATCGGTCCGAGCGATACCGTGCGGTAGCCCCACTCTCGCGAGACGACCAGGCCTCCACCGGTCTCGATCGCCTTGGCCGAGCCGCCGATGCAGTCCACGCAGACCGTGCTCGCTCCCTGGATGTCGAGCGTCACGCTCGCCAAGGTGCCGAAGTAGACGTCGAGGTTCGAGGGCGTCACCGTGCACGCGTCCACGCGGGCCGTCACGCCGAGCGTGTGGAGCTGGTCGAGCACGATCGGCGGGTTAGTGAGCGTGGCGGTGGGCGTGAAGCTGTGGGGCAATCCATCGAGCAACCAGGAGTAGCTGTCGTAGCCCGGGTCGGGAACGAGCGAGTAGACGCCGGAGCTCGACGGACACACCGACGTCGGGCCCACGATCTGCGTCGCGTCCACGCCGAGCGTGAAGCTGCGGCTGTGCACCGGGGCGAGCCCGCCCGCCTGGAACTGGAGGCGGTAGCGCCGGCCGGGCGCGTTGATCGCGAGCGTGTCGTTGCCCGTGAACGATGCCACGCCGCCAGCGAGCGCCAGGCCGACGGCGACGACGTCGGGCGGCACGGGATCGGAGAGCACGCCGCCTCCGCCGGTGCCCGGCACGATCGAGGGCGTCACCGTGTTGGTGGCGCAGCTCGCCAGGTTGCCGCCGTCGTCGAACGCCTTCACCTGCGCGTCGAGGAAGAACAGTGGAGCGCCCAGCTGGCAAGCGTTCGGCTGGATCGACAGCTCGAGCTGCTGCGCCTGGCACGCCGTGCTCAGCAGCAGCGACACGTCGTCCGAGCCCTCGTTCACGACCGCGATATCCGGGCGGCCGTCGCGGTTGAAGTCCGCGATCAGCGCCGCCGAGGGCAAGTAGCGCGCGACCACGGTCTGAGGAGGATCGAAGTTCATCCCACCAAGGCTTCGGAGGATCGACACGCCGTCGGCCAGGGCGACGAGGTCAGGCCTGGCGTCCAGGTTGAGGTCGCCCGCTGCCACGACCTGGAGCGCGTACGGAGCGTCGTAGGGGACCGGCGGCGTGATGAAGAGAGGCGTGGAGGGCGTCTGATTCCGATACACGTGCAGCCTACTGAAGTTGCCGAACGCTGCAGCGACGAGGTCGATGGTTGCGTTGCCGTCGAAATCGCCCACCGCGAGTGACACCGGCGAGGTGTCCCCACCCGCAAGCGGGAGCGTTTGCGTCACCGCGAAGCTACCGGTCGCGTAGGTCAGGATCATCACGTTATCGGAGAGGTCGTTGGCCACGGCCAGGTCGAGGTCGCCGTCACGGTCGAAATCCGCCGCGACGATCGATGTCGGCTTGTCACCGACGCTGACTCCGCCGACGGCGCTGAACACGCCGAGCCCGTTGTTCCCCAGGATCCTGACGCTGCCCGTCGGGGACACTTTGTCGCAGACGGCGATGTCGAGGTCCCCGTCCAGGTCGAAGTCGCCCGTCACGAGGTCGTCCGGTTCAGCGCCGACGTTCACGGTCGTCGGTAGAGAAAAGGCTCCACCGCCGGTCCCGAGGAAGATTGCCACGGAAGGCGTAGCCCCGCGCACGCTGACACCGAGGTCGAGCCTGCCGTCGCGGTTGAAGTCGCCCGACACGATCGCCTCCGGCGCCGCCGCTGTCAGCGTGCCGTAGGCGGACAGGCCTCCAGCGCCGTCGCCTGCCAGGAGCGAGACGCTGTTGTCGCCGCTGTTGGCCACCGCCAGGTCGAGCTTCCCGTCGCCGTCGAAGTCGCCGACCGCGGCGGCGCGCGGCTTGTCGCCCACCGTCACGCGGGGGGCCGCCTCCAGTGTCGGTGGGCGGCCGAGTAGGATCACCACGCTTCCCCCGTCTCGGCACGGAACGGCGAGGTCGACGAGGCCGTCGCCGTCTGCGTCGAAGGGCGTGATCGCCTGGGGTGCCTGCCGGACGGCGTGCCGGTCCCCAGGAAGGGGAGGCGTGAACAGGCCACCGTTGTTGGCCAGGACCGTGAGCATCTGCTCCAACAAGGCAGTCGAGGCGGTCACCACAATCTCGGGCTTCGAATCGCCTTCGAGCTGAACCAGTGCGACGGCCGAGGGGTTGGTACCCACCGGGTAGACCACGGGTGCCAGGAAGTTGCCGACACCGTCCCGACGAATCACGGAAACCTGGCCCAAGCCCGAGTCGGCGGTGACGAGGTCCAGCCGGCCGTCCCCGTCCACGTCGGCAGTCGCGATCCCCCGGGGGTTGCTGCCGGCGGCAAGGGTCAGCGTCAGCGGCGCGCCGAACCCTCCGGTTCCGTTTCCAGACAGGACCGTGACGCTATCGCCGAGGAAGTTGGCGACGGCCACGTCCAGCGTGGCGTTGGCGTCGAGGAAGCCCGCAACCAGCGCGCGCGGCCCGCTGCCGACGGCAAACGGCGTGCCTGAACCCAGGCCGCCGAGCCCGTCGCCGAGGAACGCGAACACCTGCCCCGTTCCTTCGCTGGCTGCGACGACGTCCGGTGCCCCGTCGCCGTTGAAGTCGCCCACCACGAGGGACGACAGGTTGTCGCCCGCGGCCTGCGTCCCGCTGGGCGTCAGCGTTCCAGCGAAGTCGGCCAGGAACACCTGCACCCTGCCGGAGCCGGAGGCGCCCTGGGCCACTACCACGTCCATGTTCCCGTCCACGTTCATGTCGGCGACCGCGACCGCGCGGGGAGCGGGGAAAAGAGGGATGGGCACGCCGGCCGTGAAGCCGCCGTTGGCGTTCTTGAGCACGCGCAGGCTCGCATCGAACGAAGAAGCCACGACCAGGTCTTGGCGTCCGTCCTTGTCGAGGTCGGCGGCGGCCGTCGACACCGGGCCGCTGCCCGCGGGGTAGGATCGCGGCGCGCCTGCGAAGGACGAGCGCGCGCACGGCGTGCCCGACCGGTTCTCCACCACCACAGCCCGCCCCGGTGACGCGAGCGACGTCACGAGGTCCGCGCGGCTGTCCGCTGTGAAGCGGCCGACGGCGAGGCCCCGCACGCCCCCGGCCGGCAGGGCGGCGGCGACCGCCGCGGAGTCGAACCAGGGCGAGCCGACCTTCAGCCCTTGAAAGGCCGAGAGGCGAGGCGTGGCCGAGTCGTCGAGCGCCGCCAGGTCGAGCACTCCGTCGTGGTCGAGGTCGACGAGCGCGACGCGAAGGGGAACACCGCCGACCGGGACCGAGGGCTGTGGCGAGAGCGAGGACCCGGCGGCGTTGAAGAGAACCGAGGCGGTCGCCGCTGCGCTGTCCGCGGTCACGAGGTCCGGCCAGCCGTCGCGGTTGATGTCACCGGTCGCCACGTCGCTAGGCGCGTCGCCCGTGCTCGCCAGGGTCAGCGTCACTGGCGACGCGCCGAGCCCGTTGGCACCGAAGCCTTGGTACACCCGGACCCAGTCGCGGTTGCGCATGACAACCGCGAGGTCTGTGTTCCCGTCGCGGTTGAAGTCGACGGGTACCGCGCCAGACGGCTCCTCGGTGACGACCGAGAGGTCGAAGTCCGACTGGGGCGTTGGCGCGAAGGCGGCTCCCGCAATACCGCGGTAGACCATGAGCCGCTGCGGGAGGGTCTCCCGCAGGACGACGAGATCGAGCTCAGCGTCGTTCGTGATGTCGGCGAGGTGGATCCTGGTCGGTATGGCTACGAGCGGGAACGGACCGCTGGCGGTGAACTTGCCGGCGTCGATGCCTCCCAGTCCTCTCAAGACCTCCGCACGTGCCGGGCCGCTGCTGAACCCCACGACGAGGTCCAGGATGCCGTCGCGGTCAAGGTCGCCGGCCGCGATGTCGATTGGGCTCGTCGCCCCGGTTGCTATCGGGGAGTTAGGCCCGGCCGTGAAGCCGCCGGCCCCGTCGCCGAGCAGGATGCTCACCTCGTTGCTGCCGCTGTTGGCCACGGCCACGTCCATCCGCCCGTCGCGATCAAAGTCGCCCACGGCGACAGCGTTCGGCGTCGTGCCGGCCGCGGCCGGAGTGAGCGTGGCCAGGCTCAGGCCTGTGCAGGTGTCAGAGTGGGCTGGAGGCGGTGAAAGCAGCGGGGCGGCGCAGGCGAGCGCCGCGAGCGCCTTTCGAAAGGAGAGCGGTCGGCGGCTCATTCGGTGTTCTCCTTCAGCGGGTGACCGCATCCGGCTGTTACTTCGAGTGAATCGTGAAGCGGCGCAGCGGGCTGCACGGGCGCGTCTTGTCGTCCAGGAACGCCTGGACGGTCCAGCGTCCGTAGAGCGTGCTCATCGTGATCGAGGTGCCCGCGACCGGCAGCCGCGCGCGCAGCGTGTCCCGACGCTGTCGCCCGCGGGCGTCCACGT
>DATEUE010000088.1:0-2290 GCA_035283305.1 Vicinamibacteria bacterium | reverse complement strand
ATCAACGTGCCCCGCGGGTCGAAGCCGAGCGGCACCGCCTGCAGGCGGACGAAGCTGCGGACGAGCAGCAGCGAGCCGACGAGCAGGACGCCCGCGAGCGCCACCTCGCCCACCACCAGCGCGCCGAGCGCCCGCCCGGTGGCCCGCCCGGAGGCGGCGCCCTTGGCCGTGCCCGCGAGCAGCACGCCCGGGGCGCTGCGCGAGGCGACCAGGGCCGGCAGCGCCGCCGCCAGGAGAGCCGCCACGAGCGCGAGGCCGAGCGTGAAGCCGAGCACGCGCGCGTCGAGCGCCACCGTGCCGGCGCGCGGCAGGCTGGCGGGGGCCATCGCCAGCAGCGCGTCGCGGCCCCAGGCCGCGAGCATCACTCCCAGGCCGCCGCCCGCGAGCGCGAGCACGAGGCTCTCGGACATCACCTGACCGAACAGGTGGCGCGACCCGGCGCCCATGGCGAGGCGAACGGCGTACTCGCCGCCGCGCGCCACGTGCCGCGCGAGCAGCAGCGCCGCCACGTTCGCGCTCGCCGCGAGCGCGACCAGCAGCACCGCGCCCAGCAGCACGAGCAAAGCCGGCCGCGTCGGACCCGTCACGAACTCGTGCAGCGACATCGGCTCGACGATCTTGCGCGCGTTCGTCTTCGGGTGCTGCCGCGCGAGCCGCGTCGTGATCGCGACGATCTCGGCGCGCGCCGCCTCGAGCGACACGCCCGGACGCAGGCGGCCGATGGCGTCGAAGTTGTTGGTGCCGCGCTCGGTCACCGCGAAGGGCCAGACGGTCGCGACCGGGGCCCACAGGTCCACCTCGTCGTCCAGGAAGTCGAAGGCCGCGGGCATCACGCCGACGACGCGGGTCGCCTGGCCCGAGAGCGGCAGCGAGCGGCCGAGGATGCCCGGGTCGCCGCCGAAACGCCTCCGCCAGAACGCCTCGCTCAGGACCGCTACCGGCTCGGCTCCGACGCGGTCGTCGTCCGCGCCGAGCGTCCGGCCGAGGATCGGCGCCGTTCCCAGGATCCGGAAGTAGGGGGCCTCGACGACCGAGGCGATGATCCGCTCGGCGTCGCCGTCGCCCGAGAGGTCGAGGTTCCACTGCCGGAGGAAGAGGGCGATACCCTGGAACGTGTGCGTCTCGGCGCGCCAGTCGACCCCGTCCAGGATCGACACGTCCCCCTCGCGGGTGAGGAAGGAGAGCCGCTCGGGCTCGGGGAACGGGAGCGGCCGCAGCAGCACGGCGTCGACCACGCTGAAGACGGCGGTGTTCGCGCCGATCGCCACGGCCAGCGTGAGGATCGCGCTGAGCGCGATGCCGGGGCGGCGGGCGAGCCTCCGCGCCGCCTGGACGACGTCGCGCCACACCTGCTCGAGCACTGCGAGGCCTCCCGTCAGTCGTTCACGATCCAGCCGTCGCGCATCCTCACCACGCGCCGGCCATAGCCCGCGTTCGTCTCCGAGTGCGTGACCTGGATGATCGTGGTGCCCTCGCCGTTCAGCTTCTGGAACAGCTGCATGATCTCGGCTCCCTGCTCCGAGTGCAGGTTGCCCGTGGGCTCGTCGGCGAGGATCAGCTTCGGGCTCGACACGATCGCGCGCGCGACGGCGACGAGCTGCTGCTGTCCGCCCGAGAGCTGGCGCGGGTAGAGGTCCTTCTTGCCCACGATCTGGAAGCGGTCGAGCGTATCCGCCACGATCGCCTCGCGCTCGGACTTCTTGAGGTTGCGGTAGGAGAGCGGCAGCTCCAGGTTCTCGGCCACCGTCAGCTCGTCGAGCAGGTGGTAGCTCTGGAACACGAACCCGATCGCGCGTTTCTGCAGCTCGTGCCGCTGCTTGCGCCCGAGCTTGTGCACGGGCTCGCCCACCAGGTGGAACTCGCCGGTGAAATCGCTGTCGTGGAGCCCGAGGATGTGCAGCAGCGTGGACTTGCCGGCGCCCGAGGGCCCCATGATGGACACGAAGTCGCCCTCGTCGACCTTGAGGTCCACCCGGCGCAGCACGTACACCTGCCCGCCGCCCTGGGGATAGCTCTTCTCGACGCCGCGCAGCTCGATCATTGGCTCTGGCATGCCCTCATTCTGGCCCAGCGGAACAGCGGCGGCGAGGTCGCGGACGAAGCTCATGCGCACTCGAGAATCACGACGCGTGCCAGACGGCCGGCCGGCCGGAATGCCTTTGGCTTCTGGGGCTTCGGCCCGGAGGCGCGGGACGACATGCGGGACGCGCTGTCCGGCTGTGGGAACGCGGCTTCCCATGGGCGAACACGCACCGCCCAGGGGGTGTGGGGGGTGCGGCGGAAGAGCACC
>DATEUE010000087.1:0-13521 GCA_035283305.1 Vicinamibacteria bacterium | reverse complement strand
CGGCCGCGTGGCCCGCACGGTCGAGAAGGGCCCCCGGGTGTCGCGCGGGACCCGCCTCGCCTTCGCGTTCGCCGGCGGCGCGCTGCTGAACCTCGGCAGCTGGGTGTTCATGCTCTGCCTGTTCGCCGGAGCGTACGCGGTGGCCCCGCTGCTAAGGAGACAGTGGCGATGAGCGCTCCTTTCTACCCGCAGGGTGCCTTCTCCGACGACGTGAGCCTCGCGCTCGCGCTGGTGATCGGGATCGGCTTCGGCTTCTTCCTCGAGCGCGCGGGCTTCGGCAGCGCGCGCAAGCTCGTGTCGCAGTTCTACCTGGACGACCTCGCGGTCTTCAAGGTGATGTTCACCGCGATCGTCACCGCGATGCTCGGGCTATGGCTGCTGTCGCAGGTCGGCTTCCTGGACCTCTCGCTCGTGTCGCTGGTCCCGACCTACTGGATCGCGCAGGTCGTGGGCGGGCTGGTGCTGGGCGTCGGCTTCGTGGTCGGCGGCTACTGTCCCGGGACCTCGATCGTCTCGACCGCCACGGGCAGGCTCGACGGCCTCGTCTACCTCGCCGGCTTCGCGGCGGGGACGCTCGGCTTCGCGCTCGCGTTTCCGCACGTCCAGGGGCTCTACACCGCAGGCGACCTGGGCCCTACGACGCTGCCCGAAGTCCTGGGGATCCCCAACGCCGTCGTCGTGCTCGCGGTGGTGCTCGTGGCCCTGGCGGGCTTCCGCGGCGCGAGCCGGATCGAAGCGGCGTTCCGTCAGGCCGGGACCAGCCGCACGGAGAAGTGCGGGGACTGATCCTCGGCGCGACCCGCCACCAGCACCCCGCCGTGCATGGCCACGATCGCGTGGACGACGCTCAGCTCCGCGTCGGCCAGGTCCGGTCCCGCCTCGGGAACGGCCATGACCGAGGCCCTTCCGCCACCGGTGACCTGGATCTGCACGCGGTTCGGGGCTTCGTCCACGCGGACGGTCACCTCGGGAATCCGGCCGTGCTCGAGGGCTGCGGCCTCGCACTGCCGCACGAGTGTCGCGAGCGCGAAGCGGAGGAGCGGTGCGTCGCCGAAGACCGACGCCCCGCCCTCGGCCACGAGCAACACGCCGGGCGCCTCGAGCGGGGCGAGCACCTCGCTGAGCGCGAGGCGTTGGCGGCGCGCCGACTCGGGAGGCAGCCGCGCGAGCAGCGAGGCCACCGCCGCCGCCGAGGGTCGGGACAGGACCCGCAATCGATCGGCGGTGGAGTTGGCTTCGCGCGCGGCCGAGGCTTCGAGCAGTCCCGTGAGCACCCGCGCGAGGAATCCGAGGTGGAGCATCGCCTCGGACGCCGGCAGCGGCGCGTGCGGGCCGAAGTAGAGGAGCGCGAGGCCGAGCAGGCGCTCCGCGGATCGCAGCGGCACGGCCGCGACCGCCTCGAACGAGGGCTGGCCCTGGCGCAGCGCCTCGGCGAGCGAGGGGCTGCCCTGGGCCTCGTCCAGCGTCGGCTCGGCGATCTCCCGCAGCGCCTCGAGGCGCGTCGCGCCCCACACCGTTCGCGACAGCGGGTCGGCGTCGAGCGGCGGCAGCGCCAGCACCTGGCCGGACTCGCCGGACGAGAGCCAGAGCGTGGCGCCGTCGGCGCCCGCCGCCTTCACGAAGACGCGAAGGATCCTGCGCACGCGCTCCTGGAGGTCGGTGCCGCCCGCCGCCTGCGTGGCCAGCTCGAGCGCGCGGCGGATCTCGTCGAGCCGGAGCCGGGCACGGTCGCGCTCTTCGCGGAGGTCGTCGACGACGAGTCCCAGCTCGGTCGACGCCTGCGCGTAGGACTCCGCCAGCGACTCCGGCGAGCCGCCCTCGACCACGGCGGTCCCCGGGGGCGCGATCTCACCCGGGGTCGGGATGTGCAGCGTCAAGGGCCGCACGGCCTCGACGGGCGCTGTGCTGTCCTCCGGCAGCCCGCCCTCGACCGGTGCTTGGATCGCCTCGGGCGCGGGCGCGTCGAAGCTGTCGCAGCCGAACATGGAGCGGATCGATTCATCCGTCCAGCTTTCGACCGTCTGACCCGGGGGGAGCTGCAGCGCCGGAAACTGGCGGCAGGTCTCCATCATCGCGTGCGCGAGGATCGTCCGGAACGTCTCCAGGACACCCTCGCCGCGCGCCGCCACCGCCGCGAACTCGGGAGCGCGCCTTCCGTTGAGAACCTTCGAGAGCGCTTCGACCGGGACGACGTCCGGCAGGTCCCGCTTGTTGTACTGGAAGACGAGCGGGATGCTCTTCGGATCCAGGCGGTGCATCACCAGGTTGCTGACCATCTCCTGCAGGCTCTTCAGGTTCTCGTGCCAGCGATCCGACGCGGAGTTGGCGACGAACACGACGCCGTCCGCTCCCTTCACGACCACACGGCGGGTGGCCGAGTACATCGCTTGCCCCGGAACCGCGACGAGTTGGAGCTTCAGGTCGTAGCCGCGGAAGCCGCCCGAGCGCAGCGGCAGCAGGTCGCACAGGATCGTGCGGTCCTGCGTGGAGTTCACCGACACGAACTGGCCGCGGCGCGTCCCCAGGGCTCGTTCGTGGAGGACCTTGAGGTTCGTGGTCTTCCCGCCGACGGCGGGCCCGTAGTAGACGAGCTTGACCTTGACCGTCCGCTCTCGAAGTTGGATGTCGACCATGGACGCGCGGTCCCCGCGGAGCCGCGGAAGCCCGCCAAGCCTAGCACGAGCGAGAGCGCAGGATCGCGATCGAGCGCGCCGTCCGAGGATCCGCCTGCGCCCCTGGAAACCGACCACTTCCCGGCGCCGTAAGCACTTTCCGTACAGCAAGTAACGCTCGGATGTGACCGCCATCACAATCGCGTCAGGCGTGCCACGCGAAGTCTTGACCGGCCTCCCTGCGCGCTGTTAGCGTCGCGCGCAATCTCAAGAAGCTGAGCGCCGCCCCGCTCGATGTCGAGGCCGCAGCAGCGATCCCTGCGACACCCGAAGCGTCCGACGCAGGACGCCATCACTCTCTTCTGGGGGCGGCCCATGGGCGCCAGTCGCCGCTGTTTGCTTCCTGTTTGCCTGATCCTTCTCGGTACACCCACAACTCCCGCGCAGCTCTCGGACGACGATCGTTCGTCGCACCAGACCGATCTCAGCGCGAGGATCCTCGCGGGCTCACCGCTCGAGGGCCGGCAGCTCCTCGGCCAGGCCTCCGCCCTCGTGAGTGCCGCTCAGGGAAAGGCCTTCGTTCTCGAGAGCGTCGAGGGGCAGCCGAGCGCGCGCGCCATCAAGACCTCCACGCCCGTCTACAAGGCCTTCGGCATGAACGCGAGCGGCGAGCGCCTGCTCTACCGTCCGCTCGCCGGCAACGCGCCCTCGGGCGAGCTGGTCGTCGAGGAGCTCGCGACCGGCGCGACGCGCCGGTTCAGCTCCCGCCACGCCCTCGAGGCGGCCTGGTCTCCCCGCGACCGCGACCTCCTGGCGTTCACGTTCGCGAGCGGGCAAGGCTACGGCCTCGCGCTGTTGAACGTCCGCACGCGGCGGCTGCAGGTCGTCTGGAGCGACGAGGTGCTGGCCGACTACCTGGCCTGGGAGGCGGACGGGAGCGGCGTCTACTACTACCGGGCGGTCGAGAAGGAGCGCGTGGGAGTCGCGGGCGACACCGGCCTCGTCGTCGCCGAGCACAGCTACCCGGGCGGCGGAGAGTGGGCGGGGACGCTCTTCAAGCCCGCGCTCGTGTACCCGGTGCCGGAAGCGGCGCAGCTGTACCGCGCGGAGCAGTTCGGCCCGATCCTGCCCGTGAGCGTCATCGACTCGCCCGAGCAGGCGCTCGACGCCATCGAGCGCTCGGACGTCGGGCAGCAGGCCTCGCTCTTCGGCCGCGACGCAGCCACGATCGGCCGGCTCGTCGACCATCTCGCGAACCTCGTCTGCCGCGTGAACGTCAACACGAAGTGCCGCCGCGGCCCCGACGTCTACCCCTTCGCCGGGCGCAAGGACTCGGCCGTGGGCACGCTCTCGGTCACCGATGCGCTGCGCGTGTTCTCGATCCGCAGCATGGTCGCGGCGACAGAGAGCGAGCGCCCGCTCTTCGACGCTCTCGGCTCGCAATCAGTGTTCCTCGCGCCGCCCTCCGACTGAACGGCGTTCCGGGCGAGGAGAACTTCGGCGCGCGCCGCAGGCTTGTCGCCCGCAGTCTGACCGGCCTACACTCGGACCGCCGTCAGGGGGGCAACGCGGAGGACGGCCCTGCGCGTCTTCGTCGCGTCTGCGAGTGCGATTGTCGCGATGGCTGCGGCGCCCGGTTCGGCTCCGGCTCAGGAAGCGCCCCGGAAGGCGGACGCCACCCCCGCGCCGTCGCCCGCCCCGACGCGCCTGCGCCTCGACGTCGATCGCCACGTCGACGACGTCCTGAGGCGCAACCAGGAATCGGGCCTGCCCCGGTTCGAGGACCGGATCGAGGTGACGGACCGGGCGCAGGCGGCGCTCCAGGCGGTGCTGCGCGGGGCCGAGCTCACCTGCAGCCCCTCTTCGACCGGCCCTCCGCCCACGAGCGAGCTGAACCGGTTCAGGGCTGCGTCGATCCCTCCCTCAATTGACTTCATTGCGGCGGCGAAGGCGCTCGTGAAGGCCCTGAAGCGCGCCAACCCGTGGAAGGGACCCCCGCGCTGGATCCTGTACGGCGTACGCCAGGGCGAGACGGTCCGCCTGCTGCTGCGCGAAGGCGAGATCCCGCTCTCGATCCGCATGTCGGTGCCCGGCACGACCTGGGAGGAGATCGCGCGCTTCCACGACCGGGGAGAGGCCACCACGGCTCTCCGTCGGCTGGAGCGTGGCTTCGACACGCTCGCGCGCCAGACGCCCGGCGAGCCGCCGCACCCCTCGATGTCGATCAGCTGCCTGCCTCCGCGCTCCCGTTGATGATCAGGGAGGGCGGGCGCGGTGGCGCCCGAGCGCCTAACGGCCGAAGCGGAGCTGCTCGATCCGCTTCTTGAGGCGTTCGTTCTGGGGAGACTCCGCGCTCAGCTGTTCGAGCGCGGAGAGCGCGGCCGGCTTGTTTCCCTCGCTCTCGAACGCGTCCGCCAGCAGGAAAGCGCGGCGCATGCGCAGCCGGCGGTCGTCGGGGGGGACGCTCGTCCGCTCGAGCGCTGCGACGGCCGCCGCGGCGTCCTTGCGGTCCAGCAGCAACGACTCGGCCGCGGTGAGCTGGACGCCCGGATCAGCCGGGAAGCGCCGGGCGGCCAGCTCGATCAGGGCGGCCGCGTCCTCGGGGCGCTGCGCCTTGCGGTCGAGCTGTGCCTGGTGGTGGAGCCCCGCCAGCAGCAGCCGGCCCACGTCCTCGGGGGCGCCGGTGCGGATGCCGACGCCTCCCGCGTAGGAGTAGACGAGCTTGCCGCCGTGCTCGCCGGCCTCGTAGAGGACGTAGAGGCCGCCCAGGCCGACGAGCGCCGAGGCCACCAGCACCGGCTTCGCGCGCCCGCGCGAACGCAGTGCGAGCGCGAGAAGCTCCAGCAGCCCCACCACCACGAAGGCCCGGTAGGCGAGGTTGCCCCAATCCTCGTGCTCGCTCACCGCCTGGGCCGAGCCCGGCACACGCTCGACGGGGCCATGCGCGTCCACCCCCGAGCGCGCGGCGGCAAAGACCACCACCGCACTGGTCAGCAGCAGGGCGGCGGCTGCCGGACCCGCCCAGCCGACGCGGCCGCTGAGCCACAACCAGCGCAGGAGCACCCCGGCCACGGCCAGCCCGATGGCGAAGTGCACGATCACGGGATGGAACGAGGCGAGGCTGGGCATGAGTTCTCCTTCAGCGCAGCTTAGACCCGGCGGCGGACCCGCTGCTTGAACGAGGGCGCCCGCCTACTGCGCTGCTGGCCGCTCCGCCGTGCGGGTGCTGCGCGTGGTGCTGGCGCAGCAGGTCCTTGCCGTAGTCGTTGCCGTTCGGCGTCCGGACCACGGTATGGAATCCAGGCGAAGCGGGTCCGGTCGAGGTGCCTTTCCACTTCCGCCATCTTCACGCGCGCGTGGCCCTCGTCCATGTTGTCGACGTACTCGCGGACGAGCGCCCGCAGCAGCGCCCGCTGCGCGTCGCCCAGCTCCGCTGCGAGGATCCCGGCGGACTCCAGAACCACGTTGTCCTTGTAGGCCTCGGTCAGGTTGAAGTTGCCGGGCTTGTCGGCACGGACGCGCGCCCTGGCCTGCTGCGTCGCGTCCAGCGAGCGCATCAGCGCCAGGCCCTTGTCCTGCTCGTCCTGCATCACAACCGTGCGCACGGGCGCCGTCGAGACGCCCGTGGTACGGATCTCGAAGAGGCCGGGCTCGATCGTGCCCCCGAGCGTGATGCCCGTGAAGGGCTCGCTGGGGCCATGGGGTGGCTGCTTCTCGCGCGACCGGGTCTGGGAGTACCCGATCACGCAGCACGCCATCAACGCCAGAACCAGACGTGCGGTCTTCATTGGCGCTCCTCGTGGAAGTGCGAATGCGGATGCTACACGTGGCCGCGATCGGCCGTAAAGCGCGAGCCGCAGCTCCGGCCTGATGCTGATGCTATAGACTCGCGCCGTTCGAGCCGCCATGCGGGGGGGAAGCGGTGACACGTCCGGTTCTCGTCGGGCTGGTCGATCCGGACAAGGTCACGCCGCTCAAGGACGAGGCGGCGTCGAAAGCCTACCTGTCGAAGCCCGCAAGCGGTCAGTAGTGAATCGGGAACTCCGGGAGCAGGTGTGACCATGAACTTCCGCTTCGTCGTGACAGTCCTGGCCGCGAGTGTGACGGCGCTCGCGGCCGAAGCGCCCGCCGCTGCCGCTCCACCCCAGCTCGGCCGGGCGAAGATCAAGGACGTCGTCGCCGCCATGACGCTGGAGGAGAAGGCCGCCCTCGTCGTTGGCGAAGGCGGCGGCTTCGGCCCTCCGCCGGCGGCACCGGGTGCCGCCGCCCCTCCGGGCGGGGGCGTGCTGGGCGCGACGCAGCGCCTCGTCCCTGGCGCGGCCGGAACCACTCACGCCGTTGCCCGCCTTGGAATCACCTCCTCGGTGCTGGCCGATGGGCCGGCCGGCCTGCGGATCAGTCCCACCCGGCCGAACGACCCGAACACCTACTACGCCACGGCCTTCCCCGTGGGGACCTTGCTGGCCTCGACCTGGGACACGGAGCTCGTGGCCCGAGTCGGAAAGGCCATCGGCAACGAGCTCCTCGAGTACGGCGTCGACGTGCTCCTCGCCCCCGGCCTCAACATCCATCGCAATCCGCTTTGCGGAAGGAACTTCGAGTACTACTCGGAGGACCCGCTCGTCACCGGCAAGATGGCGGCGGCCATGGTCAACGGCGTCGAGTCCCAGGGTGTCGGGACCTCGATCAAGCACTTCGCCGCCAACAACGCGGAGACGGCCCGCACGGCGCTCGACACCCACGTCAGCGAGCGGGCGCTGCGTGAGATCTATCTCGAGGGATTCCGGATCGCCGTCGAGGAAGCGCAACCGTGGACGGTGATGACGTCCTACAACCTGATCAACGGGACCTACGCGCCGGAGAGCCGCGACCTGGTCACCACCATCCTGAGAGGCGATTGGGGCTTCAAGGGCTACGTGATGACGGACTGGGGCGGAGGCCGAAACCCGGTCGCGCAGGTCGCAGCCGGAAACGACCTCATCATGCCCGGCCGCCCCGCCCAGCGGGACGCGATAGTGAAGGCGGTCCAGGAAGGCCGGCTGGACGTGAAGCTCCTGGACGCGAACGCCGAGAGGATCCTGAAGCTCCTGGTGGAGGGTCCGCGCTTCAAGGGGTACAAGTTCTCGAACAAGCCCGACCTCGAGGCGCACGCCGCGGTGGCCCGTGAGGCGGCCGCCGAGGGCATGGTGCTGCTCAAGAACGCCGGGGCCGCTCTTCCGCTCGCCACGGAGACGAAGAGCGTGGCCGCGTTCGGCAACGCCTCGTACGAAACATTCTCCGGTGGCACGGGCAGCGGCGACGTCAACGAGGCGTACACCGTGTCGCTGACCCAGGGTCTCGAGCGCGCCGGCTACGCGGTGAACGCCGACCTCAGGGCGGTCTACGCCGGCTACCTGAAGCTGGTGAAGGCAGGGCGCCCCGCGGCGCCGGCTCGTGGACTCCCCAGGTACGTGCCGATCGCGGAGCTGGAGATTCCCGCCGACCTGGTGAGCAGCATGGCCGCGCTCGCCGACGTCGCGATCGTCACGGTCGGCAGGAACGCCGGCGAGGGTCGCGATCGCACGAACACCGAGGGCGACTTCAGGCTCACCGAGGGCGAGCGCAGGCTCGTCCAGCAAGTCTGCTCCGCTTTCCAGGCCAAGGGCAAGAAGGCCGTGGTGGTCGTGAACACAGGCGGCAGCATGGAAACCGCCAGCTGGAGGGACCTGCCGGACGCGATCCTGCTCGCATGGCAGGGCGGGCAGGAGGCCGGACACGCGATCGCCGACATCCTGAGCGGGAAGGTGAACCCCTCGGGGAAGCTCGCCACCACCTTCGTGGTCGACTACATGGACGTGCCGTCGGCGAAGAGCTTTCCCGGCACGGAGATTCCGGGCGCACCCGAGCCCGAGCAGCCGCCGAATGTGCCGCCGGGGTTCCGCCGCCCGAAACCCTCCACCATCACGTACGAGGACGGCATCTACGTCGGCTATCGCTACTACGACACGTTCGGGGTCAAGACGGCCTACGAGTTCGGCTACGGGCTCTCCTACACCAGCTTCGACTACGCCAACCTGAAGCTGAGCGCGCCCCGCTTCGACCGCAAGCTGGTGGTGAGCGTCGACGTCAAGAACGCCGGCCGCGTCGCGGGCCGGGAGGTGGCGCAGCTCTACCTGAGCGCCCCCTCAAAGTCGCTCGACAAGCCGGCGAAGGAGCTCAAGGGGTTCGCCAAGACGAAGCGGCTCGCCCCCGGCGAAACACAGACTCTCGACTTCGTGCTCGATGCCCGCAGCCTCGCCTCCTTCGACCCGGCGCTGTCCGCGTGGGTCGCCGACGCGGGTCGCTACGAGGTCAAGCTCGGAGCGTCGTCCAGGGACATCCGCCAGACGGCTTCTTTCGCGCTGGACAGACAACTGGTGGTGAAGAAGGAGGCCCGCGCGCTCGTCCCGAAGCAGAGCATCGCCGAGCTCAAGCCACCCGCCCGCCAACAGGCAGCGCCGGCCCGGGCGGAGCCGCGGCAGCCGACGCCGAACGACACGCTCCAGTCGCCGGAAGTCCTTCCCGACAAGCGTGTCACGTTCCGGATCTACGCGCCGAAGGCGACCGAGGTGAGCCTGTCCGGCGACTGGGTCGCCCGGGGCCTGGGGACCGACGGCCACCTTAACGAGATGCGCCGCATGCACGTCTACACGCCGCCGGGGTACGACGCCTCTGGCTCGGCCTATCCCGTGGAGGACGCCGCGAGCTTCGAATGCCGGTTGCCCTGAGGGGAGCTCGAGGAATGCTCACTCGCAGCGCGCCCGGATCCGCTCCGTGATGTAGTCGCTCGAGGGAGGGTTCTCGCCCAGCCCCAGCGAGTGAAGCGCTTCGTGGACGAGGATCGCCTCGGCGTGCAGCACGTTCCGCTCCATCTGGCGCACGAAGCGGGAGCCGCACACGAGAACGGCACGGCTCCCCGGCATCGTCACGGCCAGTGTGGACGCCTCACAAAGACGAGGTGGCGCGTCATAGAAGAAGATCCCGTCGAGGTACTCGGGCGCGCGGAGCCCCGACCCCTGGAGGGTGGCGCGGAGCGGTCGGCCCGAGGCGTCGGCGAACTCGTCGAGGAGGGCCTGGCACTCTGGATCGCCGAGCATTCGGGCAGCACCGCCGAGCGCCCGCGCGACGGCGAACCGCTCGGAGTTGTGGACGAGTCGGACGTTCGACGCGTCGATCCCAGCTCCCGCGGCGGCAGACCCCAGGGCGAGCGCGGCGGCCGCGACCGCGGCGCGTCGTCCCAAATGACCCCCAGCTTCCCGTCGCTTCATGAGCGGCTCCCTTCGGCGAGCCGCTCGATCAAGCAGCCTGTCTTGTGGACCTCACGGTGGGTCGGGCGGTTGAGGACGGAGGCTTGCGCTTTACAGTCCTTACGCGGTCGTGAGTGGGTTGTCGAGCACGTGCCTGCTGGCGAATCGGCTCAAACCGACCCTCGGCGGGGGATAATCGAGCCGGAGGCCTTCGATGCGAAGAATGGCAAGGCTGGTGCTCGCCGTCGCAGGCGCCGCGCCGGTGGTGCTGATCGCTCCGCTCGAGGCCCGGACATCCTCCGCGAGGAGCGCGAGGCGCTACTACAGCGGATCCGCACCGCGATCGAGGCGTGGGACAAGTACGAGATCGTGGATCGCCCCGGGCGCGCCGAGATGCTGATCGCGATCCGGAAGGGGCGGCACGGGAGCGTCGGCGGCGTTTCGTTCTCCTCGCCGGACGACATGCTCGAGGCCTTAAGCCCTGAGCTGACTTTTCGAGGCCCGCCGGCGTCTAAAGCCATGGCCCGGCCGACGGCCGGAGGTATATTCGAAAGACGGAGTTCCGTGTGAGTCGGGGGTCTGCCTTGAGTTCTTCGAGCCCTAGGGAGGCCTGGAGCGGCGCTGCGGCGCTCGCCCTGGCACTCGCCCTGCTGCCCTCGTGCGGCAGCGGGCGGGCTGACACCGGCGGCGCGGCCTCGAGCAGCGAGCTGCGCGTCTCGACGAAGCCGGTCGAAGACGTCTTCCTGCTGACGGGGGAGCTGCGCGCGGTGCGCTCGTTTTCCCTGACGACACCGCGCGGCGGCGAGCGCGAGCTGCAGATCCGCTGGATGGTCGACGACGGCAGTGAGGTGAAGGAAGGCGAGCGCATCGTCGAGTTCGACGCCGCCCGCCTGATCCAGACGATCGAGGAGCGGCGGCTGAAGCTGCGCCAGGCCGAGAACGACCGCGAGAGCCGCGAGCGCTCCGCGGCGGCCGAAGCCGAGCGCAAGCGCGTGGCGGTCGACAAGGCCGAGGTCGAGGCCGACAAGGCGCGCATCGACGCCGTGGTGCCCGCTGAGCTGCGCGCGGCCGTCGACTGGCGGAAGTTCCAGGCCACCTGGCTGGAAAAGAAGGCTGCGCTCGACAAGGCCCAGCTCGAGCGCGATGCGTACTCCGTCACGTCTCGCGCCGACATCTCGAGCGCGCATGCCACCGAGGAGAAAGCGCGGCGCGACGTGGCCGCGGCGGAGAATGCGCTCTCGGGCATGTCGCTGGTGGCGCCGAAGGCCGGCATCTTCCTGGTTGGCAACTTCTGGCAGTGGGGCCCCGAGGGCCCGCGCAAGCTCCAGCCGGGCGACACCGTCTGGAGCGGCTATCCCGTCGGCACGATTCCCGACCCCTCCGAGATGGAGATCCAGGCGCCGCTCGCCGAGGCCGACTACGGGCGGATCGCCCCCGGCATGACCGCCCGCTGCATCCTCGACACCTATCCCGACAGCGTCTTCGAGGGGCGGGTCGAGGACGTGGGCTCGGTGTCGCGCGAGAGCGGTGGCCGGGGCTGGTTCTCCTCGGCGGCCAAGCCGGGCTTCCCGGTGCGCGTCTCGCTCGCGAAGAGCGACCCGCTGATGCGGCCCGGGCTCTCGGTGCGCGTGGAGGTGGTCCGGGCGACGTGGCCGAAAGCCCTGAGCGTGCCGCGCGGCGCGGTGCGCTTCGAGAAGGACGGGCCGGTGGTTCGCCGCAGCGGCGGCGACACGACGAAGGTCAAGCTCACCAGCTGCACGCCGCTCGAGTGTGTCGTCGAGTCGGGCCTCGCGGAGGGCGATCGTGTCTCTCTTTTCTGATGCTGTCGCGCGCCTGCGGCGCCTGCCGCGTCGCTTCTGGCTGGTAGCCGCCGTGGTGGCGGCCGCGCTGCTGCTGCTGGCGCTCGTCCCGAACCGCCCGGAGGTGGGCGTGCCCGTGGAAGTGAAGCGCGCGGACCTGGTGCTGAGCGTCGACGTGGAGGGCGAGCTCGCCGCGGTGCGCTCGAAGGAGATCGGCGTGCCACCCGTGGCCGAGGTCGACTTCAAGATCGCGTTCCTCGCCCCCGAGGGCCAGCAGGTGAAGCAAGGCGAGAGTGTGCTGCGGCTCGACACCGAGATGCTCGAACGCCAGCTCGCGGAGAAGCGGGCCGAGCTGCAGGAAGCGCAGAAGAAGGTCGAGCAGAAGCAGATCGAGCTCGGCATGAAGCTGCTCGACCTGGAGCAACAGGCGGCGCAGGCGCGCGCGGACCTGGGCCGTGCCCAGCTCAAGGTCGACGTCCCCGCCGAGGTCCAGCAGCGGATCGAGCTCGAGAAGGCGCGGCTCGACAAGCGCGGCCGCGAGCGCGACCTGCAGAACCTCGACGCCGAGGGCCGGGTCACGCAGGCGCTCACCGGGGCCGAGCTCGCCTCGCTGCGCCAGCAGCGCGACCGCGCCGCCGGCAGGGTGGCCGCACTCGAGGCCGCGATCGACAAGATGAACATCCGCGCGCCGCAGGAGGGCATCGTGGTCTACCGCCCGAACTGGCGCGACGAGAAGAAGAAGGTCGGCGACTCGGTCTGGTTCGGCGAGGTGGTGCTGGCGATTCCCGATCTCACCGAGATGAAGGGCGACGCCTTCGTCGACGAGGCGGACGGCGGCCCGGTGCGCGAGGGGCAGAAGGTCACGCTGCGCCTCGAGGCGCGCTCGGACTTCGACCTCACGGGCAAGGTCGCGAAGATCGCCCGCACTGTGCGCCAGCGCACGTGGCGCACGCCGCTCAAGGGCTATCGGGTCGAGATCGCGCTCGAGAAGACCGACCCGACCTTCATGCGGCCCGCGATGCGCTTCCGCGGAGAGGTGGAAACTGGCCGCGTAGCCGGGGTGCTGCTCGTCCCGCGCGAGGTCGTCTTCCTGCGGGACTCCGGACCGGTCGTGTGGGCGCGCCGCGCGCTCGGCTGGAGCCAGGTCGAGGTGAAGCTCGGTCGCAGCAACCGCAAGCAGGTCGAGGTGCTGGCCGGCGTCGAAGAAGGCGACCGCCTGAGCCCGCTCGACCTGGCGCTGCCGAAGGAGCGGCAGGTCGCCGCGGGCGCGGGGGCCTCGGGATGAACCCGCAGCTCTCTCTCGCGCTCAAGGATCGCCGCCTGCAAGTGCTCGCGGCCGCCGTCGGCCTGCTGGCTCTTGTCGGCGCGGGCTTCGTCGGCCGGGTGGAGTCCGACGGCGTCGCGACCTTCGAGGTGCGGCCGGGCCGCTTCGTGCGCGAGGTCGAGGCGCGCGGCTCGCTGAAGGCGGTCAAGGCGACCCCGATCCTGGTGCCGCCGGAGTCGGGGCGCCAGCAGAAGGTGGCGTTTCTCGTGAAGGACGGCGCGTTCGTGAAGACCGGCGAGACCGTCGTCGAGTTCGACCCCTACGACGCCGAGCGCGAGGCCGCGGACGGACAGTCCGATCTCACCGCGGCCCGGGCCAAGATCGAGAAGGCGCAGTCCGAGGGCACCAAGAACGAGGCCTCGCTCGGTCTCGACCGCGACGTGGCGAAGGAGCAGCTCGACCGCGCGCAGACGTTCGAGCTCAAGGACGAGAGCCTGTTCTCGCGGCACCAGATCATCGAGTCGCAGCTCGACAAGGAGCTGTTCCAGGCCCGCGCCGACGTCGCCGCCCGCAAGCTCGCC
>DATEUE010000086.1:0-19440 GCA_035283305.1 Vicinamibacteria bacterium | reverse complement strand
CCGCAGCCGACAGTAGGACGAGCGCGAGCGAGAGCGTTAGCGTCGGGGCGGCGCTAGGGCAGCGCAACGAACGTCACGCCCGTGGTCGCGAAGCCGTCGTCGAGCTTCTTCCCCTGCTTGCGGTTGGTGGCGTAGACCTTGATTGCGGCCGCCTTGGCCGCGTCCTTTTCCTCCGGCCAGAACTCGCAGACGCCTTCGGGCTGGACGGGAAGTCGGAACGTGCTCGTGCGCAGGGTCTGATAGCCGTCGTCCGTCGCCTGAACGTAGTACTCGATCGCCTTCGCCCGCTCGCGCGGCGCGGGCAGCGTGCCGCAGTAGCTCACGCCGGTGAAGGTCATCGGCACGAACGAGTAAAAGTCGTCGCCGGCGCGCCGGAAGTAGATGCGTGCGACCGCCACGTTGCCGTCGTCACTGACCGCGGCACAGAGAGACAGCGGCTTCTCCGGAACGGTGCACAGCGCCGGCTGGTGGTCGACGGCAGGGGGGTCGTTCGCAGCGGCGAGAGCCGCGGTGACGAGCACGAGCGCCGGCGCCAGGGACATCCTCATCAGGCCCTCCGACGTCCCCATCTTACCGGAGGGTCGCGCTTACTTCCAGGTGAGCGTATTTCGGTACGTTTCGTTACGCTGCGTGGTCAGGACGATTTCCATGCTCCACGACTGCGTGCCTTCCTTCCACACCTGACCCGCCACCTGGAAGACGACGGAGCGCTGCCTCGGCGCCCCCGTGGCCGTGGCCGGGGGGACGGCGCCCCTCTGGACCTTGCCGTCGACGGTGGTAGCCACGGTCATGCTCGAAAGCGGAATCGGCTGCGAGCCCTCGTTCGAGAGATACACGACCACCTTGAAGGCCTCTCCCGCCTTCGGCACCTGGGGCGTCGCCTCGAACACGATGTTGCCGGGCAGCCCCGCCCCTTGCGTGCCCTGCTTGACCGTGACGCCGGCCGTGTCCTCGAAGCCCACCAGGCCGGCGCTCGCCGCCGCCTTGGCTTCCGTGCGGCCCGGCACGAAGCTCTTGACGGGTCCGCCACCGGCACGCGTGCCGCCGGAGGCCGCGGCATCGGCCAGCGACTTCGAGCCGATCGCCGCCTGCCTGCCGGTCTGAGCCGCGGCGTTGCCCGGGTCGAGCGCGAGCGCGCGTTCGTAGGCGGCGATCGCCGCCTCGTACTGCTTGTTCTGCAGCGCGCTCGAGGCCTCGTTGAGGGCCGCGTTCACCTGCCCGCTGCGCGCGGCGGCGGCCTGGCCCTCGGCGTCGCGCTGCGCCTGGGCCTTCGCCTCCGCGATGCGGCGCTGCAGCGCGACGGCGCGGTTGTTCCACGGCGCGATCCGGTAAGCCTCGGCCGCCGCAGCCTCGGCGGCCGCGAGGTCCCCGCGCCCGAGCGCGGTGTCGCCCGTGCGTACCTGGTCGGCCGACTTCTGGCCGACGATCGCCTGGTCGAGGATCTTCTTGGCCGGCTGGCTCTCGCCGTCCTCGCGAAGCGCCGCCTGCGCCGCGGCCACGGCCTTGTCGTAGTTCCCGGACTCGAACGCCGCCTGCGCCACTCTGACCGACGCGGCGGCCTTGCCGCCCGCCTCGCCGAACTCGGGCGCGGGCGCCGCGGCGACCGGCGGCGGCGCGGGTGTGGCGAGCGTCGCGGGAGGCGGCGTGGGGGCGGGTGTGGCCTGAACCACGGGCTGCGGGGGCGCTTGCTGGCTCTTCCACGCGAGGTAGCCGGCGACGCCTACGGCGACGAGCGCCAGGCCCATGGCCACCCACGGCAGCACGCTCTGCCTCGGCTGAGGCTGCGCGCGCGGCGGCGTGCGCGGGATGGGCGGGGCCGCGATCACGCGTGTCGCGCCGGGCCGCATCGTCGAGCCTGCACCGGCGTCGACGACCGTCTTGCTGCCGCCCACGCGCGTCGGTGCCATCGTGCCCCGGCGCGGCGCGCCGGGCCGCCGGCCGGGCCCCAGGTCCACGGTGGCGCCGCCCTCGCCCGACAGGCCGGGCGCCTGCGTCATCGGCATCGGCGCGTGGGTCGGAGCCTCGAGATCGACGAGCGCCTCGAGCACGTTCTGCGACGAGGCGGTGGTGGCGTGCGCCTTCAGCCACTCGCGCAGGTCCAGGTTGAACTCCTCGGCGGTCTGGTAGCGGTCGGCGAGGTTCTTGGCGAGCGCCTTCTTCAGGATCGGCATGAGCGCGTCGTAGTCCGCGCCCTGCGGGATCAGGTCGAAGTTCGCGTCCTCGTGGGTGATCTTGTAGAAGATCGCCATCAGGTTGTCCGAGTGGAACGGCCGCCGGCCGGCGGCCAGCTCGAACAGCATGCAGCCCACGCTGAACAGGTCGCTGCGGCCGTCGACCTTCTTGCCCTGCACCTGCTCGGGGGACATGTAGTCCGCCGTCCCCACCACGTTGCCGGTGCCGGTCATCGACGCGGCGGTGACATGCGCCACGCCGAAGTCCATGATCTTCACCTCGTCGTTTTCCTGGATGAAGATGTTCGCGGGCTTGATGTCCCGGTGGACGATGCCGGCCTGGTGCGCGTGCGCGAGCCCCTTCAGCACCTGGATGATGACCGCCACCTTGCGCTCGAGCGTCATCGGCGGCGTCTGGCGCACCGCCTTCTGGAGGTCCTGGCCCTTCAGGAGCTCCATCGCGATGAAGGGCGACCCGTCCGTGTGGTTGCCGAGGTCGAACACCATCACCACGTTCGGGTGGGTCATCTTGGCGACCGAGCGGGCCTCGCGCTCGAAGCGGGCCTTCAGCTCCGGGTCGTCGGCGATCTGGGCGACCATGACCTTGAGGGCCACGTCGCGGTCGAGCATGGTGTCGTGGGCGAGGTAGACCTGGCCCATGGCGCCCTTGCCGAGGGCACGGAGGATGTCGTACTTGCCGATCCGGCCGGAGAGCTCTTTTTCGATCGGCTTGTTCGGATCGCTGGGCTCAGCCATGCCGGCGCCTCAGGCGCACAACTCCTCTCTGGACAGAGGATTAGAAGGCAACCTCGGCGGAGAGTCAAATGGGGGTCGGGTCCTGAAACAGCTCAGAACCCGACCCCTGTCCGGGGACTAGTTCGTCTTGCCGGTCACCGTGAAGTGGGCTCGGCGGTTCCTTCCCCAGCAATCCTCACTGGACACCTGGCAGACGGGCACCTCTTTCCCGTAGGAGACGAGCTTCAGGCGCGCCGCCGGCACTCCGAGCGACACCAGGTAGTCGTAGGCGGCCCTGGCCCGCCGCTCGCCCAGGGCGAGGTTGTACTCGACCGTGCCACGCTCGTCGCAGTGGCCCTCGACCGTGACGCGCAGGAAGTCGAAGCGCTTGAGCGCGTCGGCGTTCTTCGTGAGCGTGGCGCGGTCGGCGTCGCGGATCTCCGATCGGTCGAAGTCGAAGTAGACCTCGCCCAGAAGGCCGCTCTTCTCGATCTCTTCCGCGCTCATCGCGCGCAGGCGCGCGTACTCGTCCAGCTGGGGCTGGACCTCGGGCTGCGCCGCTGGC
This sequence comes from Vicinamibacteria bacterium, assembly GCA_035283305.1. Lineage (GTDB taxonomy): Bacteria > Acidobacteriota > Vicinamibacteria > Fen-336 > Fen-336 > DATBSL01. The sequence continues at coordinate 15,969 of DATEUE010000086.1, read as the reverse complement.
GGCGGAGCGGGTGGGGGCGCCTCAGGGGCGACCGGGGGTGGGGGCGGCGGCTGCGGAGCGGGCTTCTTGCCGCAGGCGGCGACGGAAAACGCCAGAGCGACCGTCAGGAAAATGAGAGCGGCCTTCTTCATCAACAACCTCCTCTCCGCCGGTCGGCCGCCGGGTGGGGTTACCCCGCACGCGGTCCCGGTGGCGGATTCGAGCGAGGCGACGTGCGCCCGCTCAGCTCTTCTTATTCTCGTCACCCTCTTCGCCGCGGATCGAGTGCTTGAAGTTGCGGATGCCCTCGCCGATGCCGCGCCCGAGCTGCGGCAGGCGTCCCGCGCCGAAGATCAGCACGACGATGACGAGGATGAGCAGCAACTCGGGGACGCCGAGTCCGAACATGGTTAGCCTCCAGGCGGCGTGCGCTCCGCCCTACCGCATCATATACCGTCGGCGTCGCCGCCCACCACGGCAACCACCCGCAGCGCCTGGTTGAGGCGCCCCCGCCGGTACCCCAGGGGATCGACGGCCACGTCCGCGTAGCCGGCCTCCCGCACCGCCGCGAGCACGGCTTCACGCGTCTGCGGGTGCTCCAGCCTCGGCAGCTCGACAGGTGCGATCTCGACGCGCGCGTTCTCGCCCAGGTGCCGGACGCGCAGCTCGCGGAAGCCGAGCGCGCGTAGGCCCGCCTCCGCGCGCTCCACCCGCCGCAGCGCCTCCATCGTCACGGGCGTTCCGTACGGCAGGCGTGAGGCGAGGCAAGGCGAGGCGGGAAGCTCGGCGGTGGGCAGCCCGAGCTCGCGCGAGAGGGCGCGCACGTCCGCCTTCGTGAGGCCGGCCTCTGCGAGCGGCGCGCGCACTCCCGCCTCGGTCGCGGCGCGCTGGCCGGGGCGAAAATCGGCGAGGTCGTCGAGGATCAGGCCGTAGGCGACGTGCTTCAAGCCCTCGGCCTCGGCGAGCGGCAGCAGGTGTCGGAACAGCTCGCTCTTGCAATGGTAGCAGCGGTCGGCGTGGTTTCGTACGTAGAGCGGGTTCTCCATCTCCGAGGTCCGGACCACGCGGTGCGGGAAGCCGAAGCGCCGGGCCACGTCGAGCGCGAGCTCGCGCTGATCGCCCGCGAGCGACTCCGAGTCGGCGGTCACCGCCAGGGCCCGCGTCCCGAGCACGCGGTGCGCGAAGACCGCGAGGCAGGAGCTGTCGACACCGCCCGAGTAGGCGACCAGCAGCGAGCCCGCCTGCTGCAGGATGCGCTCGAGTGCTTCACGCTTCGCCGCGAGGCTGGCTTCAGCGCTCACTCGCTCCAGTCCTCCTCGTCCTGCGGGGCCACGTCGAGCTGCAACGGTGCGAGCCCCACGACCTCCAGCTCGATCCCGCACTCGGGGCAGCTGATGATCTCGCCCTTGTCCACGTCGTACTCGTCGATCTCGACGTCGGCTTCGCACTCGGGGCAGACGGCCATAGGGGTGTCTCCGCTCGGATCATACCCATAGCCCGCGCCGGCGGTCACCTCCCCCAGTCGGGGGAGTGGTTGGCGTGCCGGCGCGAGACCTCGAGCCGGCCGCGCTCACGGCCCGCGTCGTCGAGCAGGTGGATCTCTTCTTTCTGACCCAGGAGCACCGCGAGCGGCGGCAACGCGGCGTCCGCGCTCCGCGTCACGGCCAGGAAGCGCCCGTCGGGAGAGGGTGCCACGGTACGGTAGAACGCAGCGCCCGCTACGAGCGTCTCGCGTCCTTTGGTCGCGAGGTCGATCGTGTCGATGCCGTGCGTCTTGCCCTCGCTCCACGCGCACACCAGCCGGCCCGGCGCCAGGAAGCGCGGCGAGCGATCGTGCTTGAAACCCCCGGACAGCCGCGCCACGCGGCCATCGCCGAGCTCGACGCGCATCAGGCGATCCTCGCGCACGAACACCACGAACCCCCCGTCCGGGCTTGGTGCCGGGCTCGCGTCGTTGCCGGCGCGCGCCTGGGTGAGCGGGTGGCGGGCCACGCTCCCGTCTGCGGCGGGCTCGAGCAGGTGGAGACTCCTGGGCTCGCCCTCGCGGCGACGGGCGCAGACCACGATGCGGCGCCCGTCGGGAAGCCAGGCGGGCTGCGCGTCCTTCCAGTCGACGCCGAGCGTCAGCACCTTGACCTCGCCGCTGGCCACGGCCACGACGCCGATGCGGCCGTTCATCGAGAACGCGACGCGGGTCCCGTCGGGCGAGACCGCGGGCTCTTTGGCCGGCTCGCTGCCGAAGGTCAGTCGCCGCTCGCGATCGCGCGGCAGCCGGCGCCAGTAGAGCGCCGAGCCGCCGTCGCGATCGCTCACGAATACGACGGCGCCCGACAGCTCCGGAGGCAGCCCGGACCCGCCCACGAGCGCAAGCCAGGCCGCCACTGCCAGCAACAGGACCAGGCTGGCGCCCAGGACTGCCCTGCGTCGCCGACTCAGCGCCCCACCTCAGGCTCCCGCGGCGAGCGCCTTGCGCCGGGCGGCCTCGATCCGCCGCGCCTGGGCCACCTCGTCGGCCGCCTGAGCGGTCCTGCCCTGGCGGTTGTAAACGTCCGCGAGCACGTAATGCCCGAGCGGGGCCACCGCCGAGCCCTTGTCCACCTCGAGGCCCTTCTTCGCGAGGTCGGCCGCAGCGTCGAGTCGGCCGGCCCGGAGCTCCTCGCGCGCCAGGAAGAAGAAGGCCGGCCCGAAGTCCGGCGATTTCACCGTGGCTTCCCGCAGCTCGGCGCGGAAGCCGACCTCGTCGCCGCGTTGCCGCATGAGCTGCGCGAGGTTGAAGCGGGCCCGACCGTTGTCGGCGAACATCGCGAGCTCCTCGCGATAGAGCCGCTCGGCGTCGGCTCGCTGCCCGCGGGCCTCCAGGATGCGCCCCAGGTTGAACCGGCTCGAGCGCAGGTCTTCGTCGAGCTCGAGCCCCTTGCGCACGAGCTGCTCCGCCTCCGCCATGTGGCCCTGCTCGAACGCGAGCGCGGCCAGGCTGTTGTAGCCGGCTCCCATGTTCGGATTGTGCTTCAGGGCTTCCTGGAAGGTCCGGCGGGCGTCCGCCTCGCGGCCGAGGTCGAGGTAGAGAGTCGCGAGCTGGTACCACATGTGCGGCTGTCGCGGCTCGAGCTTCAGCACGGTGCGGTAGCCCTCGATCGCGGCGTCGGGCCTGCCCTGGGCCCGATACGTCTCGGCCAGCTCCGAGAGCGCCAGCTCGTTCTCCGGCTGGATGTCGAGGGCCGCCTTGTAGGCGGCGATCGACTCGTCGAGGCGTTCGAGCCGACGCAGCCAGCCTCCGAGAGCAGTGTGGGCGTCGATGATGCCGGGATCCTCGGCGATCACCCTCCGCATCGCCGCGACCGCTTCCTCGAGCTCGTCCTCCTTGGCGAGCGAGCGCGCCTCGCCCATGCGGCCAAAGAGCGCGATCTTGTCCTTCGGGTCCGGCAGGATCGCTTCCGGGTCCACCCGCGGTCCGCCCCCCACGTAGCCCAGCGCGGCCAGTCGCTGCAGGGTTTCCGGGTCGAGCGTCGCCTTGTCGGGGGCGGCCTGCGCTCCGCTGCCGGCCAGCCGCTCGAGCGCCAGGCGGAGCCCCTCGGCCCGCAGGGAATGGGACTTGAAGAGGTTCTTCGTCTCGCCGGGATCCTGACGGATGTCGTAGAGCTCCGGCCGCGGGGCTTCGATGTACTTCCACTGCCCGTCTCGCAGCGCCCGCAGGTGCTGCCAGCCAAAGTGGAAGCGTGGGAAGTAGGTCTCGGAATAGGCCACGCCGTGGGACTCGGCTCCCGGGTCGAGCACCAGTCGCGCGAGCGAGCGGCCGTCGATGTCGGCCTGCGGCGGCAGGCCGACCAGGTCGAGCACGGTCGGGACCAGGTCGGCGGTGGACACCTGGGCCCGGCTTCGGCCGCGGTCTCCCCATGGGGTGCGCACGATGAAGGGCACGTGCTGGGTGGAATCGTAGACGAAGAAGGTGTGCGTGCTCTCCCCATGATCGCCCAGGCTCTCGCCGTGGTCGGCAAGCAGCACGAGCAGGGTCCGCTCCCAGGCGCCGGAGCTCTTCAGCCACTCGACGAGTCGGCCCACCACGTGGTCCGTGTAGGCGATCTCGCCCAGGTAGGGCGCACCCGGGTAGCGCGAGGCGAAGGGCTCCGCCGGCTCGTAGGGCGTGTGGGGGTCGTAGAGGTGCACCCACGCGAAGAACTTCTTCTCCTTCACCTGGCCCAGCCACTCCAGGGCCAGGTCCATCACCTCGTCTCCGGTTTTCTGGACGGTGCCGAGGTTCACGACCTTGACCTTCGAGAGGTCGAACCTGTCTGAATAGACGTCGAAGCCCTGGTCGAGGCCCCAGCGGGAGTCGAGCACCCAGGCCCCCACGAACGCGCCGGTGGCCCAGCCGCCTTCCTTCAGTCGCTCCGCGAGCGTCGTCTTCGCCGCGTCGAGGAAGAACCCCCCGTTGTCGCGCACGCCGTGGCTCGGCGGCAGCAGGCCGGTGAAGATCGAGGCGTGCGAGGGTAGGGTGAGCGGAACAGTCGCTGTCGCCTGCTCGAACAACACGCCGTCGCGGGCGACCGCGTCGATGTTCGGCGTCGCGACGCCGCGGAACCCGTAGCAGCCCAGCCGGTCTACGCGGGTCGTGTCGAGCGTGACCACCACGACGTTGAGGTCGGCGCCCCTTGGCTGGCGGGTCGCGAGCCTCGCTCGCGCTTCCTCGTCCGTGCGCGGCGGCCGGATCCGCATCCACCCCCAGGCCAGCGCTGCGAGCGCGAACACCGCGGCCAGAGCCGCGAGCGGCGCGAACAGACGCTGCTTGCCCATTTCTGGAAGCTACCCCTAGCCGCTCGAAACCGTCAACCTGCCGGATGGAGTCATCCGTTTCTTCGGACAAAATCCAACAGGTCAGATTCAAGGACTTGAAGAAAGCACCGACTCGTTGTATGAACCCCCTGCGTTGTAGGCCCCAATCGGTTGACTGCAAACGGCGTGGGCTCGTCAGCTCACAGCAGGCTCGTCGTGGCACGCCGGTTGCTGAAGTCCAGGCGCATTCGTGTTTCAGGTTGAGATTCTCGTCGGTCGTCAATGATCCAAGGCCGTCGGTCGGTCCCCGGACCAGCCGGAGGCGGGAGGAAACCGTGAAACGCAGATGGAGTCGCACCAGAGCTCTCGCCGGTGTCCTGGTCGCCGTTCTCGGCCTGGCTCCGGCGACACAGCCCGTGGCGGCCGGGCCTCTGAACCCGCCGAACAGCGTTGCACCGGTCCTGGCTCCCATGGCGGCAGCGGCATCAGCCAGGGTTGCCGCCCTGACGCCGGCGCAGCTCGAGTCCGTTTCGCCTCAAGCCGCCGAGCCTGCGCCGTCCACCAACAACCCTTCCTTCTTCAAGACGGGGAAGGGAATCGCGGTGCTGGTCCTCATCGTGGCGGGAGTGGGCTACGCATCCTATTCAGCGGTCAACGACCGCGAGCCCGTGAAGTCCCCCATCCGCTAGGGGAGGAGACCAGATATGCGACGAATCACGACTTACCTCGCCGCCTTCGTCCTTGCCCTTTCCGCGATTCCAGCGGCGGCCCAGAGCCTCACCGGCGGCATCGAGGGCGTGGTCCGGGACGAGCAGGGCGGCGCACTCCCCGGCGTCAGCCTGACCCTCACCGGCAAGCGCGGCTCGCAGACGACGCTGACCGACGCCGTGGGGAGCTACCGCTTCGCGGGCATCGATCCCGGCACGTTCAGCGTCACGGCCGAGCTGTCGGGCTTCCGGACCAAGCGGCAGGAGAACGTGGTGGTCGGGATCGGGCGACAGGTCCCGATCAACATGGTGCTCGGCGTGGCCGGCGTGCAGGAGGCGATCGAGGTCGTCGGCGAGTCGCCGGTCGTCAACCCGGTGAGCAGCTCCACCGACAACTCGCTGTCCCAGGACATGCTGTTCAACCTGCCGATCCGGCCGAGCAACGCCGCCACCGACCTGCTCAACTACCTGCCGGGCATCGTCGACGGCGCGGCCTACGGCGCCGATTCGGACACCGCCAACGGGCTTCTGCTGGACGGCGTCGACACGCGCGACCCGGAGGGCGGCTCGGCCTGGACCTTCTTCAACTTCAACATCGTCGAGGAGGTCCAGGTGAGCGGCCTCGGCGCCCCCGCCGAGTTCGGCGCGTTCCAGGGAGCCGTGGTGAACACGATCACCAAGTCGGGGGGGAACAACTACTCCGGCCTGTTCGACGTCTACTACACGAAGGACAGCCTCCAGGGCAACAACATCAGCCAGGAGATCATCGACGGCAACCCCTCGCTGGCCGAGCCGGCCACCGATCGCGAGCGGATGGATCTCACCGCCCAGCTGGGCGGTCCGATCGTGAAGGACAAGCTGTTCTTCTTCCTGAGCGGCGAGCGTTACCACCGCGACCAGGACCCGACCGGACCCAACACGCTCCGCGACGAAGTGAGCGCCCGGATCAACTTCAAGCTCAACTACCAGCCCACCAGCAACGACAACTTCATGGCGATGGTGCAGTACGACAACTACAACATCATCGGGCGCTGCGGGGTTTCGGCCGCGCTGTGCACCTTCGACCTGACCAACCGCGAGGACGCCCCGGAGTGGGTGTGGGCCATGCAGTGGCGCCACGTCTTCGGCTCCAAGACGTTCGCGGAGGTGAAGTACAACGGCTGGACGGGCTTCTACGACCTCAATCCCGAGGTGCCCTTGCCCGCGGTCTTCGACGGCTCGACCGGGCAACCCTCCCAGTCGCAGGGCTGGTACTACTACGCCGACCGCAACCGCAACCAGGTGAACGCTTCCATCTCCCACTACGCCGAGGGCTTCGGCAAGCACGACCTCAAGTTCGGCGTCGAGATCGAGCGCAGCAAGGTCCGCAGCCGCTACGGGCTGGGTGACATCTACTACTACGACTACACCGCCTACTACCCGAGCAAGCAGTACCTGGCCTACACCTACTCCTACGACCTCGGCGGCAAGAACCAGCGCGAGTCGGCCTACGCCCAGGACTCGTGGCACGTCAACGACCGGCTGACGATCAACGCCGGGGTGCGCTTCGACTGGGTGCGGGGCTACCCGGCCTACGAGAGTGCCAATGGCTCGATCGGCGACAGCAAGGTCTACGACGTCAAGAACTGGTCGCCGCGGCTCGGCTTCGCCTACGACGTGACCGGGAACGGCAAGACCGTGCTCAAGGGCAGCTACAGCCAGTACTACGAGGGCGCGTTCTTCCTGGCCTACAGCCCCGCAGTGCCGGGGATCGCGGACTTCGTTTCTTACGCCTACGATCCTTCGGGTGAGCTTTGTGGTCCGGAAGGGAACTGCTTCACCGAGACCGACCGCTCGCCCAACCCGCTCTATAACGTCGATCGCGACATCAAGCACCCGCGGGTCGACGAATGGACGCTAGGCTTCGAACGCGAGCTCGTCAAGGACGTGCGCCTGGCCGTGACCGGCATCTACAGGCAGGACAAGGGCATCCAGGGTTCGGTGACCCCCGACGCGCGCTGGGCCCCCACCACGGTGACGGCGTCCGATGACGGCACCGATGCCGCGCTCAACGGCAGGCAGCTCAGCGTCTACGAGTGGACGAACCGCTCGTCCTCGGACCAGAACTACCTGCTCACGAACCCCGACGGCTTCGAGTATCTGAATCCGGCGGGGAGCGTGCTCGGCACCGCGCGTGCGCAGCGGAAATACCAGGCGCTGATGTTCGTCCTCGACAAGCGCTTCAGCAACCGCTGGCAGGGACGGATTTCCTACGTCTTGTCGAAGAACGAAGGCACGGTGAACAACGGCGGGTTCGACACCTACGGCTCGAGCACCCAGTTCGAGTCGGCCTCCCGCGCGCTCGTCAACCAGTTCGGGCCGCTCGAGTTCAGCCAGAACCACGAGCTGAAGGTGTTCCTGACGTACCAGATCCCGAAGGTGGACGTGGGCCTCAACGGCTACTGGCGGTACCTCTCGGGCTGGCCCTACACGCCCTACCAGCGGTTCGGCAGCGGCGCCATCAACTTCCCGCTCAGCAGCGGCCGAGAGGTGTTCCTCGAGCCGCGCGGCAGCCGCCGCGCGGCCTCGAGGAGCACGCTCGACCTGCGGCTCGAGAAGATCTTCCGCGTGGGCTCGGGCAGCGACCGCATCTCGCTCTACGCCGACCTCCAGAATCTCTTCAACGCCGACACCATCACCAACGTCCAGAACCGCTACCCCAGCGTCTCGATCGCCGGGTTCGACCAGGCGGTCGAGTTCGGCGGGCCGACCGCGGTCACGCCGCCGCGCAGCTGGCTCGTCGGCGCCCGCTGGAGCTTCTAGCGGCTGTCGAAACGGCCTCCGGCCGCGTCGTCTGACGCAGCCGGACCGAAGGCCCCGGAGGCCCTCGCGGCCTTCGGGGCCTTTTCCTATCGGCGTCGGTAGTCGCCGCTGCGGCCGCCCGTCTTGCGGACGAGTCTGATCTCGCCGATCGTCATCGCCTTGTCGGCCGCCTTCACCATGTCATAGACGGTGAGCGCCGCGACGGCGACCGCGTGCAGCGCCTCCATCTCGGCTCCGGTCTTCGCGTCGGTGCGGACGCGCGCCTCGATCACGAAGCCGTCGCGGCGGGGCAGGAGCTCGACGTCCACGAGCGTGAGCGGCAGCGGGTGACAGAGCGGGATCGCGTCGGCCGTGCGCTTGGCGGCGAGGATCCCGGCGAGCCGCGCCACCTCCACCACGCCGCCTTTCTGGATCTTCGCGGCACGCACGAGGCGCATGGCGGAGGCGGCGATGCGGATGCGGCCGCGCGCCACGGCCTCGCGCGCGGTCGTCGGCTTGCCCGAGACGTCCAGCATGCGCGCGGCGCCGTCCTGGCCCACGTGGCTCAACGAACGGCGCGACCGGGGTGCCGACCCGCGTGAGCCGCTAGCCCGGCGCACCGTCGTCCTCCAGGAAGCGGCCGAGCAGCACGGCCTCGGCGGTCTCGCCTTCGGCTGCCTCCTCGCGCTCGGCTTCGAGCACCACGAGCGCGTTGGCGCGTGCGTGCGCGACGAGATCGCCCGAGCCCGCGGAGCGCAGCGGCCGGGCCACGAGCCGGTCGCCCTCGAAGCGCACGCGTGCCGGCATGTGGCTCTTGCGCCCGGAGCGATTCCGGACGCTGGCCGCGAGCTCGACCTGAAGCTGCGGCCGCGACAGGACGCTCGCGCCCTGCAGCTTCAGGAGCGCCGGGCGAACGAACAGGTCGAAGGTCACCTGCGCCGAGACCGGGTTGCCGGGCAGACCGAAGACGAGCGCCCGGCCGCACCTTCCGAAAACCAGTGGAGCGCCTGGTTTCACCTTCACCTTCGTGAAGAGAAGCGTGGCGCCGAGCTCGGCGAGCGCCGGCTCCACGAGGTCGTAGTCCCCCGCCGAAACGCCGCCCGAGACGATCAGCACGTCGGCCGCCAGGCCCCGCCGCAGCGCCTCCACGATCGCGTCCTGGCGATCGGGAGCCACTCCCAGAAGCTCGACCCTCGCACCGGCGAGGTGCGCCTGCGCCGCGACCGCGGGTCCGTTGCTGTTGCGTATCTGCGACGGGCCGGGCGCCTGAGCCACGTCCACGATCTCGTCGCCCGTCACGAGCAGGGTCACGACCGGCCGCTGCGCGACGCTCACACGCGCGTGCCCGGTGGTCGCGAGCACCCCGATGGCAGCGGGGTCGACGACGCGTCCTCGGGCGAGCACGACCTCCCCGGCACGGATCTCAGACCCGCGCGGCGCGACGTTTTGCCCCTCGGCCACCGCGGCGAGGATCGTGACCCGGAACTCGTCGAGCGGCCGCGTCTTCTCCACCTGCTGGACCGCAGTCGCGCCTTTCGGCACCGGGGCCCCGGTCATGATCCGCACTGCCTGGCCCGGTCCCACGACGCTCGCCGGCCACTCCCCCGCTCGCACCTCGCCCACTACGTCGAGCGCCACGGGTGCCTGCTGCGCGTCCGCCGCACGCACGGCGTAGCCGTCCATCGCGGCGCGGTCGAACGGCGGCAGGTCGCGGTCCGCGATCACGGGGCGGGCGAGCACGCGACCGAGCGCGTCCGCGAGCGCAACATCCTCCGCCGCGAGCGCGGGCGTCTCGCGCAGCACGATCTCGAGCGCCTGCTCGACGGACACCATGGCTCCCGGATTGTACGCCGCGACCGAGCCTGCGCCGCCGGCCGCCCTGCCCCGGTATATGCTGGTCCGGTTATGGCCATGGCCCCCACCGTAGCGTGGGAGAACGGCGTCGTGGTGATGATCGACCAGCGGCGCCTGCCCGCGGAAGAGAGCCTGCTGCGCTGCCGCGACCACCACGAGGTGGCGGCCGCCATCCGCGACATGGCGATCCGCGGGGCTCCCGCGATCGGCGTCGCGGCGGCACTCGGGCTCGCGCTCGGGGCGAGCCTGACGCGGGCGGAGGGCGCCGACCTGCGCTCCGAGTGGAGCGACATGTGCGCGGCCCTCGCCGCCACGCGCCCGACTGCGGTCAACCTGTTCTGGGCGATCGAGAGGATGCGGCGGCGCTTCGAGACCCTGGCCGGCGAGGGCGGCGAGACGCTGCGCAAGGCGCTCCTGGCCGAGGCGCTCGCGATCCAGCACGAGGACCTTCTCGCCTGCCAACGCATGGGCGACCTCGGCGCCGAGCTCCTGCCGCAGCAGGCGAGGATCCTGACGCACTGCAATGCGGGCGCTCTCGCCACGGCGGGCTACGGGACGGCACTCGGCGTCGTCCGCTCCGCCGCGCGGCTCGGTAAGCTCGCGGCCGTCTTCGCCGACGAGACGCGGCCGTGGCTGCAAGGCGCGCGGCTCACCGTGTGGGAGCTGATGCAGGACGGGATCGAGGCCACGCTGATCGCGGACGGCGCGGCCGGACACCTGATGGCGCGGGGCGAGATCAACGCGGTGGTGGTGGGCGCCGACCGCATCGCCGCGAACGGCGACGTGGCGAACAAGATCGGAACCTACGCGGTCGCGATCCTGGCGAAGGAGCACGGCCTGCCTTTCTACGTGGCGGCGCCCGTCTCGACGCTCGACCTGCACACCCCGACCGGCGAAGACATCCCGATCGAGGAGCGGCCCGCGCACGAGGTGACCCAGATCGCGGGGCACCGGGTCGCGCCCGAGGGCACGCGCGTCAGGAACCCGGCCTTCGACGTCACGCCCCACCGCTACGTCACCGCGATCGTGTGCGAGCGCGGCGTGGCGCGGCCTCCCTTCGTGGACAGCCTCAGGAAGCTCGCCGTGGCATGAGCTGGCCCGCCCTCGTCCTGCTCGCGCTCTGCGCCGCCCTACCCCTCTCGGCCGCCGATTGGCCGCGCTTCCGCGGCCCGAACGGCTCGGGCGTCGCCGAGGGCCGCTCGCTGCCGGCCTCGCTCGCTCCCGCTGCGGCCGTCTGGAAGGTCGCGGTGCCGCCCGGCTACTCGTCGCCCGTGCTCTTCGGTGATCGGCTGTTCCTGACGGCCTACGAGGGCGAAAGCCTGCTCGTGCTGTGCCTCGACCGGACCAGCGGCCGGGAGCTGTGGCGCCGCGAGGCCCCGCGGATGCGGCGCGAGAAGCTCGACCGCCGCAACGGGCCGGCCTCGCCGAGCGCGGCAGTGGACGCCGAGCGGGTCGTGGTCTTCTTCGGGGACACGGGGCTCGTGGCCTACGACCACGACGGGCGCGAGCTCTGGCGCACGCCGCTCGGGCCTTTCGACAACGTGTACGGCATGGGCGCCTCGCCGATCCTGGCCGGAGGGCTCGTGGTGCTGGCCTGTGACCAGTCGCTCGGGTCGTTCGTGGCGGCCTTCGACGCCACCACCGGCCGCGAGCGATGGCGCGTGTCCCGCCCGGAAGCGCTCTCCGGACACTCGACCCCGGTTGTGCTCGAGTGCCCCGGCGCGCAGGCGCAGGTGGTACTGCCGGGCTCGTTCCGCCTCGACGCCTACGACCTCGCGAGCGGCGCTTCCGCGTGGTTCGCCGGTGGGCTGCCCTCGGAGATGAAGTCCGGAGCCGTGCTCGACGGGAACGCGGTCTACGCCGTGGGCTACGGCAGCCCGCTCAACGAGCCGGGACAGCAGCCCAAGCTGCCGCCCTACGCCGACTGGCGAGCGGCCCAGGACAAAGACCGCGACGGCCGCGTCACGAAGGCCGAGGCCGACGCCACGAGCCGCGAGTACTTCGACTTCATCGACCTCGACCACGACGGCGTCGTGTCCGAGAGCGAGTGGAAGACGAACCTCGCGATGATGGGCGCGGAGAACGGGCTGCTCGCCTTTCGCAGCGATCTCAAAGGCGACGTGACGCACAGCGGCTTCCTGTGGAAGCACCGCCGCTCGGTGCCGCAGCTGCCGACGCCCGTGCTCTATCGCGGTGTGCTCTACATGATCAACGACGGCGGCATCCTCACGACGCTCGACCCGGCGAGCGGCGCGGTGCTGAAGGCGGGCCGCCTGCGCGACGCCGTCGACTCGTACTACGCCTCGCCGGTGGCCGGCGACGGCAAGGTCTACTTCGTGAGCCGCAGCGGCATCGCGAGCGTGCTGAAGGCGGGTGCCGAGCAGGAGCTCGTCTCCGTCTCCGACCTGGCGGAGGAGGTGGCCGCGACCCCGGCCCTCGCCGACGGGCGGCTCTACCTGCGGACCCGCGCTTCGCTCTACTGCTTCGCCGGCCCGGACGCGGGCGCGAAGTAGGCCGCATGTCCGGCCCGGCCGGCCTGCGCGTCCTCGGCATCGAGACCTCCTGCGACGAGACCGCGGCCGCCATCGTCGAGGACGGCCGGCGCATCCTCTCGAACGTCGTCGCGAGCCAGGTCGACATTCACGCCGCCTACGGCGGCGTCGTGCCGGAGCTCGCCTCGCGCCACCACATCGAGGCGATCGCTCCGGTAGTGGAGGCGGCGATGGCCGAAGCCCAGACGCGCTTCGAGGAGCTGGCGGCCGTCGCGGTGACGCAGGGCCCGGGGCTGGTGGGCTCGCTGCTCGTGGGCCTGCAGGCAGCCAAGGCGATCGCACTCGTCCACGGCAAGCCGCTCGTCCCCGTGCACCACGTGGCGGGCCACGTCGCGGCGGCGTTCCTGGCGCACGGAGACATCCCGCTCCCGGCCGTGGCACTCGTGGTCTCGGGCGGGCACACGAGCCTCTACGCAGTGCCCGAAGAGGGCACACACCAGCTCCTGGGCCGCACCCGTGACGACGCGGCCGGCGAGGCGTTCGACAAGGTCGCGAAGCTGCTGGGGCTCGGCTATCCCGGCGGCCCGGTCATCGACCGCCTCTCGCGCGGTGCCGACGACCGCGCGGTGGAGTTCACGGTGGCACGCATCAAGGACGGTCGCTCTGACTTCTCGTTCAGCGGGATCAAGACGGCGGTGCTGCTCCACGTCCGGCGCGAGGGGATCCCGCCCGTGGCCGACCCGGCCTTTGTCCCGAAGCCGGTGCGCGACCTCGTGGCGTCGTTCCAACGCACGGTCGTGGACGCGCTCGTGAGGGGACTCGCGAAGGCAGCCAGAGCCCACCACCCGCGCAGCCTGATCCTGACCGGCGGTGTCGCGGCGAACACGCTGCTGCGGAGCGAGGCCGAGCGTGCGGCACGCGAGCTCGGCCTGCCGGTCTTCATCCCGCCGCTCGAGCTCACCACCGACAACGCCGCGATGATCGCGGCGGCAGGGTACGTGAGCCTGGGGCGGGGCGTGCGCGGCGACCTGGGCCTGAACGCCGAGCCTCACCTGCCGCTCGGCTGAGCATCTTGACATTGCCTCAAACTGTGTTCTAACGTGAAAAAACGTAAACGCCCTCGGTGATGGCCGACGGGCTGGCGGACGCCGGAGGCTAGGATGGACGTGGTGAGACGCACGGCCCTCTCGAACTTCTACCGCGAAGAATTCCTGCGTCACATCGAGTACTTGCAGATCCAGGGGATCCTCGACGAGAACAACCGGGAGGTCGCCGATCGTTGCCGGGCGTTCTGCGCCCGCCTCGACGAGCTGTGCTGCCTCGAGCACTTCCCAGAGCTCGCCGCAAGCGTCCTGCAGAGCTTCGAGGCCCTGAGCCGGCTGAGCGACCGCGACCCGCGGCTTTCGCATTGACGTCCCGCGCGCGCCTGCGCGCCGCCGCGGCCCGCATCCTCGAGAGTGCCCTGGACGCCGCCGAGCCTGGGCATCTCGTCCGCTCCGAGCTTCGTGTTCGAGGAGGCCATCTCGAGGTGGCGGGCGTGCGCCACTCGCTGAAGCGCGGCCGCATCGCGCTCGTCGCGGTCGGCAAGGCGGCCGTGGCAATGGCCGGCGCGGCCGAGGAGCGGCTGGGCCCCCGACTCGCGGTCGGCCTCGCGGTGACGACAGGCGAGGCCACGCTGCAGCGCGTCCGCGTGCGCACCGCGGGCCACCCGCTGCCCGACGAGCGGGGGCTCTCGGCCGCGGCGGAGGTCGAGTCGCTGGCGCGGGGCCTGGGCCAGGACGACCTGCTGCTGGTGTTGCTCTCGGGAGGCGCCTCCGCGCTGCTGCCGGCTCCAGCCGAGGGCGTGAGCCTCGCCGACAAGGCGCTCACCACCTCGCTGCTGCTGCGCTCGGGAGCCTCGATCCACGAGCTGAACGGCGTGCGCAAGCACCTGTCGCGGCTCAAGGGCGGCGGGCTGGCGCGGGCCGCCGCGCCCGCGCGCGTGGTCGCGCTGGTCCTGTCCGACGTGGTGGGCGACGACCTCTCCACGATCGGATCGGGCCCCACCGAGCCCGACCCGACCACGTTTGCCGAGGCGCTGGCCGTGCTCGAGGCGCGCGGCGTGATCGGCGACGTCCCGGCCGCCGTGCGCGAGCGGCTCGCGGCAGGCGCGCGCGGCGAGGTCGCCGAGACCCCCAAGCCGGGCGCGCCCGTCTTCCGCCGCGTCGCGACGCGCATCGTGGGGAGCGGCCGCATCAGCGTGATGGCCGCGGCGCGCGAGGCGCGACGGCTCGGGCTGCGCCCGGTCGTCCTCACCACCCGGCTCGAAGGCGAGGCGCGGGAGGCCGCCCGCGTGCTGGTGGCGATCCTCCGCGAGTCGGTCGATCACGCGACCCCGTCGTCCGCCCCGGTCTGCCTCCTCGCGGGAGGGGAAACGACGGTGACCGTCCGGGGCCGCGGCCAGGGCGGCCGGAACCAGGAGCTGGCGGTCGCGGCCGCGCAGGCCCTGGAGGGCTTTCCGGCACCGGCGGTCGCCGCCTTCCTGGCCACGGACGGTGTCGACGGCGCGAGCGACGGCGCCGGAGGGATCGTCGACGACACCACGACCGCCCGCGGCGCCCGGCTGGGCCTTGCTCCGCCGGCCGTTTTCCTGGCTGCGAGCGACACCCGCAACTACCTGGGTCCACTCGGCGATCTCATTCTGACCGGCCCCACGGGCACGAATGTCGCGGATATCGTGACCCTGATCGCCACGCCCCCCGGCCCGCCAAGGCTATAATGGTTGGTCTTCGCCCGGGGGGCACTTTGAGCCAGGATCCCGTCGACGAACCTGACGGGCCAGAAAACGACAAGTCGGAGATCCCGCCCACCGCCGAAGAGGCCCTCGAACCTCCGCCGGAGGCCGGCGAGGCCGAGGCGTTCGAGCGCCGGGCCCGGCTCGCCGAGGACCGCCTGACCGAGGTCCTCACCGCCTACCGCAAGGTCAAGACCGAGAACGAGGGGTTCCGCGATCGTGTCACCCGGGACGTCGAGCGCACGTTCAACAAGCGCCACGAGAAGCTGCTCCTCAAGTTCATCGACATCCTCGACAACCTCGACCGGGCGCTCGAGGCGGCCGAGCAGACCTACGCGGGCAACCCCCTGATCGAGGGCTTGATCCTCGTGCGCACCCAGCTGCTCCAGACCCTGCAGCAGGAGGGCCTCGAGCGCATCCCCGTCCTGGGCCTGCCCTACGACCCCGCCGTGAGCGAAGCGGTCGGCACGCAGCCCGTCGACGAACCCGAGCACGACCACGTGGTGGTGCGCGAGGTGCTGCGGGGCTACAGGCTCCACGGGCGCGTGGCGCGCGCGTCGCGCGTCTTCGTGGGCCAGCACAAGTCCGCGGCGGGCGCCGCCGCAGTCACCCC
>DATEUE010000085.1:0-8447 GCA_035283305.1 Vicinamibacteria bacterium | reverse complement strand
TACCCCTACGTCACCTGCTCGGCCGCCGCGGCGGGGGGGGCTGCCACCGGGACCGGCGTGCCACCCACGCGGATCGACGGTGTCCTGGGCGTGGCGAAGGCCTACTGCACGCGGGTCGGCACGGGGCCGTTCCCGAGCGAGCTCGACGGCGATCTGGCCCACGCGCTGCGGGAGCGAGGCGGCGAGTACGGGGCCACCACCGGGAGGCCGCGGCGCTGCGGCTTCTTCGACGCGGTGGCCGTCCGCTACGCGGTCCGCCTCAACGGCTTCGACACGCTCGCGATCACCAAGCTCGACGTGCTGGACGAGCTCCCGGAGATCTCGGTCTGCACCGGCTATCGCTTCGAGGGCGGGGTGCTCGACGAGATGCCGGCCGACAGCTCGGTGCTCGAAGCTTGCGAGCCCGTCTACGAGACGCTGCCCGGCTGGCGTACGCCGAGCGTGGGCGCGCGGGAGTGGCGCGACCTGCCCGAGAACGCTCGCCGCTACGTGGAACGGCTGGGCGAGCTCGCGGGCGTGGAGATCGGCGTCGTCTCGACCGGCCCCGACCGCGAGGAGACGATCCTCCGTGCCCAGAGCGCCCTCGCACGCTGGTTCGAGTGAGCAGGCGGCCCCGGCGCGCGTGCTACCATCGAGGGCTACGGGGGTCGCGCCCGTAGCTCAACGGTAGAGCAAGAGCCTTTTAAGCTCGGGGTTCCGGGTTCGAGTCCCGGCGGGCGCACCAGAGCAGCCCCACCCCCCCGGCCTCCCTCCCACAGCCTCGGGCCCTCGGCCCCTGCATACGGGCCCTGACGTCTTTTCATGGATCGGCGAATCCGCCCGAAACGTCCATGGTTGAGGATCCCCAAGAACGACTGGCCGAAGGGGTCGGTCCCGGCGTCCGGCCCGACAAAGGAGCGTGCGATGACCAGGCGGACATGGCTCGTGCTGATGGTCGCGACCGGCGCCGTGTTCGGGCTGGGAGCGGTCAAGGTGCTGCAGATCCAGGCGGCGATCGCGCAGGCGTCGTCCTTCCAGCCTCCGCCCGAGGCCGTCACGACGATCCTGGCGCGCTCGGAGCGGTGGCCGACGACCCTCGCGGCCGTGGGCACGGTGCGGGCCGTCCGCGGCGTCACCTTGAGCGCCGACCTGCCCGGTGTCGTCGAGACGCTGGCCTTCGAGTCCGGGCGTCCGGTGCGGGAGGGCGAGCTGCTCGTCCGCCTCGACGCGCGCCAGGAGCGGGCGCAGCTCGCCGCCGCCGAGGCGCAGCGCGAGCTCGCGCGCATGAACCTCGAACGCGTGCGCGGGCTCGTGGCGCAGGGGATCGTGGCCGAGGCCGAGCTCGACCGCGTGAGCGCGGAGCACAAGCAGGCGGAGGCGCGGGTCGGTGAGATCCAGGCGACCATCGAGCGCAAAGAGATCCGGGCCCCGTTCTCCGGCATGCTCGGGATCCGCCAGGTCGACCTCGGGCAGTACCTGAACGCGGGCGACCCGATCGTGCCGCTGCAGGCGCTCGACCCGATCTACGTGAACTTCTCGGTGCCGCAGCAGCAGGTCGGCGAGGTGCGCGTCGGACGCGAGGTGCGCGTGAGCGTCTCCGGAATCGACGGCCCCGAGATGGCCGGCCGCATCAGCGCTGTCGACTCGGTCGTGGACGCGGCCACCCGCAACGTGCAGGTCCAGGCGACGCTCGCCAACCCGAAGGGGGAGCTCCACTCCGGGATGTTCGTCGAGGCGCGGGTCGCGACGGGCGAGGGAGTTCAGGCGCTGGTGCTGCCGGCCTCGGCGATCAGCTACGCGCCCTACGGGGACTCCGTGTTCGTCGTCTCGGCGGCCGACGCGAAGAACGCCGAGGCGGGGAAGGTCGTGACCCAGCAGTTCGTCAAGCTCGGCGGGACGCGTGGCGACCAGGTGGCGGTGCTCTCCGGCATCGAGGCCGGCGCCGAGGTGGTGAGCTCGGGGGCGTTCAAGCTGCGCAGCGGCGGGGCGGTGCGGGTGAACAACGAGGTGCAGCCCGCCAACGACCCGCGGCCGCGGCCCGAGGACAACTGATGCGTTTCACGGACGTCTTCGTTCGCCGGCCGGTGCTCGCGGTCGTGGTGAGCCTCGTGATCCTGATCGCGGGGCTGTGGTCGATCCGCTCGCTGAGCGTGCGCCAGTACCCGCGCAGCGACATCGCGGTGATCCGCGTCTCGACCGCCTACGTCGGAGCCAGCGCCGACCTGGTGCGCGGCTTCATCACCACCCCGCTCGAGCGGGTGATCGCGAGCGCCGACGGCATCGACTACCTCGAGTCGCAGAGCACCTCGGGCGTGAGCACGATCACGGTGCACCTCAAGCTCAACTACGACACGAGCGCGGCGCTCACGCAGATCCAGGCCAAGGTGGCGCAGCTGCGCAACGACCTGCCGCCGGAGGCCGAGGCCCCGATCATCGAGCTCGAGACGGCGGACTCGCAGTTCGCCTCGATGTACGTAGGCTTCGCCTCGGACGAGCTCGACCAGAACCAGATCACCGACTACCTGACTCGCGTGGTGCAGCCGCGGCTCAGCGCGATCTCGGGCGTGCAGCGCGCCGACATCCTGGGCGACCGCACCTTCGCGATGCGCGTCTGGCTCAAGCCGGACCGGATGGCGGCTCTCGAGATCTCGCCTTCCGACGTGCAGGAAGCGCTCGCGCGCAACAACTACCTCTCGGCGCTCGGCCGCACCAAGGGCTCGATGGTCTCGGTGAACCTGGTCGCGAACACGAACCTCAAGACGCCGGAGGAGTTCCGCCAGCTGGTGGTGAAGCAGAAGGACGGCGCGCTCGTGCGTCTCGGCGAGATCGCCGACGTGGTGCTGGGGGCGGAGAACTACGAGGAGGACGTCCGCTTCGACGGCCAGACCGCGACCTTCATGGGCATCTGGGTGCTGCCCTCCGCCAACTCGCTCGAGGTGATCGCCCGGGTGCGCGAGGAGATGAAGGGCATCGAGGCGCGCCTGCCGGCGGGCGTGCGGGCCGGCATCCCCTACGACGCGACCGAGTACATCCAGGACGCGATCGACGAGGTGCTGAAGACGCTCAGCGAGACGCTGCTGATCGTGATCGTGGTGATCTACCTGTTCCTCGGCTCGCTGCGGGCGGTGCTGATCCCGGTGGTGGCGATCCCGATCTCGCTCGTCGGTGCCGTGTTCCTGATGCTCGTCGCCGGCTTCACGATCAACCTGCTGACGCTCTTGGCGATCGTGCTCTCGGTCGGACTGGTGGTCGACGACGCGATCGTCATGGTCGAGAACGTCGAGCGCCACCTCCAGCAGGGCGCGCGCCCGCTGCAAGCCGCACGCGACGCCGCGCGCGAGCTGGTGGGGCCGATCATCGCCATGACCATCACGCTCGCCGCGGTCTACACGCCGGTCGCGATCCAGGGCGGCCTGACGGGCGCCCTCTTCCGCGAGTTCGCGTTCACGCTGGCCGGAGCGGTGATCGTCTCGGGGGTCGTGGCGCTCACGCTGTCGCCGATGATGGGCTCGCGGCTGCTGCGCTCGGGAGACGCCGAGCGCGGCTTCGCCGGCTTCGTGAACCGCCGCTTCGAGGAGGTCCGCGCCTGGTACGCGCGCGCCCTCGGCTGGACGCTCGGCGATCGCGGCTCGGTGCTGTGGCTGTGGGGGCTGGTGGTCGCGTTGATGGTGCCGCTCTACCTGTTCTCGGACAAGGAGCTGGCGCCGATGGAGGACCAGGGCGTCGTCTTCGGCATCGTGCAGGCCTCCGCCAACTCGACGCTCGACCAGACCAAGCTGTTCGCGGCCAAGGTCCAGGACGTCTACACGTCCTTCCCCGAAACCGCGCACAGCTTCCAGATCACGACCCCGACGGGGGGCTTCGGCGGCATGGTCACGAAGCCGTGGAGCGAGCGGAAGAAGACGACCGGGCAGCTGCTGATGGAGTCGTCCGGGAAGCTCGCGGCGATCGCGGGCGTGCGGGTGATCCCGATGACGCCGCAGCCGCTGCCGGGCGGCGGCGACTTCCCGGTGGACCTCGTGATCGCCTCGACGGCCGAGCCGGAGCGGCTGGTCGAGATCGCCAACAAGCTGGTGGGCAAGGCCTTCGCGAGCGGGCTCTACTTCTTCGCGGACTCGGACCTGAAGTTCGACCAGCCACAGTCCGAGGTGGTGTTCGACCGCGACAAGCTGCGCGCGCAGGGCGTCGACCTGAGCCAGGCCGGGCGCGACCTCGCGACGCTGCTGGGCGGCGACTACGTGAACCGCTTCAGCATCCAGGGGCGCAGCTACAAGGTGATCCCGCAGGTGAAGCGCAGCGAGAGGCTGGCGCCGGAGCAGCTCGCCCAGATCCACGTGACGGGCGCGGGCGGGAAGCTCGTGCCGCTCTCGACCTTCGCTACGCTCAGGAACACGACCGAGCCGCGCGAGCTGAAGCGCTTCCAGCAGCTGAACGCGGTGCGGATCCAAGGTGTCATCCCGCCGACGGTGCCGCTCGACCAGGCGCTCGCGGTGCTGGAGAAGGAGGCCGCGGCGATCCTGCCCCCCGGTTTCAGCGTCGACTACGCGGGCGAGTCGCGGCAGCTGCGCACCGAGAGCGGCCAGTTCCTGGCGACGTTTCTGCTGTCGGCGATCCTGATCTACCTGGTGCTCGCGGCCCAGTTCGAGAGCTTCCGCGACCCGTTCATCATCCTGGCGGGCTCGGTGCCGCTCGCTGTCTCCGGCGCGCTCGTCTTCTCGTTCCTCGGCCTCACGACGCTCAACATCTACAGCCAGGTGGGTCTGATCACGCTCGTGGGGCTCGTGGCGAAGAACGGGATCCTGATCGTGGAGTTCGCGAACCACTTGCAGGAGCAGGGGTGCCTGAAGCTCGCGGCGGTGGTCGAGGCCTCCGCGACGCGGCTGCGGCCGATCCTGATGACGACGGCCGCGACGGTGATGGGCCACTTCCCGCTCGTGCTCGCCACGGGCCCCGGCGCCGGGGCGCGCAACAGCATCGGCATCGTGCTCGTGAGCGGCATGGTGATCGGCACGTTGTTCACGCTGTTCGTCGTGCCCGCGATCTACCTGGTCGTCGCAAAGACGCGCACCGCCGGGGAGCCCGTCGAGCTGACGGCCGCCGAAGCCGCCGCCTAGCCTCGAAGCGGCAACCCCGGGGGTCCAGGGGGGGCGGCGCCCCCCTGGCTCAAAGAAGGCCGGCCTTTTTCGCGCACCTACGAGTGCCGCTCTTGGAGAGTCACGCGCCTCGTGGAGAGCGTCACCTGCGCCCGGAACAAGTTCGCCGGACCAGTTTGCCCCGCGCAAGCCTTGCGCGATGCTGGGCCCGGCATCGGCGGAATGGTCACGATCGACGGCACTTGGGGCTTGGCGAGGAGTTTGCACCCTTTGGACGCGAGGAACCAAAGGGATGCCCACGACCGTCGAGAAGCCCAAGCCCGTCCTGCTGCCGCAGTACTGCAAGGGCTGTGGACGCTGCATCGAAGCCTGCGCCCGCCACTGCATCGAGATGGGGACCGAGATCGACCCTCGCACGGGGCTGGTGCCGGTCGTCCTCGACCTCGCGAACTGCTCGGCCTGCGGCCTGTGCATGACCGCCTGCCCGGAGCCGTACGGCCTCTCCCCGGAGCCGGGAACCGACTTCGAGCTCGTGGACCCGGCGAAGACCTTCGGTCCGAGGCCGGTCGAGGCCAGGAGGGCGCAGCCGATCCCGGCCGAGCGGCTGCCGCTGCCCGAGACGCGCCCGCTCGTGACCAAGGGCACCTACGCATCCGCGGTCGGCGCCTTGCTCGCGGGCTGCCGGCACTTCTTTGGGTATCCCATCACCCCGTCCACGGAGGGCGCGGAGCTGATGGCGAAGCTGCTGCCCAAGCTCGACGGCGTCTTCGTCCAAGCGGTGAGCGAGGTGGCCACCGTCAACATGATGTACGGCTGCGGTGGGGCGGGGCTGCGAGCGATGACCTTCACCTCGTCGCCCGGCTTCAGCCTGATGCTCGAGGGGATCTCGTACATGATCGGCGCCGAGGTGCCGGGCGTCTTCGTGAACGTGATGCGCGGCGGCCCCGGCCTCGGCAACATCGCCCCGGAGCAGGCGGACATCAAGCTCGCGTGCCGCGGCCTTGGCCACGGGAATACGCATGGCATCGTGCTGACGCCGTCGACCCCGCAGGAGATGCTGGACCTCACGATGCTGGCCTTCGGCCTGTCGTTCAAGTATCGCAACCCGGTCGTGGTCCTCTGCGACGGCTACCTGGGGCAGATGACCGGCAAGGTGGCGCTGCCGACGACGATGCTGAAGCCGGGCCTGCCCGAGTGGGCGGTCTGGGGAGACGCCGCCCACCGCGGGAACCTGATCTCGTCGATCCAGCTGGATGAGGCCGACCTCGAGGCCCACAACATCCACCTCGACGCGAAGTACGCCGCGATGACCGAGGCCGAGCAGCGGGCGGACCTCTTCCGCTGCGAGGACGCCGAGGTGCTGGTGGTGGCCTGCAACACGCCCGCGCGGATGGCTAAGGGCGCCGTCGAGACGCTCCGGAAACAGGGGGTGCGGGCGGGCCTGTTCCGGCCCCTCACGCTCTGGCCCTTCCCGGTGAAGGCGCTTGCGCCGCTCGTCCCGAAGGCCGAGCGCATCGTGGTGGTCGAGGCGTCGAGTGGACAGCTCGAGGACGAGCTGCGGCTGGCCCTCTCGAAGGCGGGCCTCCAGGCCCCGCCGATCGACCACGTGCGCCGTCAGGGCGGCGTCCTGCCGCAGCAGGCGGAGATCGTGGAGCGCGTCATGGCCGCCCGCGCGGCCCGCAGCCACGAGGGGGTGGCGGTATGAGCGTCTTCTACGAGCGCTTCGAGCGCCACGGCCACGGCGACGGCCTGAAGGGGCAGAGCACCCACTATTGCCCGGGCTGCGGCCACGGTCTCGCCCACAAGTACATGGCGGACGCCATCCGCGAGCTGGGCATCCAGGACCGCACGGTGGCCGTCTCGCCGGTCGGCTGCGCCGTGTTCCTGTACTACTACTTTGACGTCGGCAACACGCAGGCCGCGCACGGCCGCGCTCCCGCGGTGGCCCTCGGCCACAAGCTCGCAAACCCCGAGTCGATCGTGATCAGCTATCAGGGCGACGGCGACCTCGCCTCGATCGGCCTCGCCGAGATCGTGAGCGTCGCGCAGCTCGGCATCCCGATCAGCGTGATCTTCGTCAACAACGCGGTCTACGGCATGACGGGCGGCCAGATGGCCCCGACGACGCTGATGGACCAGAAGACGGCGACGAGCCCCTACGGCCGCACCGGCTTCATGGGCCAGCCGCTCAAGGTCGCGGAGCTGATGGCCGGGCTCGACGGGCCGATCTACGTCGAGCGGGTGGCCCTCTTCGACGCCAAGAACCGGGTGAAGGCGGAGAAGGCGATCAAGAAGGCGATCCGGCTGCAGGTCGAGGGGAAGGGCTTCTCCTTCGTCGAGGTGCTGGCCGAGTGCCCGACCCACCTGAAGCTGACCCCGGTCGAGAACGAGAAGTGGGTCAAGGAGAAGATGGTTCCCCTCTACCCGCTCGGGGTGAAGAAGGACGTCGCGCGCCAGGAGGCGTGGCCGCTGCCCTCGCCCCCGAGCTTCGCGCCCGAGAAGATGCTGGAGATGATCGGCGGATCGAGTCAGGCGGCCCCGCGCTTCTGCGAGGGCTTCCCGCGCACGCCCTGGGGTGACGACATCGCCGTCAAGCTGGCCGGGGCCGGCGGCGACGGGGCCCAGACCGCGGCACTGCTTCTCGCGCGCGCGGCGATCAACGAGGGCTTCGACGCGACGCACATCCCGAGCTACGGCCCCGAGTCGCGCGGCGGGACGTCCTACGCGGACGTGCGCATCGCCAGGCACGAGGTGCTCTCGCCCGCCGCGCCGGAGC
Organism: Vicinamibacteria bacterium; assembly: GCA_035283305.1. Taxonomy (GTDB): domain Bacteria; phylum Acidobacteriota; class Vicinamibacteria; order Fen-336; family Fen-336; genus DATBSL01. The sequence goes on along the minus strand of DATEUE010000085.1, from coordinate 599 downwards.
CGCACGTGCTCGTGGCATTCAACGCACCGAGCGTCGCGAAGTTCGCGCCGCACGTGGTGGAGGGCGGTGTCGTCGTCTACGACAGCTCGGTGGTACCGGCGCTGCCGGCGCTGCGGCCGGGAGTGAAGACGGTGGGCGTTCCGTTCACCCAGATCGCCGCCTCGCTCGGCAAGATCATCGTGAAGAACATCGTGGCCCTCGGGGCGCTCTCGGAGGCGACGCGGCTCTTCCCGAAGGAGACGTTCCTGAGCGCGGTCCGCGAGGCGCTCTCCGAGAAGTGCGCGCTCATCCCACTCAACGAGGAAGCATTCGCCCGGGGCATTGAGAAAGCCGCGGAAGCGGGGAAGGGGGACGCATGAGCGGAGAGGGTCTCATTCCCTTGAACGCGGACGAGCAGAAGCTGCTGCTCACGCTGCGGGAGATCCCACCGAGCCGCCTGCGCGATCTCATGACGACCCTGGTCGGTGAGCTGTGCGACTTCGTGGCGGCGCCCGGCTGCGCGGAGATGCAGGCGGACGGCGTGCCGTGTCCCACGACGGACCTGTCGTGCGACGAATGCCGGAAGCTGACTACCATTATCGAGGGGCTGCGCAGGCGCC
>DATEUE010000084.1:0-8649 GCA_035283305.1 Vicinamibacteria bacterium | reverse complement strand
CGTGCTGACCGGCGGCGAGACCGCGGCGCTCGCCGTGGTGGAGGCCACCGTGCGGCTGCTGCCGGGCGCCCTCGGCGACGAAGGCTCCGCCGGAGACGACTCGTTCGAGGCCGGCCTTCTGGACTGGCCGCACTACACGCGGCCTGCCGAGTGGCGCGGTGCGCGCGTGCCGGAGGTGTTGCTGTCGGGCGACCACGCGCGCATCAGCGCCTGGCGCCGCCGCGAGTCCTTGCGGGCCACGCGCGAGCGACGGCCGGAGCTCCTCGCCGCGGCGAGCCTGACGCGCGAGGACGAGGCGCTCGTCCGAGAGATCGAAGACGCGGACCGGGCGGGCGGGCCCGGGGCGCTTTACAAAAACCCCGCTGTCATTCACAAATAGGGACGGAACAAGACCATGAAGGCGAAGGCAATCGAAACAGTCGAGGCGGCGGAGCTCAAGAAGCTGCCGCAGCTCAACCCCGGCGACACGGTGAAGGTCCACGTGCGCGTCAAGGAAACCTCCGTCAAGGAGGAGAAGGGCAAGGCCAAGGAGACCGAGCGCGAGCGCGTCCAGGTCTTCGAGGGCATCGTGATCGGGCTGCGGGGCAGCGGCACCCGCGCGACGATGACGGTGCGCAAGGTCTCCTTCGGTACCGGAGTGGAGCGGATCTTCCCGCTGCATGCGCGGACCATCGAGCGGATCGAGGTGGTCAAGCACGCACGCGTGCGTCGCGCCAAGCTCTACTTCCTGCGGGAGCGCAAGGGCAAGGCCTCGCGCATGAAGGAGAAACGGGTGGAGGCACAGGCCCAGGAGGCGTAGGGCTTCACGAGGAACAAGGGCCCTCGCGCGCGCCCTTCGCGGGCGGCGAGGAACGAGAGGCGCGATGGTAGGGGCGTCGAGGCGGGGCAAGCGAAGGGCCGTGCACCGCGGAGTCGAGCTCGTCTGCTCCCTGCGCTTCGAGGAGGAGGCTCGTGCCACGGGCCACGCGGTCGTCGCCGGCGTCGACGAGGTGGGGCGCGGAGCGCTCTGCGGCCCGGTGGTCGCGGCCGCGGTCGTCCTCGGCCCGGGATTTCCCTGCGACGGGCTCGACGACTCGAAGCGGCTCACTCCCCGGCAGCGTGAGGCGCTCGCGGCCCGCATCCGCGAGGCGGCGCAGGCCTTCGGGGTGGGGATCGTCGACCACGCCGAGATCGACCGCATCAACATCCTGCGCGCGACGCTCGTGGCCATGCGGCAGGCCGTGCGGGCGCTGCCGCTCGAGCCCGACTTGCTGCTGATAGACGCGCTGCGCGTGCCCGGTCTAGACGTCGAGCAGCTGCCGATCGTCAAGGGCGACGCGCAATCGGCGTCGATCGCCGCAGCCTCGATCCTGGCGAAGGTAACCCGCGACGCCCTGATGCGCGAGCTCGACCTCGCGCATCCCGGCTACGATCTGGCCCACAACATGGGCTACGGCAGCGAGGAGCACCGTCTAGCGCTGCGGCGCCTCGGGCCGTCTCCGATCCACCGCCGGAGCTTCTCCGGCACCACGCAGGCATGGCTCTTCTCGTGAGGGCGCGGGGCTAGCGTGGCGAAGAAGGACAGCCCGATCAAGCTCAAGCAGGACGCCGACGCGGCGGAGAAGGCCAACCGCTTCGACAAGGCGATCGACCTGCTGAAGCAGATCGTCCAGGACAATCCCCGCGACTGGAACACGGTCAACCGGATCGGCGACCTCTACGCCAAGCTGAACAAGCTCAAGGAGGCGAACGAGCAGTACGTCAAAGTCGCGCGCTACTTCGCCGACGACGGCTTCTACTTGAAGTCGATCGCGGTCTGGAAGAAGGTCCTGCGCAACGACCCTTCGCTCGTCGAGGGCTACCTGGCACTCGGTGACCTCTACGCGCGCCAGGGACTCCAGGCCGAGGCCAAGCAGACCTTCGGCGCCGTGTTCGACGAGTACGTCAAGCGCAACCGCATGCGCGAGGCCGGCGACGTGCTGCGCCGGCTGGCCGAGGTCGATCCCGCCGACATGAAGGTGAGGATCAAGCTCGCCGAGCTCTACGCGCGCGAGGGTCACCAGGAGAAGGCGGCCGGCGAGTACATCGCGATCGCCGACGAGCTGCTGAAGAAGGGCCACCTGGCCGAGGCGCTGCAGCTCATCGACAAGTCGCTGCGCTCGGGGCCGCGCAGCCCGCGCCTGCTGTCGGCGGCGGCGCACGTGCACATCGTGCAAAAGGACTACCCGCGCGCGATCGAGCTGCTCGAGGAGGCACGCCGCGCGACCCCGGCCGACCGCGAGATCTCGCTGCGCCTGGCCGAGGCCTTCCTGGGCGCCAAGCGCGCACAGGAGGCGCGCCGCACGCTCGAGGCGCTCTTGCAGCGCGACTCGAGCGACCAGGACGCGCGCCAGCAGCTCGGGCAGGTGTACCTCGCGGAGGGACGCTACGACGAGGCGTTCGACAACCTGCTGCCGGTGGTCGACAGGCTGGTGGAGCGCCGTCAGACCGAGCGCGGCGCGGCCCTGCTCCAGCAGATCGTCCAGCGCCACGCGCAGCACTTCAAGAGCCTCGCCAAGCTCGTCGAGCTCTACCGGCTGTCCAAGAACGACATGCTGGTGGCCCAGACCTACGGCCAGATGGTCGAGGCCTACATGGCGACGGGTGGGCTCGAGCAGGCGGCCTCGATCCTCGAGATGCTGCTCCAGCTCGAGCCGCACAACGAGCAGCACCGCACCAAGCTGCACTGGCTGCGCGAGCAGAAGGGCGTCGTGGCCGGGGGCAACTTCGAGGTCGACCTCGCTCAGCAGGCGAAAAAGGCGGCCGGGCCCCCGCTCGCCACCTCGCCGGCTCCGAAACCCGGACGGCCCCCCGGCATCGAGCTCTCGGGGCCGCTCTCGCCCGACGACCAGGAGTTCATCTCCGAGCACCTCGCCGAGGGCCGCGTCTTCCGCAAGTACGGCCTCGGCGACAAGGCGAAGGACCAGTTCGAGGCGGTGCTCGGGCGCTTCCCGGACAACATCGAGGCGCTCCAGGAGCTCGCTGAGATCTTCAAGGAGAAGGGCGACAACGCGGCCCAGGCCCAGAAGCTGCGCGTCATGGCCGAGGTCCACCGGCTGAAGGGCGAGACCGACAAGGCCGCGCGCGCCGACGCCGATGCCGACGCGCTCGTCGGCCCCGTCGCCGCGCCGGAGGCTCCGGCCGCCGCACCCGTGCCGGTGCCGGTCTCGCCCGCTACCCCGCGCACGGCGCCTCCGCTTGCGGCGGCGCCGCCCCTCGCCGAGATCGAGATGGATATCGCGGTCGAGGAGCCTGCCGCGCCGGCATCGCCGGACGAGGACCTCGAGTACGTCGAGATGGGCGAAGAGGCGGCGCCGGAGCCGCCCCATGAGTTCGAAGCGACCGACCTCGCTCCGGCAGGGGAGATCGGTGGCCAGTTCCTCGACGAGGAGCCGGCTGCGCCGGAGGGCTTCGACCTGTACGAAGCGCCGCCCGCGCCCGCGCCCCAGGTCACGACCGGGCTGCGCGCTCCCCAGGCCGCTCCGGCACCGGCTGGCGCGGTCTCCGGCATCCCCGCGGACCTGCGGCGTGCCATCGACGAGATCGAGTCCTACGTGTCCATGGGCTTCGTCGACGACGCGCGGGGCGTGCTCGGCGAAGTCGGGGCGCGCCTCAGCGCGTACCCCGCGCTCGTGCAGCGCCTGGCGGAGCTCGGGCTCGAAGTCGAGGGGGCCTCGGAGATGGACTCGCTGCTGGGCGAGTCCCCGGCGGAGCCCACTGCCGAGGCCACGACCGAGGAGCCGCTCCAGCTGGGCGAGGGCTTCCTGGAGTTCACCCCGTCGACCTCGTTGCCGACGGCGCCCGTGCCGGAGCCCGCCGGGGCCGGCGGAAACGGTGAGGGCTTCGACCTCGCCTCCGAGCTCGGGGGTCTCTTCGGCGCGCAGCCGGCCGTGGCCGAGGAGCCGTCGGCCGCTCCCGCCAGCACGGACCTCGGCGATGCTTCGCTCGCCGACATCTTTCGCGAGTTCCAGAAGGGCGTCGACAAGCAGCTCGGCAAGGAGGACTACGAGACGCGCTACAACCTCGGGATCGCCTACAAGGAGATGGGTCTCGTCGACGAAGCGATCGCGGAGTTCCAGCTCGCGGCGAAGGACGAGGGGCGCCTGCTCGAGTGTGCGAGCATGCTCGGGATCTGCTTCATCGAGAAGGGCATGCCCAAGCTCGCCGTGAAGTGGTTCGAGAAGGGGCTGCAGGCCCCGGGCCGCAGCGACGAGGAGTACCAGGGGCTGCGCTACGACCTCGCGAGTGCCCTCGAGCAGGCCGGCGAGGGCGGCCGCGCGCTCGCCCTCTTCACCGAGCTCTACGGACAGGACGCCTCCTTCCGGGACGTCGCCGACAAGGTGCGCCAGCTCGGCAGATGATGCGCCGGGCAAGACACCCTTGGCCGCACTGCTCTCGATCCTGAGCTCGCTGGTCGTCGGCGTGGTCCTGGTGTTCGCCCCGTGGATGTCCGTCTTCGGGGTCGAGCTCTGGGAATCGAACTGGCTGCTGCAGCTGTGGCCGGGTGCCCGCGGGGTGCTGCTGAACGCGTTCACGCGCGGGGCCGTGACCGGCGTCGGCCTCGTCAACCTGGCGCTGGCAACGCGTGACCTGCACGCCCGGCTCACAGGCGACGCCGCTCGCGACTGAGGCGAAGAGCGCGCGACCCCATGAAGCCCGACCGCGCCGCGGCCTCGGTCGACGCGCTGTTCGCCGATGCTCTCCGCGCCGGCGAGAGCCGGGCGCGTGCGCGCGAGCTCGTCGCCGCCTGCGCGGACGAAACGGTCCTGGCAGCGGTGCTCCACCGGGCGGTGCCCGTGGCGTTCCTCGAAGCCGTGGCATCCGTGCCGCCCTGGTCCGAGCGGCCGCGGGTGCTGGCGCGCGTGGTGCTCCACCCGCGGGCGCCGCGGGTGTTGTCGCTGAAGCTGGTCTCCGCGCTGTACTGGCGCGACCTCGCCGAGGTCGCCGCGACGCTGCGGGTCGCGGCCGCCGTTCGCTCGCGCGCGGAGTCGCTGCTGAAGGACGGCCTCGCCGACATGCGGCTCGGCGATCGCATCACGCTCGCGCGGCTCGCAACGCCGGCGCTGCTCCCGCTGCTGTTGGCGGACGGCGAGCGGCAGGTGGCCGAGGCAGCGCTCGTCAACGCGCGGCTGCGCGAGGAAGACGTGACGACCGCCCTGCGGCGCGACGACGTGCGCCCGGCGCTCGTCGAGGCCGTGGCGGCCGCGCAGCGCTGGCAGGCGAGCTACGCGGTGAAGCTCGCGCTCGTGCTGCAGCCGAAGACGCCGCTCGCGCTCGGCCTGCCGCAGATCCTGTCGCTGGTGCCGCGCGACCTGCGCCGCGTCGCGTTCGACGAGACGCTGCGGCCGCTGGTTCGCGCCGCGGCGCGCGAGGTGCTGGAGCGGGAAAACGAGCCCATCTGACGCGGCCAATCCTCGACGGCTCAATGAGATGCACTTGACACCCCCCAAACGGGGGCACTAGAATCCCCGGGCTGCGGCCCGTCTGGGCCGAGAAGGCGGAAGCCATGGGCTCGTTCGGCGAGAAGCTGCGGAGAGAACGCGAGTTGCGCGGCGTGAGCCTGCGCGAGATCGCGGACGGAACCAGGATCGGCGTGCGCTTCCTGCAGGCGCTCGAAGAGGACCGCGTCGAGGCGCTGCCGGGGGGGCTCTTCCCGCGCGCGTTCGCGAAGCAGTACGCGCTCTTCCTGGGGCTCGACGCGGAGCGGACGGTGGCCGACTTCGTGGAAGCGCACGGGGAGCTGGCGCCGGAGCGCAAGCCCGCTCCAATGCCGGTCCGCCGCGGCCCCTTGCCGCTGGGCCACATATTCCTGGCGTTGGTGGCTGTCGCGGCGGTGGCGCTGACGCTGCGCCGCGGCACGCCGCAGGCGCCGCCTTCGCCCTCGCCCACGCCGCTCGCCGCGCCGGTGGTGCTGCCGACCGATCGGGTCTACCCCTCGCCCGCGCTCGCGAGCGAGGCGGGGAGCGGCGACAGCCTGGTGCTGACGATGACCGCACAGGCCGACTGCTGGGTGGAGCTGCGGGCAGACGGCGCCACGCTGGTCAACCGCGTATTGGCCCAGGGCGAGTCGCAGACCTTCGAGGCGCGTGGCGAGATCGTGCTCTCCGTCGGCAATGCCGGCGGGCTCAGCATCCGCGTCAACGACCGTCCCGCGCTGCCGCTCGGACGCAGCGGCGAGGTCCGCAAGAACATCGTCATCACGCGGCAGAACCTGCCCGACCTCGTCGAGCAGGACGACGCGGCGCAGCCCGACGGCCGCAGCGGCTAGGCTGAATGGCTGAGACCCGAGCCACCAACCCGCTGGTCGCCCAGTTCAGGCGCGGCGGGGTCGCCCGCGACCTGCGGCTCATGGCGGCGCAGGGGCTGCTGCCCCTCAAGCCGGAAGACCTGCTGGAGATGTGGACCGGGCTCGTCGCCGACCCGGACGAGGGCGTGCGCGGGGCGGCCGAGGCGTCGCTCACGGCCTTCCCGGTTGCCGAGCTGCTGCCGATCCTGAAGAGCCGGGACACGCCGCCCAGCGTGCTCGGCTGGGCCGTCAGCCGTCGCGCCGAGCCGGAGCTGCGCGAGGCGGCGCTGCAGAACCACTCGCTCCCCGACGAGACGATCGAGCAGCTCGCGGGGACCCTGCCGCAGGCGCTCGCCGAGCTCGTCGTGATCAACCAGACGCGCCTGCTGCGCCGCACGTCGCTGCTCGTCGCCCTCGAGGCCAACGCGGGCCTCAGCAACGACCAGAAGCGGCGGCTGAGGGAGCTGCGCGAGACGTTCCGGATCGGCGAGCAGCCGGAGCCCGCGGCCCCCGCGCCCGCGCCCGCACCCGAGCCGCCGCCCGTGGAGCCCGAGCCCGAGGTGATTCCCGCGGGCGACATCTTCATGACGGAGGAGGAGGCGGTCGTCCGCTATCTCTCGGAAGAGGAGCGCCAGCAGACCGAGAAGGTGAGCGCCGTCCAGAAGATCTACCGCCTCAACACGGCGGAGAAGATCATCACCGCGCTCAAGGGCTCGCGCGAGGAGCGCACGATCCTGATCCGGGACCCCAACCGCCTGGTCTCGACCGCGGTGCTCGGCAGCCCCCGCATCACCGAGGCCGAGATCGAGTCGATCTCGGCCATGAAGAGCGTCTCCGACGAGATCCTTCGCACGATCGGCAACCACCGGGAGTGGACGAAAAGGTACACTGTGCTCAACAACCTGGTGCGCAACCCGAGGACCCCGATTGGAATCGCGCTGAGCATGGTGCCCCGCCTCAACCCGCGTGACGTCAAGGGCATTGCCGTGGACCGCAACGTGCCGGAGCCCGTGCGCAAGCAGGCCCAGAAGTTCGTGAAGGGCGAGGGTCAGGGTCAGAAGAAGCAGTAAGCTCCGCCATGGCCGACTACTATCAACTTCTCGGCGTCAGCCCGCAGGCTTCGGTGGCCGAGATCCGCCAGGCCTACGCGCGCCTGGCGCGCGAGAAGCACCCCGACCGCTTCCGGGACGAAGCCGAGAAGAAGCGCGCACAGTCGACGTTCCAGGACATCACCACCGCGTTCAACGCGCTCGCCAACCCGAAGAGCCGCCAGGAGTATGACGCGAGCCGCGACAGGCCCGTGCCGCGCACGGCCGAGGAGATCGCGACCGACGCCTACGAGCGCGCGCAGGCGGCGCTCGAGGGCGGACAGATCGACGAAGCGGTGACGCTGCTGCACACGGCCGTGCACCACGCCCCGGGCCAGCTCGCCTACCAGCTGGCGCTGGGGCGCGCGCTCGCGCGGGTGCCGCAGGCGGCACGCGAGGCGGTCCAGGTGCTCGAACGGGTCGCGCAGCTTGCGCCCCAGAACGCTGCGGTGCATGCCGAGCTCGCGACCGTGCTGGCACGCCAGGGCTTGCGGCTCAGGGCGCAGAAGGCCGTGGAAGCGGCGCTGCGGCTCGCCCCGCGCGACGCGCGGCTCTTGAAGCTCGCGGCCGAGCTGGGCGTCGAGAAGCGGTGAGCGGCGTGCGCATCACGAGCGAGGCGGTGAGCGACGTCGGCCGCAAGCGCAAGGGCAACGAGGACTCGCTCTTCCTCAACGAGGAGCAGAAGCTCTACGTGGTGGCCGACGGCATGGGCGGCCACGCCGCCGGCGAGGTCGCCTCGCGGGTGGCGGTCGAGGCGATCGCGGAGTTCGTGGCGCTCACGGGCGGCAACCAGGAGATCACCTGGCCGTTCGGCCTCGACGACTCGATCTCCTACGAGGGCAACCGCCTGAAGACGGCCGTTCGCCACGCCAACTCGCGGGTGCTCGAGGCGACGCGTGAGAGCGCGGAGTACGAGGGCATGGCCACCACCGTCGCCGCGGTGCTGGTGGACGGCGACGTCGCCAACCTCGCCCACGTGGGCGACAGCCGCATCTACCTGTGGAGCGACGGCGAGATCGAGCTGCTCACGCGCGACCACTCCTGGGTCAACGAGCAGATCGAGAACGGTGCGATCTCGCCCGAGCAGGCCCGCAGCCATCCGCTGCGCAACGTGGTGACTCGGGCGCTCGGCGGCCGCGCCGACCTGGTGGTGGACATCCAGTCCCGTCGCATGGCGGCGGGGGACATGCTGCTCTTGTGCTCGGACGGCCTCACCACCATGATCCCGGACGACGACATCGCGCGCATCCTGGCCGA
>DATEUE010000083.1:0-19138 GCA_035283305.1 Vicinamibacteria bacterium | reverse complement strand
GGCCGACGCCTCACGCGCCCGCGCGGTGCTCGGCTGGACGCCGCGGCAAGCGGCGCTCGGCGCGATCGTGCGCTCGGCCTGGGACTGGATGCAGGCACACCCGGAGGGCTACCGCCCGGGCGCCTAGACTAGCGTGTCAGGGTGGTGTGGCCGAACGCCCCCGCGCGAGCGAGGCGAACACTCCCGCCACGCACAGCAGCGCGTAGACTGCGAAGGCCACGTGCATGCCGGCCACGAAGCCGCCGGCGCGGCCGGGTCCGACCGCCTCGCGGCCGGCGAACACGGCGAGGACCAGGCTCGCCAGGCCCATGCTCAGCATCTGCCCCACGAGGCGCATGGTCGCGAGCGTCGCGGACGCGACGCCGTAAGACCGCCGCTCCACGCTCCCCATGACGGCGTTCGTGTTGGGCGAGGAGAAGAGTCCGAAGCCGGCGCCGAGCAGGACCAGGCAGCCGACCACGAATCCGGCAGGCGTTGAGGGTCCCACGAACGCCAGCAGGGCGAGGCCGACGGCGATCAGGCCCATGCCCACGGAGGCGACGAGCCTGGGGTCCACGCGGTCGGAGAGCCGCCCGGCAAAGGGCGAGAGCCCTGCTTGCACGAGCGGCTGGGCGGCGAGCAGGGCCCCCGTCGCCTGCGCGCTCAGGCCGCGGACGGATTGGAGGTAGAGGCTGAGCAGGAAGCCCACTGCGAACGTGGCCGCGTAGTTGATGAGCGCGGCCAGGTTCGAGAACGCGAAGACGCGGTTCTGCGCGAAGAGCGCCATCTCGAGCAGCGGGTACGCGGCGCGGCGCTCCCATGCGACGAACGCCGCGAGCAGGACGAGGCCGAGCAGCGCGAGCCCTGCACCCCTCGCAGCCGGCAGCTGTCCGAGGCCGTACATGAGCACGCAGAGCCCGGCCCCGTAGAGGACCGCGCCTTTCCCGTCCAGGCGATCGCCCGGCGACTCCTTCCACTCGCCTCGGAGTCCCCACGCGGCGAGCGCGGCCGCCCCCGCGCCCAGGACCACGTTGGCCAGGAAGACGCTGCGCCAGCCGAGCTGCTGCGTCAGCAGGCCCCCGAGCGGAGGCCCGAGCGAGAGGCCGAGGTACACGGCGGCCACGTTCACCCCGAGCGCCAGGCCCCGCTTTCCCGGGGGGAAGATCGAGGTGAGCAAAGCGACACCGGTGCCGAAGATCATCCCGCCGCCAATGCCCTGGGCCACCCGGCCCGCGAGCAGGAACGGGAAGGACGGCGCGATGGCACACAGCGCCGATGTCGCGGTGTAGACGAGGAGCCCGACCACGAAAACGCGCTTCCTGCCGTGGATGTCGGCCAGCTTCCCGAAGGGGACGAGAAAGACGGCGGCCGACAGCAGGTAGGCGGTCGCCACCCAGCTCAAGGCGACCGCATCGAGCGCCATCTCGCGGCCGATCGCAGGCAGCGCGACGTTCGTGGCCGAGCCCATGAAGGGCGTGAGAAAGGACGCGAGCGTCGCCACCACGAGCGCGATGCGCTCCGTGCGCGGCGCAGCGCTCACTTGCGCCCGAGGCCGGCCGCGGCGGCGGCGTCCACGATCCACGTCCCCCGCCGGGCAAGCTGCGCCGGCACGGCGGTCACGTCGAGCGGCCCCTCGAGCGCGTGTGCGAGCGCCTCGGCCTTCCCCGCTCCGCTCACGAGCACCAATAGCTCGTGCGCCGCCTCGATCACGCGCGGGGTGACGGTGAGGCGCGGGTTCGGCGGCTTGGGCCCGGTCGCCACCGCAACGCGAGCGACGCGCTCGGCGAGGACGGGTGAGCCCGGGAACAGCGAGGCGGTGTGGCCATCCTCGCCGATGCCGAGCAGGATCAGGTCGAGCGGCTTCGGCAGCAGCTCCGCGTAGGCGCGCGCGGCCTCGTCGAGATCGGCGGCGTCGGCGGGCATCCGATGCACGCGCGCGAGAGCCTCGGGCCGGCCCGCGAACAGCGATTCCCGCGCGGAGCGGTAGTTGCTCTCGAGGTGATCGGGGGGCACGGCGCGCTCGTCGCCGAAGTACCAGTCGATCGCACCCCAGGGGAGCGCGGCGGCGAGCGCCGACGCGCCGAGCACCTCGTAAGTCGCGCGTGGCGTCCCACCGCCGGCGAGCGCGACGCTGCAGCGGCCGCGCTCGGCCACGGCCGCGCGCGTCCACTCCACGATCCGTTCCGCCGCGCGGCGCGCCAGGGCGCGCCCGTCCGGCACGACGACGAGTCCCGGGGTCACTTCACGCCGGCGAGCGGGCGCCAGCGGTGCCCGTCCTGCCGCAGCAATCGCTCCGCCTCGCGCGGGCCGTCGCTGCCGCCGGCATACACGGCCGGCTCCTCGGACGAACTCTGCCATCTCCCGAGCAGCGGCTCGAGCAGCGACCACGCCTGCTCGTCGCCGTCGCGGCGCGCGAACAGCGTGGCGTCGCCGCGCATCGCGTCGAGCAGCAGCTTCTCGTAGGCTTCGCCCGGCTGCCGGTGGAAGGCGGCCGCGTAGGAGAAGTCCATCGTCACGCTGCCGACGGTGAGGTCGTCGCCGGGGACCTTGCTCGCGATCTTGAACGCGATCCCTTCGTCGGGCTGGATCCGCAGCACCAGCACGTTCGGCTCGATCAGCTGGCACACGTCTTCGCGCCCGAACAGGCAGAACGGAATCTGCTGGAAGTGGACCGAGACCTCGGTCGTGCGGCGGGCGAGGCGCTTGCCCGCGCGGATGTAGAAGGGCACGCCCTGCCAGCGCCAGTTGTCGACGTGCAGGCGCAGCGCGGCATACGTGGGCGTGCGCGAGCCCGCCGCGACGCCCTGCTCCTCGCGATAGCCCGCGTACTGGCCGTGGACGGCGTCCTCCGGCGCGACCGGCCGTATCGAGCGCAGCAGCTTCAGCTTCTCGTCGCGCACGTCGTCGGCCGCGAAGGTCGCCGGCAGCTCCATCGCCACCAGCGCCATCAGCTGCAGCAGGTGGTTCTGCATCACATCGCGCACGACGCCGTTCGCGTCGTAGAACTTGCCGCGCCGCTCGACGCCGATCTCCTCGGCCATCGTGATCTGCACGTGGTCGACGTACTTGCGATTCCACAGCGGCTCCAGGATCGAGTTGCCGAAGCGGAACACCAGGATGTTCTGGACGGTCTCCTTGCCCAGGTAGTGGTCGATCCGGAAGGTCTGGCGCTCGTCGAGCACGGTCGCCACCAGGCGATTGAGCTCGCGCGCGGAAGCCAGATCGCGCCCGAACGGCTTCTCGATCACGACCCGCGACCAGGGGGATCCGTTCGGCGGGTGGATCAGGCCGGACGCACGCAGGCCCTCGAGGATCGGGGCGAACTGCGCCGGCGGCACCGCCAGGTAGAACAGGCGGTTTCTGGGCGTCGCGCGGCGCTCCTCGGCGCTCGAGATGGCCGCGCGCAGCGCGGCGAAGGCCTCCGGCTTCGTGTAGTCGCCCGCGACCGTGTCGATGCCGGAGGCGAAGGCCGTCCAGGCCGTCGGGTCGGCGGGCCGGCCGGAGAAGCGCTCGAGCGACTGCCGCAGCTGGTCGCGGTAGGCCTCGGCCGGCCCGACCGACGTGCTGCTCGCGACCATGCCGAAGGGCGAGGGCAGCTCGGCTTTCTGCGAGAGCTCGAACAGCGCCGGCACGATCTTGCGGTGCGCGAGGTCGCCGGTGGCGCCGAACAGCACGAGCGAGCACGGATCCGGTGGGCGCGCCGGTACGCTGGCCGGGCTGCTGGATGCCGCGACGTGGAACGGAGATTCCATGGCGTGTGCGGCGCCGCCTAGCCGAGGCCGTACGGCCAGCGCTGGGGCCGCGACAGCATCGCGTTCGCATCGTCGTCGTTCCTGAAACGCTCCTTGATCGGGTCCCAGTAGAGCTTGCGCCCTGTCTTCATCGCGATGTGGTGGAGCAGGCACGCGGAGCAGGAGCGGTGGGCCACCTCCACCGGCGCGATCGGCTGCTGGCGCGAGCGGACGCAATCGAGCCAGTTGCCGTGCTGGTCCTTGCTCTCGTAGAGGTGGATCTCGTCCGGCCCGATCGCCGAGGTGATGATCTTGGGCTCGCTGGCGGAGAGCGCCTGGGCGTCCTTCAGCTTGGCGACCGGGTCGCTCGCCGTGACCGTCTCGTTGCCGCGCGAGACGAAGATCCAGCCTTCGCTTCCCTCGAACTTGATCCCGTTGGGGAACTCGCCGCTCACGATCATGCGCACGCCGTCCGCGTACACGCCCTCGGTCCGGAAAGGGCCGTGGACGTCCCACAGGCCGCGCTTCGGAAACTCCGCGGTGCCCGAGATCTCGACGGGACCCGTGTACTCCGTCCCCATCGCCCAGTGGGCGCTGTCGAGGTGGTGGGCGCCCCAGCCGGTGATCATCCCGGCGCCGAATTGCTCGCAGCGCAGCCAACCCGGGCGGCCGTAGCCTTGCTGCGGGTGCACCCGCTTCTCGGTGTAGTAGACCCAGGGCGTCGATCCCAGCCACTTCTCGTAGTCGAGGTCCTTCGGAACCGGCATCTCCGGCTCGTCGTCGCCCGCTGGGTCGCCGGGGAGGCCCACGTACACCGTCTTGAGCTCGCCGACGCGTCCGTTGCGCACGAGCTCAGCCGCGTAGCGGAACTGCGCTGCCGAGCGCTGCTGGCTCCCGATCTGGAAGATGCGCCCCGTCCGGTGAACGGCGTTGCTGAGCGCCCGGCCCTCGGCGATCGTGAGCGACGCCGGCTTCTGCAGGTAGACGTCCTTGCCGGCTTCGACCGCCGTGATCGCAATCAGGGCGTGCCAGTGGTCTGGCGTGGATATCACGACGGCGTCCACGTCCTTGCTCGCGAGCAGCTGCTTGTAGTCGAGGTAGCCCGCGACGCCGTCGTACGGCTTGCCGGTCTTCTTGCTGTAGTAGCCGTTGACGAGGACCTTGGCGTCTTCCATCCGGCGGCTGTCGAGGTCGCAGACGGCGACGATCCGCGCCTGGTCGTACTTCCAGATGCCCGGCATGTCGTGGCCCCGCGATATGCGTCCCGTGCCGATCGCTCCGACGTTGATGCGGTTGCTCGGGGCGCCCGCGCCGAAGACGGACGCGGGCACGATCGCAGGGAAGCCCGCCGCGACGACGGACGAGGCGAAGGTCCCGCGTACCGCCATGCTGAGCGCCTTGCGGCGCGACATCTCGCTCCTGCGTGCCATGGCCACTCCCTCGAATAAACCGATCGCAAGAGCCTACGTCAGCGAGTCCCGGTTGTCTCGCCGCGCTCCTTGCCCAGCAGCGAGCGCTCGGTGAGAATGCGCCTGAGGCGATGAAGCGAGCTTTCACGATCGGTGTCGATTACGGCACGAGCTCGGTGCGGGCGCTGGTCGTCGATTGCGCGGACGGGCGCGAGCTCGGCACGGCGGTCTTCGACTACCCGTCGGGCGAGCAGGGCGTGCTCGTCGACGCAAAGGACCCGCACCTGGCGCGCCAGAATCCCGCCGACTACGTGCTCGGCCTCGAGCGGTCGGTGGCTGCGGCGCTGGCGGCGGCCGAGGCGGAGACCGGGTTCTCGCGGCAGGCGGTAATCGGGATCGGAGTGGACACCACGGGCTCGACGCCGATCCCGGTGGACCGGGAGAACCGACCGCTCGCGCTCGACCCGCGCTGGAAAGCGAACCTCGCCGCCCACGCCTGGCTGTGGAAGGACCACACCGGGGCCGACGAGGCGGCGGCCATAACGCGCGCCGCGCGTGAGCACGCGCCGCAGTATCTCGCGCCGATCGGCGGCGTCTACTCGTCCGAGTGGTTCTGGTCGAAGATCTGGCACTGCCTGAAGGTCGCGCCCGACGTCTTCGACGCCGCCTGGAGCTGGGTCGAGCTCGCCGACTTCGTCCCGGCGCTGCTCGCGGGCGTGAGCGACCCGCGCCGGATCGAGCGAGGCGTGTGCGCCGCGGGCCACAAGGCCATGTACTCGCGTACGTGGGGCGGACTGCCGTCGAAGGAATTCCTGGCGCGCCTCGACCCGAAGCTCGGCTTGCTCCGCGAGCGGCTCTACGACGAAGCGCACACGCTCGACCGGCCGACGGGTCGGTTGTGTACGGAATGGGCCTCACGCCTTCGCCTGCCCGAGGGCATCCCGATCGCGATGGGCGCCTTCGACGCGCACCTCGGGGCGGTGGGCGCCGGGGTCACGGCGGGCACGCTCGTCAAGATCATTGGCACGTCCACCTGCGACTGCGCGGTCCTGCCGGGCCAGGCCGCGCCGCCCGACGTGCCAGGCATCTGCGGGATCGTGCCCGGCTCGATCCTGCCCGGCTACCACGGGATCGAGGCCGGCCAGTCGGCGGTGGGCGACCTGCTCCGCTGGTGGGTCGAGGTCGTGTGCGAGGGCGACGCGGCGCTTCACGCCCGGCTCTCGGCCGAGGCGGCGCAGCTGCGGCCCGGCCAGTCGGGCCTCGTGGCGCTCGACTGGAACAACGGCAACCGCACGATCCTCGTGGACCCGCGGCTCACGGGCCTGATCCTGGGCCAGACGCTGCACACGACGCGGGCCGAGATCTATCGGGCGCTCGTCGAGGCGACGGCGTTCGGTGCCCGCGCCATCGTGGAGCGTCTCCGCGAGCACGGCGTCGCGGTCGAGCGCGTCGTCTGCTGCGGGGGCATCGCGGAGAAGAACGACGTCTTCATGCAGATCTACGCCGACGTGCTCGGCAGCCCCATGCTCGTCGCGGGCTCGGCCCAGACGCCGGCCCTCGGGTCGGCGGTCGCCGCCGCCGTCACCGCCGGCGAGGCCGCGGGCGGCCATGCCAGCTTCGAGGCGGCACAGACGAAGATGACGCGGCTCGCCGCGCGGCGCTTCGACCCTGACCCCGCGGCGGCGTGTGCCTACGACACTCTCTACGCGATCTACCGCGAGCTCCACGACAGCTTCGGGGGCGTCCCGGGAGCGAAGGCCGACCTGCCAACGCTGATGAAACGCCTGCTCGCCCTGCGGGGTCAGGTCTCGAATTGAGGCATTCAGCATGAGCCGAGCGTCATCCCGACTTCGGGACGAGGTCTACCGCGCCAACATGGAGCTGGCCGGCAGTGGCCTGGTCTCGGGCACGTTCGGCAACGTGTCCGGAGTCGACCGCGCAGCGGGCCTCTTCCTGATCAAGCCCAGCGGCGTGCCGTATGGAATGCTCACGGCGTCGCAGCTCGTGCCGATCTCGCTCGCGACGGGCGAGGTGATCGGCCGCGGCCTGCGCCCGTCCTCGGACACCCCGACGCACCTCGAGCTCTATCGCGCGTTTCCCGGTTGTGGCGGCATCGTGCACACCCACTCCGAGAGTGCTGTGGCGCTCGCCCAGTCCGGCCTCGGGGTCCGCTGCCTGGGCACGACCCACGCCGATCACTTCCGCGGCGACGTGCCGGTGACGCGCGCGCTGACCGAGCGCGAGGTGGCGGGCGACTACGAGCGGAACACCGGCCGGGTGATCGTCCAGCTGTTCCGCAAGAGCGGCCTGTCGCCCGACGACCTCCCCGCCGTGTTGGTGCGGCAGCACGGCCCGTTCGCGTGGGGCACGGACGCCCTGTCCGCCGTCGAGAACGCGCGCGCGCTGGAGCTGGTGGCGCGGCTCGAGATCCTGGTGCGCGCGACCGGCGCGCGCGTCAGGCCTCCCGCGCGCTTCCTGGTCGACAAGCACTTCCTGCGCAAGCACGGCAAGGGCGCGTACTACGGGCAGAAGTGAAGGAGAGCTCATGCGAGCCGCGCGCCTTCACGGCGTGAGAGACGTGCGGATCCACGACGAGGCCCGGCCCGGGCCGGGGGCTGGCGAGACGCTCGTGCGCGTCGAGGCGATCGGCTTGTGCGGCTCGGACCTCCACTTCTTCGAGGAGGGCGGGATCGGGGGGCTGCGGCTCGAGCGTCCGACCGTTCCCGGCCACGAGATGGCCGGACGCACCGAGGACGGGCAGCTCGTCGCGATCGAGCCCGCGATCGCGTGCGGGCAATGTGCCTTGTGCCACGAGGGCCACCCGAACCTGTGTCCGGAGGTCCGCTTCTCGGGCCTCGGCAGGGACGACGGCTCGATGCGGGAGTGGATGGCCTGGCCGCGTCACTGCCTGATCCCGCTGCCGGAAGGCCTGACCGCGGCCGACGGGGCGATGCTCGAGCCCTTCGGCGTGGCGCTGCACACGGTCGATCTGGCCCACGTCCGCCCGGGTATGACCGTCGGCGTCTTCGGCAGCGGGCCGATCGGCCTCTTCATCCTGCAGGCCGCCCGCCTCGCCGGCGCGTCGACACTCTTCGCGACCGACCTCGCCTCGCGCCCGCACCGACTCGAGGCCGCGCGAGCCCTCGGCGCCCGGGTCTTCCCCGCCGACGGGAACGAAGCCCGCGCGGTCGCGACGGCTGCCGGCGGCTTCGGACTCGACGTCGCGATCGAGGCTGCCGGCATGCAGCAGGCCATAGACGCCGCCGTCGAGGCCGTGCGCCCCGGAGGCCGCGTGGTCATCGCGGGCATCCCCTCCGACGAGCGCACGAGCTTCCCCGCCTCGCCCGCGCGGCGCAAGGGACTCACGATCTCGCTCGTGCGGCGCATGAAGCACACCTACCCGCGCGCGATCGCATTGGCGCTCGCCGGCCGGATCGACCTGCGCTCGGTCGTAACCCACCGCTTCCCGCTCGCCGAGGCCCGCACCGCCTTCGAGCTCGCCGCCCGCCGCGAGGGTCTGAAGGTTCTCGTCGAGCCGTAGGAGAGGAGTGCGTCATGTCGCTGCACGCTCGGGCAAGAGTGCTGATCTCCGCGGGCGCCGCCCTGCTGATCGCGACCACTTCCACACACGCACAAGGCAAGTTCCCGCCCGAATCGCTCAAGAACCTGCAGGCGATGCCCGAGGGCACGACGGTCAAGCAGCTGGTCGAGGCGATGCGGGGGTTCACGCGGGCGCTCGGCGTCCGCTGCACACACTGCCACGTCGGGACCGAGGGTCAGCCGCTCGAGACGATGGACTTCGCGGCGGACACGAAGCCCGCCAAGAAGACCGCGCGCCAGATGATCCGCATGGTGCAGGCGATCAACGGCGAGCACCTCGCCCGGCTCGCCGAGCGAGCCGACCCGAACGTGACGGTCACCTGTGCGACGTGCCACCGCGGAATCACTCGGCCGCGCTCGTTGATCGACGAGCTGCTCCTCGCCTATCGCAAGGGCGGCGCCACCGCGGCCGCGGCGCGCTTCCGCGAGCTGCGCGAGCGCTACTACGGCGGCGACGCCTACGACTTCGGCGACGTGGCGCTCACGGAGGTGGCCCACACGGCGCAGGAGGGCGGCGACGTGCCGGGGGCGCTGGCGCTGCTCGAGCTCAACGTCGAGCTCCTCCCCCTGTCCTGGTTCGGGCTCTGGATGCTCGCGGAGATGCGCGAGGAGGCCGGCCAGACCGAACTGGCCATCGCCGCTCTCGAGCGGGCTGTGGCGCTGAAGCCACGGCCCGATCTCGTGAAACGGCTCGAGGCCCTTCGCCGGAAGGCGGCCGGGCCGGGCTCCCCCGAACGGCCGAAGCCCTAGGGTTCTTGCACCCAGCGCCGCGCGTGTAGGCTGCCGCCTCATGCTCGGCGGCCGGGAGGTCACCCGTCTCGAGGGGTTCAGCGACGCCTTCTTCGGCTTCGCGCTGACGCGACCGCGGCCGAGGTCCGAGCGGCTGGCCCGACGCTCGGCGTCGGTGTTCCTGGTCGTCGAGCCGGTCGAGAACGAGGTCGCGAGGCCGCTCACGGTCGTCCTGGACTCGCAGGCGCTGCTCCGCAAGTAGGCGGCTAGAATACGCCCTGCATCGAGCGGGCGTAGCCGGTCAGCTCGACGTAGCCACGCCCGGTGAGAGGCCGGCCGCGGCTCGTGCCGATCACGCTCACGGCACCCTCCCAATAGACGAACGACGTCCGCATTTCCTGGTCGGACAGAAGAGGCTGCACGTCCAGCTCGAGCCCCTCGGAGGGCACGCGGAGCCGCCAGCGCGCGGGATAGTCGGCGCGGGTGTGTGGGCTCCTCCAGCGCTCGAGCACGGTGATCTCGAAGTCCGCAGAGCGCAATCGGCGCGTGCGGCCGTCCTGGGCGACGAGCGTCCCGCCCGAAGCCCCTTCCCAGCTTCCGTCCGCACGCCGGATCTCGAAGAGCATCAGCTCGCGGCCCTCGCCGAGCTGCAGGCTGAACCAGTCCCAACCCAGCGCCAAAGGCCCGAGTGCGCTCGTGCTCCACTCGTGGTCGAACCAGGCTTCTCCTGTGACCGGTGTGCCGGTGCCGTCCGTGCCCACGCGGCCCCGCGCGGACATGCGGGTGTAGCCGACGTAGTGGGACGCGTTGCCGGGCGCGTCGCTCTTCGGGGAAAGGCCGCGGTCGCCGTGGGCCACGAGCGCTTTCGTGGCTCGTAGCTCGAGGTCGAGGACGAGTCCGCCGTTGCGCGCCTGCACCCGCACGGAGGCGCCGTCGGGGCTGGTCGCGACGGCGGTCCAGTCCTCCACGAAGACGCGGAAGGGCTGACCGCTCGCGCCGGCGAGACCCGCTGCCCCCCGGCTCAGGCGCTCCGCCGAGGCATGACGCCCCGCGCCGACGTCGGTCAGGGCGAAGTGAGCGAAGTAGATCTGGTTCGTGGCGAGGCCCGCCACGGGCGGCGGTCCGGGCGAGAGGCCGCGCCGGAAGAAGGTGAGCTGGAACCCGAAACGGCGCTCGTCCGCGGTTGCGAGCTGGCCGGTGTAGTACCACCACTCCGTCTGGAACTCGAAGTGCGGCCCGTGGTCCTCGGGCAGCCGGAACGCGCGCGGCGACGTGGCGCGGGCGAAGGCGAGCGGCTCCGCCGGCGCCAGCTTCAGGGTCGTCTGCGCCTGCGCGTAGGGCGCGGTCGGACAAAGCAAGGCGAGGCCCACGAGCGCGGCCACGACCGGCAGGGCCCTCATCGTCTACTCCTGTCGGAGCGCAGCGGCCACGCTCATGCGCTGGAGCCGCAGCACCGGGTAGACGCCGGCCAGGAGCGCCGCCACGACGCTCAGCGCGAGCGCCTGGACCAGGACGAGCGGCGGCAGCTCGAGCTGCATGGTCCAGCCGAAGGAGCGCACGTTGATGACCTCGATCAGGATCAGAGCGAGCGCCAGGCCCGTGGGCAGCGACAGCAGGCCGGCCGCGAGGCCGATCAGACCCGTCTCGACGAGCGTCAGGCCCCAGAGCTGGCGCGGCAGCAGGCCGAGGGCCAGCAGCGTGCCGAGCTCCCGGGTGCGCTCGACCTGCAGAGCGAGCAGCGCACTCCACACGCCGATGAAGGCCACGACCACGGCCAGCACTCGCAGCGCCTGGGTCACCGCGAAGGTGCGGTCGAAGACCCGCAGCGCCGCGCGTCGCAGGGCCCGGTTCTCGACCACCTGCAGCGCACGCTCCCCCACGGCGCGACGCACCGCGTCGGTCACGGCGCCCGGATCGTGGCCCGGGGCCACGTACGCGGCGACGGAGCTGAGCGCGCGATCGTCCCAGTAGCGTTCGTAGACCTCGCGGACCATGAGCACCGTCCCCTGCTCGGTCGAGTAGTCGTAGTAGACGCCCGCCACGGGAAACTGCGCCACGCCCCGGTCCGTCTGCAGCGCCACCGCTGCGCCGTGCGGCGGAAGACCGTGGCGAAACGCGAAGGGCTCGCTCACGATCACGGCACCGTCGCGAACGCGCGCCCATGCCTCCCGCGGGTCTGCGTCGCGGAACCGGTAGCGAGAGGCGCTTCGCTCGTGCGTCCCCGTGACCGTGAGCCGCACCTCGCCCAGCGGGCTCGGCACGAGGACCAGCCGGACCGTCTCCACCTCGGCGACGCCCGGGACCGCGGCCACGAGTCCGCGGACGTCCTCGGAGAGCGAGACGCCGCTGCGGGGGCCCCCGGGAGACGGAGCCGAAACGTAGACGTCGGCCTGGAGCGTCAGCTCCAGCCAGTTCGCGACGGTCGAGCGAAAGCTCGCGATCATCACGCTCACCCCGATCGTGACCGACACGGCGACCATCAGCGCCGCGGCGGCGACGCCGGTGCGGCTCACCGCGCGGGCCACGGTCCCGGTGGCCAGGCGCCCGATGGGACCGAGCAGGCGAGATGCCGCCGGACGGAGGATCGACATCAGGCCGACGGTGAATGCCGGCGCAACGAGAGCGATCCCGAGCACGACCCCGAAGAGAGCCGCGAAGCTCACGAGCAGCGAGCGCGTGGCGAGGGCGAGGCCCGCGCCGCCCAGCAGGGACACGGCGAGGCCGGCGAGCGCGAGCCAGGGC
This sequence comes from Vicinamibacteria bacterium, assembly GCA_035283305.1. GTDB lineage: Bacteria > Acidobacteriota > Vicinamibacteria > Fen-336 > Fen-336 > DATBSL01. The sequence continues at coordinate 6,948 of DATEUE010000083.1, read as the reverse complement.
ACGAGGCGGCGGGCCCGCGTCTCGAACGTGCTCGGACGCAGAGCCGTGACCGGCTCCACGCGGGCCGCTTCCAGGGCCGGGCCGAGCGCCGCAAGGAGAGCCGCCCCGAGCCCCGTCGCGACACCCTTCACGGCCGTCGCCAGGGTGAGCGGCGCGCCGCTCACCGAGACCACGTAATAGAGGTCGTTGATGGTGCGGGTCACCAGCCGGACCGCGGACTGGCCCAGGACATAGCCGAGGCCGACGCCGACGAGCGCGCCGAGAGCGGCGGTCAGCAGAGTCTCGGCGAGGATCAGGCGGAAGAGCTGGCCGGGGGTCGTCCCGAGCGTTCGCAGCGTCCCGAAGACGGCTCGCCGCTGGACGACACCGAACAGCACGGTGTTGTAGACCAGGAACATCCCGACCACGAGAGCGAGCAGGCTCAGGGCGACGAGGTTGAGCTCGAACGCGGCGGTGAGCTCCGCGACCGCCTCGGCCTGCTCGCTCGCTCGGACCAGGCGGGCGCCGGGCGGCAGCCAGCGCGCCACGGAGCGGACGTCGGCGTCGGTGAGCACCAGGTCCACGTGGCTGATGCGGCCGGGCATCCCGAGCAGGCGCTGTGCAGAGCCCACGTCGAGGAGCAGGAGGGCGTCGAGCGTGCGACCGACCTCCGGGTTCGCGCTCTCCACCAGGCCGAGAACGCGCAGCGTCTCGCGACGGTCGCCGGCCTGCACGCGGAGCGAGGAGCCGGGAGCGAGACCGTGGCGCTCCGCGAACGCGGCCCCGACGAGGACGGCCGAGGGATCGGTGACGAACGCGGCAAACGCCGGATCGGCGAGCTTCCCGGCGCCCAGGTGGCCGCGGAACGGCGCCTCGGCCAGCGGGTCGATGCCCAGCACGCGCAGCGGCTGGCGCAGGTCCCGCGCGATCACGACCCCTTCCACGACCGGCGCGCTCGGGCGTACGCCGTGATCGACACGAAGGCGGCGATAGACCTCCTCGGGCAGACCCGCGGAGCCGCCGCGCACCTGGTGGGTGGCTCGTCCCAGGACGGCCTCGGAGCTGCGAGCGAAGCCGCGCCGAGCGGCGGAGTTGGCGAGATCGATCGCGACGACCACCGCCACGCCGAGCGCGACGCCGAGCAGCATCAGGCCCGTGTGCAGCGGCCGGCGCACGAGATCGCGCAGGCCCGCGCGCAGCAGCCCGTTCGGGATCACACGAAGCTACCGTTCTCGATCGTCAGCTCGCGGTCGGCGAGCGCCGCCACCTCGCGGCTGTGCGTGACGAGCAGCAGCGTCTTGCCTGCCCGCCGCGTCACCGAGTCGAGCAGCTCGAGCACGGACGCGCCGGTGGCGTCGTCCAGGTTGCCCGTGGGCTCGTCGGCCAGCACCAGGCGCGGATCGCGCACGAGCGCGCGCGCGATCGCCACCCGCTGCTGCTCGCCGCCCGAGAGGCGGTCCGGGAACGCGCCGGGGCGGTCTGCGAGACCGACGCGCTCGATGAGCTCGAGCGCCCGGCTGCGAAGGCCACGCAGGCCCGCGAGCTCCGCGGGCAGCAGCACGTTCTCGAGCACGCTGAGCGTCGGGATCAGGTTGAAGAACTGGAACACGAAGCCCACCTGGTCGCGGCGCAGCAGCGTCCGCTCGCGCGGAGACAGCCGCCCGAGCGCCGTCTCGCCGATGAAGATCTCGCCGGACGTCGGCCGGTCGATGCCGGCCACCAGGTTGAGCACGGTGCTCTTGCCGCTGCCGCTCCTGCCGCGGATCGCCACGAACTCGCCCTCGTCCACCGAGACAGACGCGTCCTTCAGCACGTGGCGCAGCTCGCGGCCCTCGGAGAAGTCCTTGGTGACGCGGTCGAGTCGGACGAGCGCGGGCATCGGGCTCAGGGCGCCTTCGGGACCGCCGCCACGAGCGCCTCGAGCCGCGCGCGCAGCTGAGACCTCTGGTTGGACCACTCCGGGCGCGCCGCGAGGTTCTGCGACTCGGGTGCGGCCCCGCGCCGCTCGTACAGCTCCTCGCTGCCGTCCGGCCACAGCGTGTAGCGGAAGCGCTCGGTGCGGAGCGAAACCCCTCGCTCCGGCGGTTGGACGCGTCGCCAGGAGCGGGCGACGCCGCGGCCGGGCCCTTCGGGGTTCTCGAGGAGCGGGACGAGGCTCCGGCCGTCCAGGTCCGAAGCCGGCGCGAGCCCGGCCAGCTCGACGATCGTCGGGTAGACGTCGAGCAGCTCGACGGGTGAGCGCACCACCGCACCGGGATGCGGCAGGCCCGGCGCCGCCACGACCAGCGGAACCCGCAGCGCTTCCTCGAAGAGCGTGTCCTTCCTCAGCAGGCCCGCGTGCTCGCCGAGGTGGAAGCCGTTGTCGCCCACCAGGACGACGACCGTGTCCTTCCAGCGGTCGCGGCGGTCGAGGGCGTCGAGCACGAGGCCCACCTGCGCGTCGGCGAACGAGACGCAGGCCTGGTAGGCGGCGATCGCCTGCCGGCGCAGTGCCGGATCTCGGACGAGCCCGGGCGGCTCGCGGCCGAGGAGCGGCAGGCCCGGGAGCGGCTGGGGCTGCGTCTTCACCGCGATCGCCGGGACGTCTCCGAGATCGTCCTCCGGAAAGGGCGTGAGGACGATCGAGTCCGGGGGGTAGAGGCCGAAGTAACGGGCCGGGGCGATCCACTTGCGGTGCGGGCGCACCAGGCCGAGCGCGAGGAAGAAGGGACGCGCCCCCTGGCGCTCGATGAGCGACACCGCACGGCGGGCGCGCCGGCCGTCGGGCTGATCGGCATCGGAGCCGGGCGCCGCCACCCACAGGCCCGCCGCCAGGCTTCCGGGCAGGCCGGGGCCGCCTTCCGTCGGGTCGGGGTGCTCCTCGGGCTCGTCCAGCTGTGTCTCCGGCACGTCCCACCGGAAGTCGGCGGGCGAGTGGTAGATCTTCCCGATCCCCGCGGTCACGGCGCCGTGCGCCGCGAAGAGCTCCTGCAGCGGCACGGCCCGAGCGGGGCGCGGCGGGTCCTCGTTCTGCCAGACGCCGGTGCGCTCGGGCCGCCAGCCCGTGAGCATCGAGGTGCGCGAGGGGCTGCACATCGCCACTTGTGCGTAGGCACGGTCGAAGCGAACGCCGCGAGCCGCCAGCCGGTCGATCGCCGGCGTCTTGACGGGCGCGCCCCAGCTGCCGACGCGCGTGCTGAGATCGTCGACGACGATCAGCACCACGTTGCGCGGGTGCGCCGTCGTCCGGGGCGGGGCGTCGGGCGCCTCGGGCTCACGCGTCGCGTCGTCTGTCGCCAGCTCCCGCTCCAGCTCTGCAATCGTCGCGGCGTGCCCGGGGCGGCTCGCCAGGTTCGTGTGCTCGCCCGGATCGGCCTCGTGGTCGTAGAGCTCGCGGCTGCCGTCGGGCCACTCGGTGTACCGAAAGCGCGCCGAGCGCAGGCTCCGCCCCAGCCGCCCGGCCCGACGCGCGACCGACGACACGACCTCGCTCCGCCCCTCGCTCGAAGGATCGGCGAGCAGCGGCATCAGGCTGCGGCCCTCGACACCGGGCTCGGGCGGCGCGCCCGCGAGCGCGAGCAGCGTCGGGATCGCGTCGAGCGTCGAGACGAGGCGCCTGGAAGCGCGCCCGGGCCGCGCCAGGCCCGGGGTCGAGACCACGAGCGTCGTCCGCAGCGTGTCGTCGAAGAGCGCGTCGCCGCGCTCGAGACGTCCGTGCAGGCCGCGGTCGGGCGGCGGATCTCCGACCACGATCGCCGCGGCACCCGGGGCCGCGCGCTCGACGAGAGCGAGGAGCGCCCCAAGCTCGCGGTCGGCCACGAGCGCCCGCTCGAGCTGGGTCGCCTCGGCCCTCTGCCGAGCCGGCTCCGACCAGGCGGCCGGCCGCAGCTGCGCGCCGGGCCGCTCCGAGAAGCCCAGCTCCCCCACGGCGATTCGGGGCAGTGGCGGGGCGAACGCCCCCGCGAGCGTGGCGGGGGCCGGGGCCGGCCACAGCGGGCCGCCGCCCACCGCCACGAGGACGACGAACGGCTCGCGACGCGCCCGCAGCCATGTCTCGAGGCCGGCAGCGGCGGCAGCGTCCGCGACGGAGCCGGGCAGGTGCAGGTCCAGGGCACTCGTGTCGGTCGCGAGCGCCGCAGCGTCACCAAGCCCGGCGGCAGCGAGGCGGCGCGAGCGCAGCAACGAGGCGAGCGGACCCACGAGGGCAGCGCGCGCGGCCGCGGGCTCGGGATCCGGCGCGAAGGCCGCCTCGAACGCCCGGCCTCCCGCCGCGAGCCGGGTGATCGTCGGGGTGCGACTGGCTTGCACTCCGCCGCCGAGGCCGGACGCGAGCACCAGCACGACGCCCCGGGCGGGCGGCGGCTCCTTGCCGGGCGCCAGCAGGGCGCACGACGATCCCACGGCGAGCAGGAGCACGGCGTCGATGAAGGTCCCGATGCGGCTCACTCGCTCGTCATCATATGCGCCCTCACCACCCGTGGTCGCGACGCGGGTATGCTGTGGGTTTCAGCCAAGGGCACAGGAGGATTCGGTGAAGAACAGCAAGGCGCTGGCTCTCGCGGGGGGACTCGTGGCGTGCGCCGCACTCGCGGCGGCACAGGAGGAGCGCAGCGGGAAGGTGGCCGAGGTCTACGCCGAGCGCTGCTCGGCCTGCCATGGAGCGAAGCTCCAGGGCGGTCAGTCGAAGAGCCTGCTCGACGACGAGTGGAAATACGGCGGCGACGACGCGAGCCTCACGGCGTCGATCCGCGACGGCCGCGTCGACGCCGGGATGCCGCCTTTCGGGTCGATGATGAGCCAGCAGGAGATCCGCGCCCTCGTCATCTTCATCCGCGAGAAGGCGGACGCCGCCCGACGCGCCTCGACGGTCTTCGCCAAGCCGCAGGGCGACGCCGTCGTGAAGAGCGAACAGCACGCCTTCAGGGTCGAGACCGTGGCGGAGGGCCTCGACACGCCGTGGTCGCTGGCGTTCCTGCCGGACGGACGCATGCTCGTCACCGAGAAGCCGGGGCGGCTGCGCATCGTCGAGAAGGGCAAGCCTTCGGAGCCCGTGTTCGGCGTGCCGGCAGTGTGGCCGGAGGGCCAGGGCGGACTGCTGGACGTGGCGGCGCACCCCGACTACGCGACGAACGGGTGGATCTACCTGTCGTACTCGCATCCGGGTCCCGACGCCTCGGCGATGACTCGGGTCATGCGGGCGCGCCTGAAGGGCGACAGGCTCGTCGACCAAGAGACGCTGTTCGCCCCGCCTGTGGAGCTCTACCGCTCAGGAACGGTCCACTTCGGCTCGCGCTTCGTCTTCGACGGCAAGGGCTACCTGTTCTTCACGATCGGCGAGCGCGGCCAGAAGGACGACGCTCAGGATCTCGCGCGGCCGAACGGCAAGGTGCACCGGATCAGGGACGACGGCCGCGTGCCGGAGGACAACCCGTTCGTGAAGACGGCGGGCGCCCTGCCGACGATCTGGAGCTACGGGCACCGGAACCCGCAGGGCCTGGCGCAGCATCCGGTGACCGGCGAGCTGTGGGACGCCGAGCACGGCCCGCGCGGCGGCGACGAGCTGAACCTGGTGAGGCCCGGGCGCAACTACGGCTGGCCGGTTATCACCTACGGCATGAACTACGACGGCACTCCGATGGCGGACAGCACCGCCAAGGAAGGCATGGAGCAGCCGGTGCTGTACTGGACGCCGTCGATCGCGGTGTGCGCGATCGACTTCTACGTCGGCGACCGCTTCCCGCGCTGGAAGAACGACCTGCTGGTGTCTTCCCTTGCGGCGGAGGAGCTGCGGCGGGTGCGGATCGAAAGCGGACGCGTCGCGAAGCAGGAGGTGCTGTTCAAGGGCATCGGCCGCATCCGCGACGTCGTAGTGGGGCCCGACGGGCTCGTGTACGTGGCGTTCAACGTCCCCGACCGCGTCGCGCGGTTGGTCCCGGTGCCCTGAAGGGCACCAGGAAGGGGAAACGAGCCCGAAAGCGAAACCTGGAACGAAACCGGCCAGGTTTGCGGTAGGGACGCCGGTTACCCGGCGCCCCCCGCGCCCCCGCTAGGAGTCCCCCGTACCCCCGCTAGCCTCCATCGGTGCTCACCTGATTGCGGCCGCGGGCCTTCGCCTGGTAGCAGGCGGCGTCGGCGCTCGCGAGGAGCGCATCGGGATCCACCGGCCAGGCGGAGGTGCCCGCGACCCCGACGCTCACCGTGACGGCCACCATCGGGACGGTTTCGCTGGCGGCGAAGCTGCGCTCGGCGACCGCGGCGCGGATGCGCTCGGCCAGCACGTGGGCCTCTCCCGGCGCCGTGTGCGGCAGCAGGACCACGAACTCCTCGCCGCCCCACCGGAACAAGAGGTCCGTCTCGCGGATGATGCCGCGCAGGCGCGCGGAGAGCTGCTGCAGCACGCGGTCGCCGGTCTCGTGGCCGTGGCGATCGTTGATCGCCTTGAAGTGGTCGATGTCGACGAAGACGATCGCGACGCCCTGGCTCAGCCGGCGCGCGCGCTCCACCTCGCGCGGGAACAGCTCGTAGAAGGCCCGGCGGTTGAAGCAGCCGGTCAGGCTCTCGCGACGGGACAGGCTGCGCTGTCTTTCGCCCATGCGCGCGAGCACGGTCGAGAAGACGCCGGCGGCGATGGTGAGCGAGGCCACCAGCACTCCCAGGTAGAGCTGCATCTCGCGCAGGCGCTCGACCAGCAACTGCCCGCCGCGGGTGCGCGCCGTGGGGTCGAGCTCGAGCGACTCGTGCAGCGCCGAGATGCCGATGAAGACGAGCACCGCGATCATGCTGAACGTCACGGCGGCCAGTATCGCCGCGCGCGTGTACGTGACCTCGTAGCGGGGCGGGGTCGCGAACTGGCGGTCGACCCAGCTGCGGGCACGCGGCCCGACGAAGTGGAGCAGCGGGGCCACCAGCAGCAGCGCCTGCAGGAAGTCGCCGACCACCCAGCCGCGCCACACGCGCAGGCCGGCGGTGGTATCGAGGCCGCGCGCGGTG
>DATEUE010000082.1:0-10752 GCA_035283305.1 Vicinamibacteria bacterium | reverse complement strand
GCTCCACTCGCAGCCCGCTGCTGGTTGCCCTCGGCTCTGCACGATGACTCACCGCAGGGCCACGGCCGAGACGCCACGGGTAGCGGCGGATCCCGAGGGCTCCCGAGACGGGTCGCCCGCTCGAGCTCGTGGACCCGGCACGGGATGCGGGACCGCCGCGGAAGACGAAGGCTCATGACCGAGCCAGGGCCGAGAGCCACGGGTAGCGGTCGGGTTCGAGTTATCCTGGGACATGCCTCCGGAGCGGATCCCCGCGATCAAGGTCATGCTGCTGCCCAAGGACACGAACGCCCTGGGCACGATCTTCGGCGGCGTGATCGCGTCGCACATCGACCTCGCCTCGGCGGTCGAGGCGCGCAAGGCGGGGCGCCACCGCTACGTCACGAAGGCGATGCGCGAGGTCGAGTTCCACGAGCCGGTCTTCGTCGGCGACATCGTGAGCTTCTTCACCGAGACGGCCCGCATCGGCCGCAGCTCGATCACGGTGCGGGTGCTGGTCGAAGCCGAGCGCTGGGGCAGCGGCCACGGCGAGCGGGTCAAGGTCACCGAGGCCGAGGTGGTGCTGGTGGCGGTGGACGCCGACGGGCGGCCGATCCCGGTCCGGCCCGACCCGACGAGCGTCGCCTGAGCGCGAGGAGGGACGGATGAGCGCTGTCACGAGTCCCGCCACGAAGCGACAGCTGAAGGTCGTCTGCCCCCACGACTGCCCGGACACCTGCGTCATGACGGTCGACGTGGAGGGCGGGCGCGCGGTCGGGATCGGCGGTGACCCGGAGCACCGCTTCACGCAGGGCTTCCTGTGCGCGAAGGTCAACCAGTACCTGGACCGCGTCTACAGTCCCGAGCGCGTGCTCTACCCGATGCGGCGCGTGGGCAAGAAGGGCGAAGGCGGCTTCGAGCGGATCTCGTGGGACGCTGCCCTCGACCTGGCGGCCACGCGCCTGCGGGAGGTCGCCGCGGCGCACGGGCCGCAGGCGATCCTGCCCTACTCGTACGCCGGCAACATGGGCCTGCTGGGCAACGCCAGCATGGATCGGCGCTTCTTCCACGCGCTCGGGGCGAGCCTGCTCGACCGCACGATCTGCGCGAGCGCGGGCGGGCACGGCTACCGGGCGACCTGCGGAAAGACCATGGGCTACGACCCCGAGGCGGTCGTGGAGGCCCGGCTGATCGTCGCCTGGGGCGGCAACATCGTGAGCTCGAACGTGCACCTGTGGCCGTTCGTCGAGGAGGCGCGTCGCCGCGGCGCGCGGCTCGTGACGATCGACCCCTACCGCTCGCGGACGGCCGAGAAGTCCGACCAGCACATCGCGCCCTATCCCGGCACGGACGCCGCTCTCGCGCTCGGGATGATCCACGTCATCTTCCGCGACGGCCTCGAGGACCGCGACTGGCTCGAGCGCTACAGCGTGGGGCACGCGGAGCTTCGCGAGCGCGCCCGCGAGTGGACGCCCGAGCGGGCGGCCGCGACCACGGGCCTGCGCGCGGACGAGATCGAGGCCTTCGCGCGCGAGTACGCGACCACGCGCCCGTCGGCGATCCGCATCAACTACGGGCTCAACCGCCACGCCGGCGGCGGGATGGCGGTGCGGACGATCGCCTGCCTGCCCGGCGTGGTCGGCGCCTGGCGCGAGGTGGGCGGCGGTGCCCTGCTCTCGACCTCGGGCACCTTCCCCGTGAACACCGAGGCGCTCGAGCGCCCCGACCTGATCCGGCCCGGAACGCGAACGCTCAACATGAGTCAGCTCGGCCGCATCTTGGAGGACGCGACGCTCGATCCGCCAGTGAAGGCGCTCTTCGTCTACAACTCGAACCCTGGGGCCGTGGCGCCCGACCAGGAATCGGTCCGGCGCGGTCTGGCACGCGAGGACCTGTTCACGATCGTGCACGAGCAGTTCCAGACCGACACCGCGGACTTCGCCGACCTGCTGCTGCCGGCCACCACGGCGCTCGAGCACTACGACATCCACAAGGCCTACGGGCACCTCTACATCAGCCTCAGCCGACCCGCGATCGCGCCGCTCGGCGAGGCGCTCTCGAACACGGAGCTGTTCCGCCGCCTCGCCGCGCGCATGGGGCTGGGCGACCCTTGCCTGCGCGAGTCGGACGAGGCGATGGCGCGCCAGGCGTTCCACTGGGACCACCCGCGCATGGCCGGGATCACGTTCGAGCGCCTCGAGCGCGAGACGTCGGTGCGCCTGAGCGTGCCGGATCCTTACCTGCCGTTCGCCGAGGGCGGCTTCCCGACCGCCTCGGGCCGCTGCGAGCTGGTTTCCGACAAGCTCGCCGCGGAGGGGATCGACCCCGTGGCCGGCTACGTCCCGCCGCGCGAGGGCCCGACCAGCTCGCCGGCGCTCGCCGAGCGCTACCCGCTCGCGTTCATCTCGCCACCCGCCCACCACTTCCTGAACTCGACCTTCTCGGCGCAGCCGGTGTTCGTGCGGCGGGAGGGGGAGCCGTGCGTCACGATCCACCCCGGCGACGCCGAGCGCCGCGGCATCGCCGAGGGACGCATGGTGCGCGTCTTCAACGATCGCGGCTCGTTCCTCGCGCGCGCGCGTGTCTCGGACGCGGCGCGGCCGGGGGTGGTGGTCGGCCTCTCGATCTGGTGGGCCAAGATGTGCCCCGGCGGCCGCAACGCCAACGCCGTGACCGGGCAGGAGCTCACGGACATGGGCGGGGGAGCGACGTTCTACGACGTGCTGGTGGACGTGGCTCCGGAGCCGGCATGAACACGGTGCCGAGCCCGTAAGTCATGGTCGGCGGGTTTATTGCGGCGACGGTCGTGAGCCTGTTGCAGTACCTCCGCGTGCGGGATCGGCGGTTGTTGTTGCTCGCGGCGATGTTCGCGTGTCAGTCGCAGGCTCTGAGCCGAGAGTGGTACGACGTGTGGCGCGACGTGTTTCAGTCCGGCGTCTGCGCCGCCGGTCTGTGGCTGCTGCTGGCACTCTCACCGCGGCACCCACGGGGCTCCAAGCCCGCCGCGCCACCAAGCCCGCTTCCATGAGACAGTCCCTCTTCTTTCTGCTGGTTCTCCTCTCGCTTCCGGCCGGCTCGGCCTTCGCGCAACCGCCCAGGATGGACCGGTTGCTGTTCGGGGTGGCGTACTACGACGAGTACATGCCCGAAGAGCGGCTCGAGCAGGACGTCCGCATGATGAAGGATGCCGGCATCAACGTCGTGCGGATCGCCGAGTCGACGTGGAGCACGCTCGAGCCGCAGGACGGCGTCTTCGACTTCAGCCACGTCGACCGGGTGCTCGACGCAATGCACGGCGCCTCCATCCGGGTGATCGTGGGCACGCCGACCTACGCCGTCCCGACGTGGCTCGTGCGCACGTACCCGGACGTGCTCGCCATCACGCCGAGAGGACAGAACCAGTACGGCCCCCGGCAGAACATGGACATCACGAACCCGCACTTCCGGGTCCACGCCGAGCGCGTGATCCGCAGGCTGCTCGCGCACGTGAAGGATCACCCGGCCATCATCGGCTACCAGGTGGACAACGAGACCAAGCACTACCAGACCGCCGGCCCCGCAGTGCAGGCGCTGTTCGTCCAGTACATGAAGACCAAGTTCGAGTCGCTGGACAAGGTCAATCGCGCCTTTGGCCTCGACTACTGGAGCAACCGCATCAATAGCTGGGAGGACTTCCCGTCCACCGTCGGGAGCGTCAACGCCAGCCTCAACGCCGAGTTCGCGAAGTTCCAGCGTCAACAGGTCACCGACTACCTGGCGTGGCAGGCCGCCATCGTCAAGGAGTACCGGCGGCCTGGCCAGTTCATCACGCAGAACTTCGATCTCGAGTGGCGAGGGTACTCGTACGGGATCCAGCCCGACGTGGATCACTTCGCGGCTGCCAGGGCAATGGACGTGGCCGGCGTGGACATCTACCACCCGACCCAGGACGCGCTGACGGGCACGGAGATCTCCTTCGGCGGCGATCTCGCGCGTTCGATGAAGCAGGGCCTGAACTACCTGGTGATCGAGACCCAGGCCCAGGGCTTTCCGCAGTGGGTGCCGTACCCGGGGCAGCTGCGGCTACAGGCCTTCAGCCATCTGGCCTCGGGCGCGAACCTGCTGGCGTACTGGCACTGGCATTCCATCCACAACTCGGCGGAGACGTACTGGAAGGGCCTGCTCAGCCACGACTTCAGACCCAACCCCACCTACGACGAGGCGAAGAGCATCGGCCGCGACTTCGCGGCGATCGGCTCGCACCTCGTCAGCCTGCGCAGGACCAGCCAGGTCGCCATCCTCTTCAGCAACGAGGCGCTCACCGCCTTTGGCGCCTTCGGTTTCGGGTGGGGCTCGCGGGAGAGCTACAACGACGTGCTGCGTCCTGTGTACGACGCGCTCTACCGGATGAACGTCGGGGTGGACTTCGTGGATCCCTCCAGCACGAACCTCGAGAGGTACCGGCTTGTCGTCGTGCCCGCCCTCTACGCGGCCCCCGACGCGCTGCTCGCGAGGCTGAACCGCTTCGTCAAGGAGGGTGGGCACGCCGTCTACACGTTCAAGAGCGGCTTCTCGGACGAGCACGTGAAGGTGCGCAGCATGCCGCAGCCGGGCATCATCGGCGAGGCGTGCGGTGTGTCCTACACCCAGTTCACCCTCCCCAAGGGCGTGACGGTGACGAGCCCGTACCCGCTGCAGAAGGGCAACGACGCCGTCAGGTACTGGATGGAGCTGCTCACGCCCACGACCGCCAAGGTGCTGGCGCGCTACGAGCACCCGGTGTGGGGCCAGTACGCGGCCCTCACCGAGAACAGCTACGGCAAGGGACTGGCGACCTACATCGGCTTCATGCCGAGCGAGGAGCTGCTGGGGAAGATCCTCGGCGACGCCGTCAGGAAAGCCGGGCTCTGGGGCCCCGACCAGGAGCTGGTGTTTCCGCTCGTCACCAAGTCCGGCACGAACCAAAAGGGGCAGATCGTTCGCTACTACTTCAACTACTCGGGTCGCCCTGCCGCGTTCCGCTATCCGCACGGCTCCGGGAAGGACCTGCTGTCCTACCAGGCCGTGCCGAAGGACTCACAGCAGCAGCTTGCGCCCTGGGGCGTGATGATCGTGCTCGAGGACCGACCCTGAAGCAGCGCCATCAAGGCGCGCTACTCCAGCAGACTCCTCAACACCGCCTGCAACCCGAACCACGAGAAGAAGGCGTAGAACACCACGCACAGCAGCAGCCCGGCCTCGCGCCAGAGCGGGGCTCGCACCGCGCGCGGCAGGAAGCGGCGGTTGACGCGCAGGATCTGGATCCCGGCGACGACCAGCACGAAGCCCGCGATGTTGGCGAGCACCTTGAAGAGCTGGAAGGGCGAGGCCGAGCGCACCGCGAGCACGCCCCAAATCGAGAAGACCAGCAGGATCCCGTAGTAGATCGCGCGGATGCCGAGGCCCTCGCGCACGCGCGGGTGGGCTATGAACAGCGCGTCGGCGGTGGTGCGCACCAGGACGTCCGTGTTCCCGAGCTGGGTCTTGAACAGGATCCAGAAGCCGTTGAAGAGCGTGAGGAACCAGAAGCCCGGCCAGATCTTTGCCAGGTACTCGGCCTGGTAGGCGCCGGCGGCGAGGCCCTGGAGGTCCGTGCCGTGCGGGACGATGGCGGTCGCCATGTTGACGTTCAGGAACATCCCGACGAAGCAGAACAGGCCCCAGACCCAGACCTGGTCGACGTGGACGTAGCGCAGCCACTCGCGCCAGCGCGCGAGGTTCGCGGGCGTCGTCGGGAACACGCTGCCGACGGGCGACAGCGGCAGCGCGTGGCCGCCGACGGCGCTCGGGATCGCGCCCACCTTCGCGCCCATGCCGAAGCCCTTGTCGCGGATCCAGTTCGTGATCGTCAGGTTGCCGAGGCCGCCCGAGCCGGCGGTCGCGGCGAGCGCGCCGAGCAGGCCCCAGTCGACGGGATGCGGCAGGCCCGAGAGCCGGAAGAAGCCCGCGAACGTGTGGAGCCAGTGCGCCGCGGGGACGAACGCGACGTTGACGACGAGCAGGAACGTGAAAACGACGCCGAGCATCACCCAGGCGAAATACTCGAGCATCCGCTCGATCGTGCCCCCGAACGAGAGGATCACCACCACGGCGACGATCAGGGCGGTCGCGATCCAGGCGTGGGTCGCCTGGTCGGAGGCGCCGGGCATGCGCCCGATCCACGCGCCGAGCAGCGTGGCCGCCGCGCTGCCCGCGAGCGCGGGCCAGCCGAGCTGGAAGAAGCCGAGCACCGTGTAGAAGCCCGCCCAGACCCTCGGGCCGGGCGAGAGGCGCATGATGCCGGCCAGGATCGGCTCGCCGGTGTAGAGCGTGTAGCGGATCGCCTCCAGGTTGAAGATCACCTGCAGCGCGATCGCGACGGTCGCGATCAGGAAGATCTGCGACGAGTACTTGACCGCCGCGGCGGGCCCGACCAGCCACTCGCCGCCGCCGATCGAGGTGGCGGCCATGATCGCTCCCGGGCCGATCACCCTGAGCGCGTTGCGGAAGCCGAAGCGTGGCGGCGCCTCGAGCTCCGCGACGTTCCAGGCTGGCAGAGCACCGTGGCCCGGCGGGAGCGCTTCGTGGGGGACGGTCTCGTGGCTCGTCACGCGGCCGGGCTCATGGGCCGGGAGCTTAGCCCGGCGCCGGGCGGCCGACAACAGCACGCTCCCCCGACTCCAGCCGAGGGAGCCGGTCGCCGCCGCGTTAGCGCGGGGCGCCGCGAGGGTACAATCCCGCCGCGCCCCCTATGAAGATCACCGCTGTTCGAGCCACCCCCGTCAGCGTCCCGCTCGTAGCACCGCTGCGCCACGCCAACGGCTGCCACTGGGGCCGCTTCGTGCGCACCATCGTCGAGGTCGAGACCGACGACGGCCTCGTGGGCCTCGGTGAGATGGGGGGCGGCGGCGAGAGCGCGACCGCGGCGTTCAAGGCGCTGGAGACGTACCTCCTTGGCCACGACCCAACACGCCTCGAGGAGATGCGCTTCCGCATCGCCAACCCGACCGCCTCGCTCTACAACAACCGCACGCAGCTCGTCGCGGCGCTCGAGTTCGCGTGCCTCGACATCCTGGGACAGAAGTGGGGCGTGCCCGTCAGCGAGATCCTCGGCGGCCGGCTGCGCGAGCGCGTGCCGTTCGCGTCGTATCTCTTCTTCCGCTACCCGAACGCGAAGGACGGCAAGGGCGAGGTCCGGAGCGCCGACCAGCTCGTGGCCGAGGCCCGCGTCCTCAAGCAGGCCCACGGCTTCACGAGCCACAAGCTGAAGGGCGGCGTCTTCCCGCCCGAGTACGAGCTCGAGTGCTACCGCGCGCTGGCGGCCGCCCTGCCGGGAGACCGCTTCCGCTTCGACCCGAACGGCGTCTGGTCCACCGAGCAGGCGATCTGGTTCGGCCAGGCGATCGAGGGCCTGCGCAACGACTATCTCGAGGACCCGGTGTACGGCCTGCATGGGATGCGGCGCGTGCGCGAGAAGGTGCGCATGCCGCTCGCGACCAACACCGTCGTGGTGGGCTTCGAGCAGCTCTCGGCCAACGTGCTCGACACGGCGGTCGACGTGATCCTGCTCGACACCACGTTCTGGGGCGGGATCCGGCCGTGCATCAAGGCTGCGGGGATCTGCGAGACGTTTCAGCTCGGCGTGGCGGTGCACTCCTCGGGAGAGCTCGGGATCCAGCTCGCTACGATGCTGCACCTGGGCGCCGTGATCCCGAACCTGAGCTTCGCCGCCGACGCGCACTACCACCACCTGGTGGACGACGTGATCGTGGGCGGACCCCTCGGGTACTCGGGAGGCTCGATCGCCGTGCCCACCGGGCCCGGCCTCGGCGTGCGCCTCGACCGCGAGAAGCTCGGGCGCTACCACGAGGAGTTCAAGCGGCTCGGCGGCTATCCGTACGACCAGGACCCGCTGCGGCCCGGCTGGGCTCCGCTGCTCCCGAACGACCGCTTCGCCGACCCTCGTGACGGCCGTGTGCCGAAGGTGCCGGTGTGAGCCAGGGCCGCTTCGACCTGCGCGGGCGGGTCGCCGTCGTCACCGGCGGCTACGGCGTCCTCGGCGGCAGCCTCGCCGACGCGCTGGCGAGCGAAGGCGCGCGGGTGGCCATCCTCGGGCGCAACCGCGAGGCGGCCGAGCGCAAGGCCGAGTCGCTGCGCCGGGCCGGGGGTGAGGCGATCGTGCTCGTGGCGAGCGCGCTGGACGAAGGCGAGCTACGGAAGGCGCGCGAGACCCTCGTCGCAGCCTGGGGCGGCGTCGACATCCTGGTGAACGCCGCCGGCGGCAACGTGACGCGCGCCCGCACCGACCGCGTGCCCCCGTTCGCCCTGCCGTTCGACGCCTTCGACGAGGTGCTGCGGCTCAACCTGCACGGTACCGTGTACCCGACGCTCGTGTTCGGCGAGGCGATGGCCGAGCGCCAGAAGGGCAGCGTCGTCAACATCTCGTCGATGGCGGCGCAGCGGCCGCTCAAGGGCACCGCCGGCTACTCGGCGGCCAAGGCCGGCGTCGACAGCTTCACGCGCTGGCTGGCCGTCGAGCTCGCGCGCCACTGCGGCCCCGGCCTGCGCGTGAACGCGCTCGCGCCCGGCTTCTTCGTCACGACGCAGAACCGCGCGGTGCTCGTCCAGGAGGACGGCTCGCCCACGGATCGCGGCCGCGCGATCCTGGCGCGCACGCCGATGGGACGTTTCGGGGACCCCGCCGAGCTGCAGGGCGCACTCGTCTGGCTTTGCAGCGACGCGGCCTCCTTCGTGACCGGCGTCGTGATCCCGATCGACGGCGGCTTCAGCGCCGATGGCGGTATCTGAAATGAAGCGAGAGCCGAAGGGTCGCCTGATCTACTCCGCGTCCGAGACCGACGCGGACATCCTCTATCCCACCGGATTCTTCGCACCCGACCCGTTCCTGTTCATCCAGAAGGGCCGCACGCGCGTCTTGGTGATGAGCGACCTGGAGATGGACCGGGCGCGCGCGCAGGCCACGGTCGACCGCGTGCTGTCGTGGTCGAAGCTGGCGGCGCCGCTCGAG
This sequence comes from Vicinamibacteria bacterium, assembly GCA_035283305.1. Classification (GTDB taxonomy): domain Bacteria; phylum Acidobacteriota; class Vicinamibacteria; order Fen-336; family Fen-336; genus DATBSL01. The sequence continues at coordinate 1,748 of DATEUE010000082.1, read as the reverse complement.
ACGAAGGGAAAGCGCGCCCCGGTCGCCGACGTCGTCACCCTGGCCCTGCGCCAGCTCGGCCTGCGCCGCGTTCTCGTGCCGCGGAGCTTCCCGCTCGGCCTGGCGCAGGAGCTGGGCCGGCGCGGGATCCGCCTCGACCTCGGGCCCGACCCGTTCTGGCCCGAGCGGGAGATCAAGCAGCCGCGCGAGGTGCGGGCGATCGAGGCGTCGCTGCGCGCCGCCGAGGCGGGCCTGCTGGCTGGGATCGAGGCGCTCAAGGCCTGCCGGATCCGGAACGGCTGGCTGCTGCGCGACGGCCGCCGCTTCACCGCCGAAGATCTGCGCTCCGCGGTCAACACGCGCATGATGGCCGAGGGCTTCGTGCCGGCGCACACGATCTGCGCGCCCGGTGATCAGGCCGTCGACCCGCACGAAGGCGGCCATGGCCCGATCCGCGCGAACCAGCCGGTGGTGATGGACATCTTCCCGCGCTCCGAAGCCACCGGCTACTTCGGCGACCTGACGCGCACGGTGGTGCGCGGCAAGGCGAGCTTCGCGCTCCACGAGCTCTACGCCATCGTCCACGAGGGCGTGCGGCTCGGCCACCGCATGCTGCGCGACGGAGTCGAGGGCATGGACGTGCACCAGTCGATCCAGCGCCTGTTCGAGCGCCAGGGATACAAGACGGGCGTGAGAAACGGCCGGATGCAGGGCTTCTTCCACGGCACCGGGCACGGGCTCGGGCTCGAGATCCACGAGGCCCCGTCGATCGGCAAGCGACCGTGCGTCCTGCGCGCGGGACACGTGGTGACGGTGGAGCCGGGCCTCTACTACCTCGGGCTCGGGGGCGTGCGGATCGAGGACGTGGCGCTCGTCACGAAGTCGGCATCGCGCCGTCTCACCCGGGTGCCGAAACAGCTCGAGATCTGAGGAGGTCTCAGCAGCGGGGCGCGTCCCGTGGCAAAGAGCGACCGCACCGGTCCATAATCCCCCAGCTCCGCGGGAACGAACAGTGGACTTCGTGCTCAAGCGCAAAGGAGGCGTGCCCCTCCACGACCAGCTGCTGGCGCAGCTCGAGCTGCGCATCCTGACGGGCGTGCTCGCGCCCGGCCAGCGGCTGCCGTCGGTGCGGGCGCTCGCGCGGCGGCTCGGCCTGCATGCGAACACGGTGTCGTCGGCGTATCGCGACCTCCAGACGGCGGGGCACGTGGAGCTTCGCCGCGGGGCGGGCGTCTACGTGCGATCCGGCGCGCCTGCGTCGCTCGAGGACGCGCACGGGCTCGACGAGCTGATCCGGCTGGCGCTCAGCGCAGCTTTCCGCAAGGGTCACTCCGGCGCCGAGATCCGGGCCGCCGTCGAGCGCTGGCTGCGCGCGGCGGCGCCCGAGCGCGTGGTGGTGGTGGACCCGCGCCGCGAGACGCTCGAGCTGGTCGTGCACGAGATCCGCACGTCGATCGGCGTCCCCGTCGCGGGCTGCACGCTCGAGGAGCTCGAGGCCGAGCCCGGGCTCGCCTCCGGCGCGCTACTGGTCGCGCTGCCCTATCACTCGGCCCGCGTGGCGCGGGCGGCGCCGGGCGCGCCGGTCGAGACGATCCGGGTCGAGGCGTCGGAGGAGAACGAGAAGGCGGTGATGGCCGTGCCGGAGGGCGGGACGGTGCTGCTCGTTTCCAGCTCTCCGATCCTGCTGCAGATCGCGCAGGGCCGGATCTCGGGGCTGCGCGGCGACGAGCTGCTGGTCGAGGCGTCGGTGCTCTTTGCAGTCGTCGCCG
>DATEUE010000081.1:0-12426 GCA_035283305.1 Vicinamibacteria bacterium | reverse complement strand
GGGTACATCACGAGGTAGAGGAACAGGAACACGGTCGGGGTGTTGAGCCCGAAGGGCTGCGCCGTCACGTCGTCGCGCCCCTCGGCGACCGCGAGCTGCCGCGCCTGCCACGCGTAGTAGAGGTTGCCCGCCAGCAGCGAGAGGCCGGCCCCGGGCAGGATCCGACCGAAAATCAGCTCGTCGGGCAGCTGCAGCAGCGTGCGGCCCACCGTCGCGATGATGATCAGGTCGACGAGGTTGTTGATCGCGAGCCCGAAGAAGGCGTCGAGGTCGCGGCGGACGAACAGGGGATAGCGCAAGCGGGCCCGAGTTTCACCCGCTCGCGCGTTCCCCGCAACAGGCAAGGGCGGCGGCACGATCGTCCCGATCGGGCCCGGGGCATTGCCTTCCGGGCCGGCGAGGTGTAGACAAGGGCGACTTTCCGGAAAAACCACTGTCGCACCTGGTCACCGCCGAGCGCCGCGCGTGTGGCGCTCGGCCTCCGTCCGGAGGTGTTGAATGAACGTCAAGAAGCTGCTGCTGGCAACGGTCGTGGTCGGCGTCGTGATGAACATCGTGGACTTCCTGGTCCAGGGCCAGTTGCTCGTTGGCCTTTACGCGACCCTGCCCCTGTTCAAGAGGGAGCCTCCGATCCCGTGGCTGGTCTTCGGTGACTTCGTGAGCGCGCTCGTGTTCGTGTGGGTGTACGACCGCGTGCAGTCGAGCTTCGGAGGCGGCGTCAAGGGCGGCGCTACTTACGGCCTCTACGCGGGCATCCTGATCAACTTCCCCACCTGGATCTTCGCCCACCTGATCTTCGAGGGCTTTCCCTACTCGCTCGCGTGGACCTGGACGCTCGTCGGTGTCGTCTGGTGTGTGATCGCGGGTGCTGTCGCCGGAGCGCTCTACAAGAAGTGAGCTCCAGGGGAGGTCGCAGCTCGCCCGTCGCCGCGGCCTCCCCTGTGGTCGGGCATGAACCTGGACTCCGCCTGCACTTCAGCGCCCGGCCTCCGCAGGAGCGTGCTCGCGATCCAGCGGCCAGTAGCGGATCTTCAGGGGCTGGCGGACCCGCTGGTCCAACGGGAGCAGGTCGGGGCGACCCTTCGTCAGGTCCTTCTCCACGCGGCCGTCGGGGAAGACGGTGATGCTGCTCTCGACGTGGAAGAACCCCTTGCTCGCCCGCGCCCGCGAGACCTGGAGGCCGTCCGCGGAGATCGCCATCCGACTCCACTCGACGTGCCCCTCGCCGATGATGTCGAACAGCACGCCGAGGAAGCCCTCGGTCGGCCGGCCCCGCAGCCCCTCGATCTCGTCGTAGGCGACGAGGTCGCCGAAGTCGAGCAGGCGGTAGGTGATGATCCGCTCGTTGGTGACCCTGAGGTCGGGTACGGCGAGCGTGTCGTCGTACGAGTAGCGGTCCGCTCCCCCCCGGGCTGCGGGCCAGCCGATCCTCACGTTTGCGGCGAGCTGGGGTGAGGGTCCCTCGATCACCCGCTCCACCACCCGGCCCGCGCGGTCGTCGACCTCGAGGTCCTGGCGGTGCTGGAGGGCGAGGCGCATGAAGAGCGGGGCCGCGTCGGCCGGGAGTCCGGTGCGCTCGAGGTAGGCCGCGAACCACTCGGCATGCCCCAGGAACAGGACTGCCCCGCCGGGATCGCGCGCACGGTTCGCCCGGAGCAGCTCGAGCAGGACCTCGGCCTGGAAGCGAGGGCCGTTCGTGGTGGCGGTGAGATCGTAGCCCTGGCAGGTGCGCATGGCGGCCAAGATCTCGGCGCGGGGAACGACCCGTGCCCCCGTCGGGGCGACGGCGCCCGTCGCGAGGGCCGGGAGGAGAAGGAGCGCGGCGAGGCTGGGCACGCGCCCGGTATGATAGGCGCTAACGCAGTCCCTCGACGGTGAGCAGGCGGTTTCGCGCGCGTCGACAACCACCGCTGCGTAAGGAGCCCCTTCATGGGGATTCGGGCCGCCGCCGGGCTGATCGTGGCGACGCTATGCGTTCCCGTGATCGCCGCGGCCGACGACAGCGTGACCTTCGCGGAGCTCTCGCGGGGGGACCAGGTGCGGGTGCGCCTCACGAGCGGCGGCCATCAAGACGGACCGGTGGGTCCTCGTCCAGGACCGGCGGCCCAAGGTGGCCCTGACCCTGGCTCCGGTGAAAGGCCATGAGCGCGAACCCCAGCAGGATCCAGAACAGGTCCCTTCCCCGCTTGAGCAGGACGAACGCCGTCCCCACGGTGGTGGCCTCCGGGACTCCCAGTGCCCTTAGGCACAGGACGTAGCCCACGTCCTGGACGCCCAGCCCGGCCGGGACGGGCACCGCGACCGAGCGCACCACGATGATCGCGGTCTCGACCACGAGCGCGGTCGTGAGCGGCACCTCCACCCCGAGCAGGCGCAGGAAGACGAACGTCTCCACGCCCCGCACCAGCCAGCCGGCCGCGTAGAGCAGCATCGGCAGCGCGAGCGCCCCCCGCTCGCGCTCGAAGAAGTCCAGCAGGTGGTCGTCGGCGCGCTGGAAGCGCTGGGCGTTCCTCTCCAGCCAGGAGCGCAGCCACCGGCCCCCGACGCGGTCGAGGCCGGAGCGCGTTCGCTCGGCCACGCGGGCCCGGCCGCTCAACGCCAGCCCCACCCCGAAGGTTGCGATCATGAATGCCGAGACGCCGAGCAGGAGCCAGGGAAGCCCCGCGCGACCGATCGTCTCTTTCGAGACGCGCGCGAGGAGCGGCCAGGTCAGGAGCGTCGCCAGGGCCAGGACGAGCCCGTGAGACACCACGACGAAGAACTTCCGCCCCACGCTCGCCACCACCGCGGTCTCGAGCGGAACGTCGCAGCGGTGCTTGAGCAGCAACGGCTGCAGCGACTCGGAGATGAGCGCACCCGAGGGGAGGCCGAGCATCACCGCTTCGACGACCAGACGCACGCGGACGAGCGAAGAGAAGCGGGGGCGCGCGCCGAGCAGGGCAAAGGATCGCCACCAGGCCACGGCCTCGATCAGGGTGACCGCGAGGTTGGGGAGCAGGAGCAGCGGCAGCCAGGAGCCCAGGGAGCGGACCAGCTCGACCACGCGCCCCAGGTCCGCCGAGCGCAGCGCGAACGCCGCCAGCCCCGCGGCCAGGAGGGCCGGCAGGACCTGCGACAGGTGGCGGAGCAGGCGCTTCATGCCGACCGGAACGGTAGCGGCCTCAGGCGATCGTCGCCAGCTCGTGCAGGTACTCGACGTACGACATCACCGCGTCGTCCCAGCCCGCGACCTTCGGGTTAGAGGATTCGATGACGAAGTACTCGTCGGGTGCGTGGGCGCCGCCGCCGTGGCCCAGGCCGAAGTGCGCAGCCGGCAACTGGAGTGGCTCGTCGGTGAAGACGTAGCCCGGGTAGGAGCCCGCGTTCCGCGGCCACAGCACGGGGTCCAGACCCAGGCGCCTGTAGAGCGACACCTGCGCGCGGATGACGGCCGCGTCCGCCGACGTGCTCGTGGGGTTGTAGCCGCCGCTCGGATTCACCTCGACGTCGGAGAACCCGCGCTTCGCCAGATGGCCCTTCAAGGCGGCGATGGCGCCGTCGTAGGTCATGTCCGGCACCAGCCGCAGGTCCAGCTTGGCCACCGCGCGGGCGGGCAGCATGGTCTTGCCGCCGGGGCCCGTGTAGCCTGCCACCAGGCCTTGGATGTTCACCGTGGGCACCGAGATCAGCCGCTCCAGCGAGGCCCGCCACGACAGGTCGTGCGCCCAGCGGTCGGCCGACAGCATCTTCTTGGCGGTAGCCTCCTGCATGCGCGCGGCGGCCGCATCGAGCATGGCCTTCTCCGCGGCCGAGACCGGGCGCGCCCGGTCGGCAAATCCGTCGATCGCCGGATCGCCCTCGGCCGTCACCAGCGTGTTGAGGGCCTGCACCAGGTGGAAGGCCGGGCTGTCGAGACGCGCGCGGTTCGCCGAGTGGACGTCCTTCGTCGGGCCCCTGCCCCACTTCTCGCCGCTCGCGACGAGCTCCAGCTCCACGACGCCCTTGGCCCCCAGCGAGACCGTGACTCCCCCGTCCGGATCCTGCGACGCCGACGGCATGAAGATGCCCATGCAGCTCTTGAGCGCCTGTGCCACCTCCGGCTTCAGCACCGCCTGCCGGAAATGCGGCGAGCCGATCTCCTCTTCGCTCTCCGCGATCAGGACCAGGTTCACGGGCGGCTTGCGTCCCGCCCCGCGGATCGCGTGGAGCGCGGCCAGGAGCGCGGCCTCCGGGCCCTTCTGGTTCACTGCCCCGCGGCCCATCATGACCTTGCCGAAGCCGGGCTTGTCCACGATCTCCGCCGCGAACGGCGCATGCGACCACTCGGCCGGGTCGGCCTGCTTCACGTCCGACATGAAGTAGAGCCCGACCGTCCGCTTCGCGCCGGCGTCGAGCGTGGCGAACACACTCGGGTGCCCGTCCGTGTCCACCCGGTTCACCGCCTGGAAGCCGGCGTCGCGCGCGAGCTGCATCATCAGCTCACAGCCCTCGTTCATGGCCCGGCTCTCTGCGGCGATCGAAGGCAGCCGGATCCAGTCCTGCAGGCGTTTCACGCTCTCGTCGTGACGCCTGCGGACTTCGTCGCGGATCGCAGCGAACGGGTCCCGGGCGAACGAGCTTCGTGGGAGGGCCAGCGCGGCCGCCGACGTCGCGGTCGCACCGAGAAAACGGCGCCGAGTGGCCTTGGACATGCGGCGAAGTCTATCGCCAGGAGAGGCGCTACGCGTAGCGGCCTTCGATGTACTCCGCGGTGCGCTGGTCGCGCGGGGCGAGGAACAAGTCCAAGGTGCGGGAATGCTCGACCACCTCGCCGAGCAGCATGAACAGGCACTCGTCGCTCGCGCGCCGGGCCTGGGCCATGTTGTGGGTCACGATCACGATCGTGTAGCGGCCGGCGAGCTCGAACATCAGCTCCTCGATCGCGCGCGTGCCCTCGACGTCGAGCGCCGAGGCGGGCTCGTCCATCAGGATCACCTCGGGCTTGAGCGGCAGCAGGCGTGCCAGGCAAAGCTTCTGCTGCTGCTCGAGCAGCAGGCCGGTCGCCCGCTCGTCGAGGCGGTCCTTGAGGTCCTTCCACAGGCCCACCTCGCTGAGCGCCTTCTCGACGGCTTCGTCCAGCACGCTCCTGGAGAGCTCGCCGCGCGGGCTGTGGACGCGCAGCCCGAAGACCACGTTCTCGTAGATCGAGATCGGCAGCGGGTTCGGTCTCTGAAACACCATGCCGACCGCCTTGCGCAGCTCCACGAGCGAGACCCCGGGCCCGTAGATGTTCTCGCCCAGGATCCGGATCTCGCCCGCGGTGCGCACGTTGCCGTAGTGCTCGTTGACGCGGTTGAAACAGCGCAGCAGCGTCGTCTTGCCGCAGCCGCTCGGCCCGATCAGCGAGGTGACGATGCCCTGGCGCAGCGAGACCGTCACCTCCTTGAGCGCCTGGAAGCTCCCATACCAGAGGTTCAGGCGGCGCGTCTCGACGGCATTTGCGGAGGCCTCGCTCATCCGAACACCCCGCTCACGTAGTCCTTCGTGCGCTTGCTCTTCGCGGCGCCCGAGAAGATCACGTCGCTGCGGTCGATCTCGACCACCTCCCCGTCCAACAGGAACATGGTGCGGTCCGAGAGCCGGCGCGCTTGCTGCGTCAGGTTGGTGACCAGCACGATCGTCATCTCGCGCCGCAGCTCTTTCAGCACGTCCTCGATTCGCATCGTAGTGACGGGATCGATCGCGATCGAGAACTCGTCGAGGCACAGGATCTCGGGCTGGTGCGAGAGGGCACGCGCGATCGTGAGGCGCTGCTGCTGGCCGCCGGAGAGCGCCGTTCCCAGGTTCGCGAGGCGGTCCTTGACCTCGTCCCATAGCGCCGCCTGCCTGAGGCAGCGCTCGACGATCGCGTCGAGGTCGGCCTTGCCGCTGAGCCCCGCGGCGCGCGGGGCGAACGCCACGTTGTCGTAGATCGTGAGCGGTAGCCCGACCGGCAGGGGCGCCACCATCCCGATCTTCCGCCGCAGCGCGTAGACGTCGCGCGTGCGCCGCACGTCCTCGCCGTCCACGCGCACCGTCCCGGACATCTTCGCGTTCGCGGTGAAGTCGATCGTACGGTTCAGGCAGCGCAGCATCGAGGACTTGCCCGACTGCGCGGGGCCGATCACAGCGAAGATCTCGTTGTGGTAGACGTCGAACGAAATCCCGTGCAGCACCTCCTTCGAATCGTAGGCCAGGCGCAGGCCCTGCACCTCGACCCGCTTCACGAAGGCGGCGCTCACGACCTCACCACTTCTTCCGACCGCGCAGGAAGACGCGCAGCGCGATGGCGCTCGCGTTCACCACCAGCACCGACCCGAGCAGCACCACGGCCGTGGCGTACGGCAGCGACTCCTTGACGTTGGGGACCTGCGTCGCGAGCGTGTAGAGGTGCATCGAGAGCGCCATGCACTGATCGGTGAGCGCGTACGGGAAGAGGTCCCCGCGCGCCACCGACTTGTAGAAGACGGCGCCCGTGAACATCACCGGCGCCGTCTCACCGGCCGCCCGGCTCACCTGCAGGATGACTCCGGTCAGGATCCCGCTGATCGAGTTCGGCAGCACCACAGCCCGGATCGTCTGCCAGCGCGTGGCGCCCACGTTCCAGCAGGCCTCGCGGAACGCGATCGGCACCGACGCGAGCGCCTCACGCGTGCTGGCGATGATCACGGGCAGCGTCATGATCGCGAGCGTGAGCGCGGCCGACAGGATCGAGTAGCCGAAGCGCGCCGCGTAGACGAAGGCGCCCAGGCCGAAGAGGGCGTGCACGATCGAGGGCACGCCGGCCAGGTTGATCACGGCCAGGTTGACGACGCGGTTGAACCAGTTGTCACGCGCGTACTCATTGAGGTAGACCGCGGCCATCACGCCGATCGGCGTCGAGACGAGGAGCGAGAGCCCGACGAGGTAGAGCGTGCCGACGAAAGCCGGCCAGATGCCGCCGTCGGTCATGCCGCGGCGAGGCACGTCGAGGATGAACTCGAGGCTGAGCGTGGGCCAGGCGAGCCAGACCAGGTAGCCCACGATCAGCAGCAGCGGCACCACCATCGCCGCGGCCATCGCGGCGAAGACCGCGCGGGCGAGCTTCTCCGCGCGCTCCTTGCGCGCTACGTGCGGAGTCCGCGCGAAGCGGCCGGTCGTGGGAGCGGGGGCGAGCGCCACTCTTACTTCCTCCGCACACCGCGGATTACGAAGTCCGCGGTCAGGTTGACGGCGAACGTGATCAGGAACAGCAGCGTCCCGGTCAGGAACAGCACGCGGTAGTGGTCGGAGCCCGCGGGCGCCTCCCCGAGCTCGGCCGCGATGTTGGCGGTGAGCGTGCGGACCGAGTCGAGCAGGCTCCCGGGGATGTGCACGGCGTGGCCGGTGGCCATCAGCACTGCCATCGTCTCGCCCACGGCGCGGCCGACGCCGAGCAGCACCGCGGCCAGAAGACCGTTGCGCGCGGCGGGCAGCAGCACGCGGTAGACGAGCTGCCAGCGCGTAGCGCCGAGTGCGATGCCGGCCTCGCGGTACGAGTCGGGCACGGCCTTGAGCGCGTCCTCGCCGATCGAAACGATCACCGGCACGCTCATGAGCGCCAGGATGATCCCGCCGTTCAGCACGTTGACGCCCACCGGCGCGCCGGTCGTGGACACGATCAGCTTGCTCATCACGGTGAGGCCGATGAAGCCCCAGACGACGCTCGGGATCGCCGACAAGAGCTCGATCGTGATCTTGAGCGTCTCGCGCACGCGGGGAACACAGAACTCGGACAGGTAGATGGCCGCACCCAGCCCGAAGGGGACCGCCAGCAGCATCGCGAGCGTGGTCACGCTCAGCGTTCCGACCGTGAGCGCGAGCGTCCCGTAGCGCACGTTGTGGGCGGACGTCGGGTACCACTCGGTGCTGAACAGGAACTGCACGAGCGAGAACTCGTCCTTGACCAGGATCGGCGCGGCCTCGCGCAGCACGAACAAGAAGATCGCCGCCACGAACAGGATCGCGCTCATCCCGCTCAGGCGGATGAGCGCCTCGAGCGCCCGCTCGGCGAGCACGGCGACGCGCGACCGCTGGGGCCGCGTGCGACGCGCGACGTCGGGGAGGGAATCAGTGCTCATGGTCCGGTGTCCCCGCGGGGTTGGGGCGGGAGCTCGCTCCGGGGAGCGCTCCTCAGGGCTTCGCGCGCTGGTCGGGCGGCACCGGCACGTAGCCGCTCTGCTCGACGACCTTCTGTCCCGCGTCCGCCAGGATCCAGTCGATGTACGCCTTGACGGCTCCCTGCGGCTCGCCGAGCGTGTAGAGGTGCAACGAGCGCGCGAGCGGGTAGCTCTTGTCGTGCACGCCGGCCACAGTCGGGCTCACCGCCGGCTCGCCCTTGGCCTTCGCGACCTTCAGCATCTTGACCGCCCCCGTCGCGTAGCCCATGCCGCTGTAGCCGATCGCGGTGAGGGTCGAACCGACCAGCTCGACGACCTCCTTCGAGCCGTTGAGGTCGCGCGATCCGAGCCGGAAGTCCTTGTTGCCGAGGGCGTGTTCGCGGAAGAACTCGTAGGTGCCGGAGCTCGACTGACGGCTCACGCGCACGATCGTGTCGTCGTTGACCCCGGGGATCGTGACCCCCAGGTCCGACCAGCGCGCCGTCTTTCCGTCCTCGGCGTAGATCTCGCTAAGCTGGGCGAGCGTGATCTCGGCGAGCGGGTTGTCCTTGTGCACGTAGACGGCGAGGGCGTCGAAGCCGACCGTGAAGCCCACCGGCGGCTTGCCCGTGTTCTTCGCCGCCTGCTCCGCCTCCGAGGGCTTGAGGTCGCGGCTCGAGTTCGCGACGTCCACGGTGCCCCGGATCAGCGCCGCGATGCCCACCCCGGAGCCGCCGCCCGAGACCTCGACCTCGACGTCGGGAGCGACCTTGCGATACTCCTCGGCCCACACCTGGGCCACGTTCACCATCGTGTCCGAGCCCTTGTTCTGGATCACGGTGTTGGCCGGCTTCGCGGCCTGCTGGCCGCTGCCGCCGCCGCACGAGGCGAGCAATCCGGTGGCGACCAGCCCGGAGAAGAACGTGAAGGGACGAGAGCGGGGGACTCGGGTCATGGGGGTCTCCTGCGGCCGTTCGACTTGGACTACTCGATGCGGATGCCCAGCACGGCGCCCACCAGGTCGCGCACGTGGCTGGACAAGAACCCGAAGGTGTTTTCGTACGCCCCGCGGACCTCGGCGTCAGAGCCGCTCAGGCGCGACGGGTCGTCGATGCTCCAGTCGATGTAGACCATCTTGCGCGGGCTGCGCGGGAAGGCCTGCTGGGCCTCCTGCGCCACGCCCACGATCACCTGGTAGTGGTCGAGGTTCGGCACCTGGTAGATGGCCTTCGGTGCCATCCGGCTCATGTCGAGACCCTTCTCGCGCATGAAGGCGAGTGTCCTCGGGTCGATCGGGCGCGGGTCGATGCCGGCACTCGAGAAGATGAACTTGGCCTGGCCGAGCGACTGGGCGATCGCCTCAGCCATCTGGCTGCGGCAGGCGTTTTGCTCGCCCACGAACAGCACGCGGAAGGTCTCCGCCCCGGGGTGCTTGGCGTACTCGCCCGTGCACATGTAGAGCGTCTCCATGCACACGTTGCGCGCCTGATCGGCCACGCGCTCGAAGCGCCGGCCGATCGTGACCAGCGGCTCGGCCATCTCGGGAACGATCGTCTGCGCGCGCAGCGCCTCGACCACCTCGGCGATCAGCTTGCCGAGCAGGGCGTCCACCGCCGGCTCGGAGAGGATGACACCCCGCGCGAGCGTCGGGTCCTGCTGCACGAAGGCCTCGATCGAGTCGTGCAGCATCGGGATCGCGAGGTTGGCCATCTCTACGATCCGCTCGCGCAGCGAGTCGGGCGGGCCCGGCATGCTGCTCATGTGCAGGATTCGGCGCGCGACGCTCTCGGCGTAGTCGCCGACGCGCTCGAGCTCGAGGTTGATCTTGATCGTGCTGTACGCGAGGCGCAGGTGGAGGCCGACCGGCTGCTGCCGCACCAGGAACTCCAGGCACAGCCGGTCGATCTCCTTTTCCTTCTCGTCGATGTACTGGTCGCGCAGGATGACGGCGTAGGCTTGCTGGCGGTTGCCCTCGTTGAGGGCCGTGACGCAGTCCTTGAGCGCGCGCTCGGCGAGCGACGACATCTCGAGCACTTGCTGCCGGATGCGCTCGATGTCGCGCTCGAGGGACTCTTCGAGGCGAGTGGACATGGAACCACGACGACGATAGTCAGGCGTCACGGGGATGTCAAGAAAACGTCACGGCGACCACATCGCCGTGGCGGCCCCGCCTGCGTCGGGCTATGACATGTAGTACGGGACGGCTCCCGCGACGACCTCGGCCACGGCTGCGACGCAGGGCTTGTGGCCGCTCGGGTCGAGACGCGGTCGCCCGCCATTGCGGAGCTGCATCACGCGCAAGCAGGCCACGGACACGACGTGGAAGCGGTTGTCGAGCGGGCCGACTGCGGCTCCGCTTTCGGCGACCCGCGCCTGGAGCGCGCCGATCGGGGCGGCGCTCACGCCCGGCCGCTCCGCTCGCGAAGGCGATTGGCGCGCTCCGTGTCGAAGTCCTTGCGCTGCCGGCGCGCCTCGACCGGCTCGGCCAGCAGCCAGCCGTGGCTCGGTGTGATGTGCGACAAGGACGCGTCCGCAAGACCGGCCCAGACGCGCAGCGTGTGAAAGACCCTGCCCAGAAAGCTCAACTTCGGCCTCTTCGGCCCGGCGCGGGAAGCGTTGCGTGGTCTCAGGACCAGTACGCAGATACGGGGCAGAAACGCGCCACGGAGCTGGGGGCCCGCACGGGGGTTACCTGCAGCTACCTTAGCACGTCGGCAGTCCCGAAACCGGCGCCGACGCCTCGAGGGCACAATCACGGGTGTCGAATTCGAGCGCTCCCGTTCGTCTCACCCGCGACAGGAGGCTAAGCGCCATGAAGTACGCATTGCTGATCTACTCGGACGAGACGATCTGGGAAAAGATGACCGAGGGCCAACGCGCAGAGGTGCTGGGCCGCTACATGGCCCTCAGCGAGGACCTGAAGCGGCGCGGTCAGTACGTCCTGGGCGAGCCCCTCGACGCCACCCCGACCGCATCGACCGTGAGGGTGCGGGAGGGGCGGACGCTCGTGACCGATGGCCCGTTCGCCGAGACCAAAGAGCAGCTCGGCGGCTTCTACGTCGTGGACGTGCCGGACCTGGACGCGGCGCTCGCGATCGCCGGGCGGATCCCGTCGGCCGACGTGGGCTCGATCGAGGTGCGGCCGATTCCCGCGTACGGCGGCTAGCGACGACGTGTCCGCAGACCCCGATCCGAGCCTCGCCTCCGCCCGCCTCGACGCGGTCTTCCGCGCCGAGCGCGGGCGGATCCTGGCGACGCTGATCGCGATCCTGCGCGACTTCGAGCTTGCCGAGGAGGGGCTGCAGGAGGCCTGCACCACGGCCCTGTCCGCCTGGGTGCGCGACGGCGTGCCCACGAACCCGCGCGCCTGGCTGGTCGAGGCCGCGAAGCGACGCGCGATCGACCGGATCCGCCGCGACCTGAGCCTGGCGCGCAAGCTCCAGGCCCTCCCCGCGCCCGAGGGGGCGCAGTCGATCGAGGCGCAGCTCGAAAGCGACGGTCCGCTCGGCGACGACCGGCTGCGCCTGCTCTTCACCTGCTGCCACCCGGCGCTCGCGCCGGAGGCGCAGATCGCCCTCGCGCTCCACACGCTCTGCGGGCTCACCACCGACGAGATCGCGCGAGCCTTCCTGGTCGCGACACCGACCCTCGCGCAGCGGCTCGTGCGCGCCAAGCGCAAGATCCGCGGCGCAAGGATCCCCTACCGCGTTCCCGACGGGGCGGAGCTAAAGGCGCGTCTCGAGGGCGTGCTGCGCACGATCTACCTCGGCTTCAACGAGGGCTACTCCGCCAGCGCCGGCGAGCGGTTGGTGCGCGTGGACCTGTGCCGGGAGGCGATCCGCCTGGCCCGGCTGCTGGTGGCGCTGCTGCCGGGGCGCAGCGAGGCCACAGGCCTGCTCGCGCTCTGCCTGCTCACGGATGCGCGGCGCGACGCCCGCCTCGACGAGCGCGGCGAGCTGGTGCGCCTCGCCGAGCAGGATCGCGGGACTTGGGACCGCGCCCAGATCCTCGAGGGCCTGGGGATGGCCGAGGAGGCGCTTCGGCTCGCGGTCGAGCCGGGCCCCTTCGCACTGCAAGCCGCGATCGCCGCCTGCCACGCGCGCGCCGCGCGCGCGCAGGACACCGACTGGAGCGCCATCGTCGGGCTCTACGACCGTCTCGTCGCGTGCGAGCCGACGCCGGTGGTGAGGCTCAACCGCGCGGTGGCGGTCGCGGAGGCCTCGGGCGCCGAGCGTGCGCTGCCGCTCGTCGACGCCCTGGTGGCCGAGGGCGGGCTAGAGCGCTACCACCTGCTCCACGCGGCCCGCGGCGA
>DATEUE010000080.1:0-20988 GCA_035283305.1 Vicinamibacteria bacterium | reverse complement strand
GCTCGCCCCTCGAGCCCCAGCCACACGAGCGCCGCGAGGATGAGCACTCCGGCGGGAAGCCAGACGTCGGTGGGACCGAGCAGTGCCCGGACGAGCCTCCGGCAGAAGGCCGCGACGGAAGCCGTGATCGACGAGACGGTGCTCATGCGCAACCGAAGACCTTAGCACAGGCGGTCCGCTCGAGGCCCCGCCTGGCGTTGCGGCAGACCGCGAAGCTTCGCGCGGCGCCTCTACGCGAACAGGTGCACGAGACGCTCGAGTGCGCCGTGCAGCGCGGCGAGCAGGCCGTGCGAGCCAGCGAGCGCCCCACCGACAGCCACGGCCAGGGCGACCCGGACCACCAGAGCGCGCGGGACGAGGCCCCGGGGTGAGAGCCTCTCCTGGAACGACCGCGGCGATCCCCCGACCAGGGCGTGGACGCGCGAGGAGAGGCTGCCCTCGTGATGGAAGCTCGCAACCGCGACTTCGAGCCGGCCCCCCGCGGGGACGAGCCGGGCAACCTTGAGGATCGCGCGCGCGAGCACGGTGGGAGAGACCCGTCCGCAGGCACGGGCGTCTGCGGCCGCCTCCGCGGCCTCGAGGAACTCCGAGCGCAGGCGGCGGCCCCCGCTGGTCAGGGCGAGAGCATCGGGGGACGCGACCAGCAGCAGGCGCTTCAGGTTGTCCCGCGCGTCGAGATGCGCGAGCTCGTGCGCCAAGACTGCGTCGAGCTCCTCCGGGCTCAGTGCTCCGAGCACCTGCTCCGACAGCAGCAATCGCGCCCGCCACACGCCCGCGAGGGCCGCCACCGGGAAGGGATGGGCGGCACGCGAGGCCGGAAGCGGCAGACCGCCCATCTCGCGGCCGCTGCGGAGGAAGAGGGCGACGACCCGCCGGCTGCGGACCCAATCCCGTGCGGCCGAGCCGGTGCGCAGGATGACGACAGCGACGCCCAGCAGGGCGAGAGCCGGGAGCACGGGGCCGGGCGACTCGGCGGTCGAGCGCGGCTCGAAGACGAGCCACGCGAGCGCCGCGAGCCCCGCGGCCACGAGGCCGGCGGCCGACGGGAGGAGGGCGAGCGTCAGCAGGCACCTCGCCCGGGCCCCGGGCGCGAGCGGGGCGAGCCGCGAATGCCACGTCCGGTGCCACCAGGCGACGAGCAGGCAGGCGACCGACGATGCGACGACGTGCGTCGCGAGCGCCGCCGCGAGGCCCAGCGTCCAGAACCTCACCTGCGCTCCTTCCTGCGGCGCAAGGCGCGCTCTTTCTCGCGCACCAGGCGCTCCAGCTCCGGGAGCAGGGCGCGGTCGTGCTCACCGACCGCGTCCACGAGGGACGCCAGGAGCGGCGTGGGCTCGGATCCGCGGCGGAAGAGCCGGCCGAGCAGGGCGCGCACCTGCGAGGCCCCGAAGGCCTCGCGCGTGGCGCGCGGGGCGTAGCGGAAGGCCCGGCCCTCCGGCTCGCGGTCCAGAAGACCCTTCTTGAACAGGCGGTCGAGAGTCGTCATGACGGTCGTGTAGGCGAGCTCGCCCCCGAGAGCGGCGTGCGCTTCCCGAACCGTGACGGCCGAGCAGCGCCGCCACAGGTAGTCGAGAACGCGCTGCTCGAGCGGGCCGAGGTGCATGGGCGGTCAGTATCCACCGCCGGGAGCGCCAGGGGCAAGACGGCCCTCGTCAGAACCTCACCGCGAGCGAGAGAATGCCGGTGATGCCGGGCGCGAGCACGGCGCGGCTGTCCGGGCTCACCAGGTACGCCTCGTCGAGCAGGTTCCGCCCGAGCGCGCTCACTTCGACCCGAGACCCGAGACGTGCGCCCACGCTCGCGTCGAGGAGGGTGTAGCCGGGGCGGGGCTGCTCGGTGGGGCCGGGGTCGTCCAGGCTCCCGTAACCCGCGAGCCGCACCCAGGTCCATGCGCGGCCGAGCTCGCGGCGCAGCCGGAGCGTGAGGGTCGCAGGCGGGATGCCGTCGAGGTTCGCGCCGTCGTCCAGGACTTCGCCCGTCAGCAGATGGGCGGTCGCCTGAAGCGACAGCTTCCAGGGCAGTCGCGTCTGGACCTCGGCTTCGATGCCCCTGATCCGGGCCTCACCCCGGTTGCGGAACAGGAAGAAGTCGGTCTCCGTCTGGTAGCGCTCGATCAGGTCCTGGATGTCGTACTGGTACGCGTAGAGCGCTGCCCGCAAGCCGTCGCGCGAGTAGCGCAGCGCCAGGTCGAGCTGCAGGCTCGTCTCGGGAACGAGGTCGGGGTTGCCGGTGATCAAGCCGCGGCCGGTGGGGCCCCGGAAGTAACGGTCGGAGAGCGTGGGGTCCCGAAAGCCGTGCGCCATCTGCGCGGTGGCCGAGAGGCGTCCGGGCGAGCCGAGCGTCAGCGCGGCGTAGCCGGAAAAGGCCCCGTTGTCCGTGCCCCGGTCGCCGAAGTAGCCGCCTTCATTCGTCGTGGTGACGAGGTCTCCACGCAGCCCCGCGGAGATCGAGAGGATCCGGCTCACCGGAGCCTCGACGCTCGCGTAGAGCGCCGCGTCGACGCGGCGTGCGTCCTCGATCGACACGAACTCCGTGTGGCTCGCCAGGCTGCCGCCGCTGTCGAACTGCTCGCGAACCTCCAGCGCCTCGAGATTCACGCGGCCGTTGAGATCGATCCCCGCCTCGAGTCGCGCCGGGCCGAGAGGCTTCTGCGCGAAGCCGCGCAGGTGGAAGTCGCTCGCCGAAACGTCCGCGCGCTCGATGCTGCGGGGCGTGCTGGCGGTCGCGTAGCGGTCCTGGTCGGTGACGACGGCGTAGGTGCCGAAGAAGGCGTTCACCCCGACCCGGCTGAAGCTGCCCACGCCCCCGCGCTCCCACGAGAGATTGAGCCGGTTCGAGTCCTCCGTCGGATAGTAGAACCGCACCGTCTGCGAGTTGTTGCGCGGACGCTCGATGTCGCGCCCGAAGTCGCTCTGCCAGCCGAGCGAGAAGAGGCCGCCGCCCAGCAGGTGTTCGAAGCGCACGAGGAAGCCCTGGTCGCTCGATCCGGAGTTGAACACCTCGCCTTCGGGGCTCTGCCAGTCCTCGAAGTTGCGGTAGTGGCCCTCGACCAGGATGCCCCCGCGCTCGAAGCCGCGCGTGAGGGTGAGCGACGCCCGCTGCTGCGGGCTGCCCGCGCCGAGCGCGCCCTCGAACCGGCCGCCGAAGGGAGTGCCCGGCTCGGCCCGCTTCGTGCGCATCTGGATCACGCCCCCGAATGCGTCCGACCCGTAGGCGAGCGCGCCCGGACCGCGCGACACCTCGACCGCCTCGAGCACCGCCGGGTCCACGTACGTCGCGCTCGGCCCCACGCGCCGCTCCGAGCTGACTCGAGCGCCGTCGAGCAGAATCAGGGTGCGCCCAGCCGAGAGCCCGCGCAGCGCGGGCACCGCCGCCTGCCCTTCCGATACGCTGGACGCTCCGGCCACGTTCTCGAGTGCCTGGGCCAGGTTTGTGGGCTCGCGCTCGGCGACATCCGTCGCGCCGAGCAGCGTCAGGCCGCTCGCGGGCGTGCCGTCGATCCCGGGGGCGACGGGCTCGGCAACGGTGATCGACTCCGCGATCCGCCACGCCACTTCCAGCACCCATGGAGCTTCGGGCAGGCTGGCGACGCGAATCGGAGTGAGACTCCGCCCCCCCGGCAGTGTGACGAGCACTTCGAAAGGCGCGCGCGGCGTGGGGACAAGGACGAAACGCCCCTCGGAGTCGGTCGGCACGTGACCGGTTCGTCCGAGCACGGACACCTGGGCATCGGCCACAGGCTGGCCGCCGTCCTTCAGCACCACACGTCCTTCGAGGGCGGACGCGGCCTCTGCCAGGGACCACAGGCCGAACGCCAGCATCCGTCTCGAAACCAAGACCCCTCCGCGCGACGGGTCGGACGATCGTAGAGAGCCCGCGGCCCTACTACCAGGAGTAGTAGGCGTCTCGGCTTCTCGCGATCAGGGGCGGCACGCCTCGATGTGGTGCTGCGTGTCCACGCGGTGACGGAAGCGCGTCACCTTGTTCGCCGCGTTCAGGTACCAGATGTGGACCTCGTCCTCCTCGTGGACCGGCTTGCCCGTCGCTTTCACCCGGGCCTCGAGATCGAGCAGGACGACCACGACTCCCCGGCCTTCGAAGAACGCTTTCGGTGCGAACATCTGGATGTCGAGCCTGGCGGCGACCTCCGAGAAGAACTGCTGTGCGCCGGCGTGGCCGTGGCGCTTCTGCAGCCAGGGCACGGGCGTCGGGCCCGCGCCATACTCCCACTCGACGTCTGGCGCCAGGTGGCCCAGGATCGCCGGCACGTCGCCGCGACCAAAGGCTCCGTAGATCTCCCGCACGACATCGATGTGGCTCAAGACGGCCTCCCAGGATTCAGAGCGAGTTCGGGACCTCGAGCGGCAGGCCCGCGGCGCAGAGCCGACAACTCTCAGCCAGCCACAGATCGTACCCGAGCTGCGCCACGGACGTCAGACCCCGCCGCGCAGCAGCTTGAACAGGAAGCCCTTCGCAGTGTCGGGCAGCAGGCCGCCCATCAGCCACATCCATACGAAGGCGCCGTAGAAGGTGGCCATCAGGACGAGAGCCACGCGACGCCACATCGGGGGTCGCAGCGCCTCCGGCAGCAGCGTCGTGTTGACCCGCAGGACGTGCAGGGCCGAAAGAGCAAAGACCAGGCCGGCAACGTTGGCCGCGACCTGCAGCAGGATGATGGGCGCCGTCAGGGTCAGCGCGAAGGCCCCCCAGCAGACGGACACCGCGAGCACGGAGTAGTAGACGCGCCTGACGTCGGAGTAGGCGCGCACTCGCTTGCTCGCGCCCCAGAGGATGTCGGTCACGGAGCGTACGGTCGACTCGAGGATGTCGATCTGCACCTTGAACAGGATCCAGGCGCTCATGACCGCCACCACGATCGTGAGCGACGGGCCGGCGCGCTCCGACAGCGCGCGCGCCAGCTCGGTCGCGATGTTGAGGCCGCGCAGGTCGGTGCCTCTGGGGATCAGCGACGTGTACAACATCCCGGGCAGCGCCATCCCCAGCATCGCCCCCACGAAGAAGATGCCCCACTGGTCGGCGCGCACGATCCGCCACCAGCCTCTCCAGCTCTCGAGCGCCAAGGGCGTCGGCTCGAAAGTGGTTCCCGTGTGCGCGAGGTGCACCTTCTGGCCGCCCACGACCGTGGGGATGTAGCCCACGACCGAGCCCATGCCGTAGCCCTTGTCGCGCGCCCAGCTCGAGAGCGTGAGGTTGGTGACGCCGCCGCAGCCGGAGAAGGCCGCGAACGCCCCGACCAGGAACCAGTCGGCGCCCTCTGGGATGAACTTGAAGCTGCCCGTCGCCGCGTCGAATCCGAAGAAACCGACCACGGCCGCCCAGGCGTTGGCGGGCGAAGCGAACAAGAGGCAGAGGGCCGCGAGCGCCAACAGCACTCCCGCCACCATCACCCAGTTGAGCATCTCGAGCGTGTGCTCGATGCGCTTGCCGCCGAAGAGCAGGATCAGCACGCACACCGCGAACACGGCGAGCGCCACCAGGTAGACGGGGCCGGACTCGTCGGCTCGCGCGGCGCGGCCCGCGCCCAGGAAGAAGAACGCCCCGGCCGACGCACCCGCCCACGCCGGCCAGCCGTTCTGGAGGAAGTAGAGGCCGGCGTAGAGCCAGCCCCAGAACGTGGCGTGCGGCTTCGTGCGCATGAAGCCGGTGACGATCGGCTCGCCCGTGTAGAGCGTGTAGCGCACGAGCTCGGTGTTGAAGAGGGCCTGGAAGAAGGCGGCGGCGAGCGTCACCCACAGCAACGAGAGACCGTAGCGCACGAACACCGCTGGGCCGATCAGCCATTCGCCGCTGCCGATCGCCGCGCCGAGAACGATCGCCCCGGGGCCTACCACCTTGAGGATGCGCAGGCCCCTCGTGTCGGGTGGAGCCGGCAGCTCGCCGCGACCCCATGGGTCGAGGCCCGTGCGAGCCTCGATCGGCGAGCTTCCCGGCGTCTTCTCGTCGCTCGTCATCCGCTAGCTCCGGTACGCCTGGCGGCCGTGGCCCTGCACCGGGATGCCCTGGGCCTTGAGCACCACGTTCTGCAGCGCGTGCATGCACGCCGCCGCCTCGTCGATCTTGCGCGTGAAGGCGATCGAGCCCGCGAGGATCGGCGCGAGGCGCGCCTTGTCCTGGATGCGGGCCTTCGGGTACTCGTGCTCGACCACGAGGTGCGTGTTCGCGACGTCGAGCTTCAGCAGCTCGCGCGCCGCGAGCTGGTGGTCGAGCCAGTCGACGGTCCGGTTCTGCAGATACGCGAGCGGGTCGTGCTTCGCCGTCCCGGGCAGCTCGTGCTCGCAGAGCACCACCTGCTTCTTCCAGGCGTTCACCTGGTCGGCCGGCCGCGGCGACGGCTTGCCCTTGATCCGGTCGCCGCGCTCGACGGTCTGCCCGCCGTAGCCCCAGGCCGAGACGCCCTTCGCGTCCGTCACCTGCCCCTTCACGTGGAAGCCGCCGATCAGGAAGTTGTAGCCCTCGTCCTTCAGGTACTGGAAGAGCGACCGCGTGTCCTGCCCCATCAGGATCGCGTGCGAGGGATCGTAGTGGATGCGGAACTGATCGCCGACGCCGTACTTCTCGCAGATGCGGTGGAGTGCGATCCAGGTGCCGGGCGTGTAGGCGATGTTGTTGTGCCAGTTGTCCTTCGTGGTCCAGCCCGGCATCGGGCACTGCTCGACGCGGTAGGTGAGCTTGCGCTCCTTCGCGTACTTCAGCAGCGGCACGAAGCTGCGCTCGAAGTCGAAGAGGTTCTCGTCCATCGAGTGCTCCTGGTTGCGGCCGACGAAGCCGCACACCGCGTCCACCCCAAGCAGCACCGCCGCGTCCATCGCCCGCTTCATGAAGTCGTGCTTCTTCCTGCGGATGCGCGCGTCGTCGTGCAGCATGTTGTCGAAGTAGCCGATGTCCGAGATCCCGAGCGCGTGCGCCTTGAGCGCCGCCTTGACGCGCTTGGCGCGGTCTTTGTCGAAGGGCTTGCGCAGGTCGAGCGTGTTCGCGACCGGGTCGAGCATCGCCTCGGCCGGCACGTCGGCCTTGGTCGGGTGTAGCGCCGCCGAAAGCTGGATGTAGTCGGCCCCGAGCTGGCGCGCGAACGCGATCCACTCCTCGATCGCGAGGTCGGGGTCCTTGTCGCGCTTCTCGCGCGGCGTCAGCTCCTGCAGCGCCGCGGTCAGCACCCCGATCTTCATGAACTTCGGCTCGAAGGCCGCAACGGGCATGGGCACCCCCTGGAAGGTGCGCGTATTCTCCGCGCGGGCGCCGTCCAAAGGCAACCGCTACAGCCCGTGCCGCCTCGTGCACGGGCGTGCTACGGTTCGAGGATGACCTCGCTCGCGCGGTACTGCGCTGTTTGCGCGAGCCTGGCCCTCGCCACCTGCGGCGGCGGTGACGGCAGCTCGCCGGTCACGCCCTCCGTGGCGCAGCCCCCGGCGGGAGCCGGCTCCTCGGGCACGATCCGGTTCACGATCGACTCGACCGGCCCGCGCCAGCCCATCTCCCCCTTCGTCTACGGGACGAACGATCCCGACTGGACGGGGCGCTCGCGCGGCCTGAGGCTCGGCCGTCTGGGCGGAAACCGCTGGACGGCCTACAACTGGGAGACGAACGCCTCGAACGCCGGGTCTGATTTCGTGCATCAGAACGACGGCTTCCTGGGCGGGGGCAGCGTGCCGGGAGAGGCGGTCCGTCCGTACGTGGCTCGCGCCCACGCCGCGGGAGCCTCGATCGTGGTCACCGTCCCGATCGCCGGATACGTCTCGGCGGACAAGGCCGGCGGCGGCGACGTGAACCAGACCCCGAATTGGCTCGAGACGCGCTTCCACGAATCGCGCCCGGCGAAGGGCCGAGGCTTCTCCTACCCCCCCGACACGGGCGACCGTACCGTCTACCAGGACGAGTTCGTGGCCTGGCTCGAGTCCGTCGCCGACGCCCGCCGCGACCCCTCGCGCACGATCTTCTACTCGCTCGACAACGAACCCGACCTCTGGCTCTACACCCATGCGCGCGTCCGACCGCAGGGTGCCGTCACCTACGCCGAGCTCGTCGAACGCACCACGGCCTTCGCGTCGGCGATCAAGGCGGTGGCCCCCGCGGCACTCCTCCTCGGGCCGGTGAGCTACGGCTGGGCCGGCTTCGCCAACCTGCAGGACGCTCCCGACGCCCGCGGTCGCGACTTCCTGGACTACTTCCTGGCCTCGATGCGCGAGGCCGAGGGCCGCTCCGGCCGTCGGCTGCTCGACGTGCTCGACCTGCACTGGTACCCGGAGGCACGCGGGGGCGGGGTGCGCATCACCGAGCCGAGCGCCGCCGCAGACGTGGCTGCCGCGCGGGTCCAGGCCCCGCGCTCGCTGTGGGACCCGAGCTACGTCGAGACGAGCTGGATCTCACAGGCGGCTGGCGTGGGCGCCATCCGCCTGCTGCCGCGGATGCGCGAGAAGATCTCCGCGCACTATCCCGGCACGCGCGTCGCGATCACCGAGTACAACTACGGAGGCGGCGAGCACGTGTCCGGGGCCATCGCGCAGGCGGACGTGCTCGGGGTCTTTGGCCGCGAGCAGGTGTTTGCAGCCACGTTCTGGGACCTGGGCACCGGCAGCCGCTTCATCGACGCGGCGTTTGCCGCGTACTGCAACTACGACGGGGCCCTCGGCCGCTTCGGGGACACCGGGATCGCCGCGGCCACCTCCAACCACGAGACCAGCTCCGTCTACGCCAGCGTCGACGCGGGACGCGACGACCGCATGGTGATCGTCGCGATCAACAAGGCGACGAGCGCCACCACCGCCGAGGTCGTGATCACGCACCCGCTCGACCTCGGCCGCGGCCAGAGCTACCAGGTCACCGCGGCGTCGCCTGCGGTGGTGCGCGGCCCGGCGATCGCACCCGCGGCGCGCAACGTGTTCCGGCTGGAGCTGCCGGCCTCGAGCGTCACGACGCTCGTGCTCGAGCGCTGAAGCGGCGGCCGACCTCGCGTGGGGCCGGACGATCAGTTTCTTGAAGAAGCAGCTCGGCGCCTGACGCCGGCGGCGTACCACGCAGCGTCGCGCTTGCGGGACCACGCCGTCCCACGAGCGAACAGGACGGAGCGAGCCGCTCGCGCTGGCCGTGGGGATCGGGGCACGCCTGGTCCGACCGCCACGTGAGCCTCGCGACTTCCGATCGCCCCGCAGCGCGTCGAAGCCGGGGTCGTGACGCCGGGCTTCATCCCGAACCACGGGCTCGTGATCGGGATCGGACGCGACTTCCTGGCGGAGGAGGGCCAACTCGGCAACGACCGCGTCGCGATCCTGTCGCACAACCTCTGGCGCGAGAGATTCGGCGGCGAGCCCGGCATCGTGGGCCAGCAAGTCCGGATCGACGGCACCGGCCACACGGACGTGGGCGTGCTCGCGCCGGGTCCCGCGGACCGGATGGAGCGGCAGCTCTACCTGCCGCTCACGTTCACGGAGGAGCAGCTCAACCACAGCTTCGACTGGCTACTGGTCATGGGCCGCCTCAAGCCCGCGGTGACTCTCGATCAGGCGAACGCCGAGATGGCGGTGATCGCGAAGCAGCGGCCTCTGGCTGTTGCTCGCCGCCGTGGCCTTCGTGCTGCTGATCGCGTGCGCCAACTTGGCCAACCTGCAGCTGGCGCAGGGATCGGCCCGCAAGCGCGAGCTCGTCGTGCGAGCGGCGCTGGGGGCGGGGCGCGGCCGGCTCGTCCGGCAGCTCGTGACGGAGAGCTTGATACTGGCGGGCCTGGGCGGCGCCCTGGGCGTGGCGCTCGCGCTGGGCCTGCTCGAGGTGATCGAGGCGACGATGCCGCCCTACAGGCTGCCGTCCGAAGCCGACGTGCGGCTCAGCGTCCCCGTGCTGGCGTTCTCGCTCGCGGCGACGACGATCGCCGGCGTCCTCTTCGGCTGCGCGCCCGCCTGGCAGGCCACGCGCGTGAGCCTCTCCGAAACGCTCAAGGAGGGCGGCCGGTCCACAACCGGCGGTAGCCGGAATCGGCTGCGGCGCGCGCTGGTGATGGTCGAGTTCGCGCTCGCGCTCTCGCTGCTGACCGGCGGCGGCCTGGCGATCCACAGTCTGCTCAGGCTCACCCGGACCGATCTGGGCTTCCGCACGGAACGGCTGCTCACCTTCTCGCTGCCGGTGCCACCGGCGCGGCTCGCCGACGAAGCGGCGTTGCGGGCCTTCTATCGAGGGATGCTCGAGCGGATCGAGGCCATGCCCGGCGTCAGCTCCGCGTCAGTCTCGACCGGCATCCCCGTCGAGGGCGCGACGCTTCCTGTCGGGACTCGATCCGCTCGCGCAGCTGGTGGCCGGAGGCACGGCACTCGGCCCGAGCGTGGAGCGGCAGATCGTGGGCGTTTACCGCGACGTCCGCCTTCCACGACAGTGACGCTCCGCACGTCGGTCGATCCGGCCGGGCGCGCCTCTAGGGCGCGGAGAGGCGCGCCGTGTGGCCCTTGCGGCCGGTGGTGTCGAAGGCCGCGACACGCACCGTACCGCGAAGCGGGATCGGCCCCTGCACCAGCGGACTGCGTGCGCTCGGCTCGCTGCCGTCCGTCGTGTACCGGAGCGCGAAGCCGGGCAGCTCCAGGCTGCTCTGCACGGCGCCGTTCTCCAGCTTGAGGCCGGGCGTGGGGATCCGGTAGCGAACTCCTTCACGGTCGAGCCGCGGCAACTCGCGCTTGCCGAGGACGTTGACGAAGCGGGACCAGGCCTCGCGGTAGAGGGGCTCGGACTTCGAGGCGTCCCGCTCCACGGCCCAGTCCGGGTCAGCGGCCCAGGCGCGCTCGGCCAGGCCGAGAAGCTTGGGCACGAGCCTGTGATCCAGCCGACCGTCCCCGCCGAGCGTCTCCGACCACAGGTTGCCCTGGATCCCCAGGATGTTCGCCCTGCCGTAGTCGGTCAGTCGGTCCTTTCCGACGAAGACCGACGCATCGAGCTGTTTGCCGTTCCGATCGAGGCGCACGTTCCTGTAGTAGTCGAAGGGGATGAACTGGAACGGCTTGCGGAGGTCGACGAAGCCGCCCCAGTCGAGGCCGGCATCCTCCGGGTTCGGGTTCCAGGCGAGGTCGAAGTACAGGTTGGTCACCGGGCACAGCACGACCTTGAAGCCTCCGTTCGCGAGCCGGTAGGCGAGGTCCTCCGCGCCCCAGCCGGGAACGTTGTTCCAGACATAGGCGCGCCAGCCGCGCTCGGCGAAAGCGGGATTCGGGATGAGGATCGCCTGCCCGTCGCGCTGGGTCTTGCGGGCCGCGATCTCCTCCCAGCCGGAGAGCGAGATGCCGTGCGCCTTCAGGATCTGCTCGACCTTGCCGTAGAACGCGAACCACAGCTCGTCGACGCTCGCGAGCCCGTGCTGCTTCAGGTACGCCTGCGCGGCCGGCGAGCCTTCCCAGACGCCGTTCGGGACCTCGTCGCCTCCCATGTGGAGGTTGCGCAGCGGCACGCCGGCCTCGCGGTGGATCGCAACGAGGTCGGACACCACCCGCTCGACGAACGCATACGTCGAGTCGAGGGCCGGGTTCATCACGTTGTCGTGATAGAGCTGCGCCGAGGTGTACTGCGAGCGGTCGTCGGGATCGCTCAGGAGGTAGCGCCGAGCGCCTTCCGTGTCGCCCGCCGCGCTGCGCTCCCGGAAACGGGCCTCCATGGCCTTGATCGCGGCGCGCGCGTGGCCCGGCATCTCCAGCTCGGGGATCACCTCGATGTGGCGCGCCGCCGCGTAGCGCAGGATCTCGACGTAGTCGGCGCGGGTGTAGAAGCCGCTGCCCCACGGCCGGTCCACCTGCGGGCCCGAGCCCCAGGCTGGCGGGAGGAACTGGCTCGAGTCGAGCGTGTGGCCGCGCCGGGCCCCGACCGCCGTGAGCTCGGGCAAGCTCGCGATCTCGACGCGCCAGCCCTCGTCCTCCGTGAGGTGGAAGTGGAACACGTTGATCTTGTAGCGGGCCAGCAGGTCGAGCGTCCGGAGCACCAGGGCCTTCGGCTGGAAGTTGCGCGCCACGTCGAGCATGAAGCCGCGGTAGCCGAAGCGCGGGGCGTCCACGACTCGGATCGCGGGAAGCACGAGGCCCTTGCCGGGCGCCTGCGCGGGCAACAGGCTCCGGAGCGACTGCAGGCCGTAGAAGACGCCGGCAGGCGATGCGCCCACGATGCGGATGCCGTGCTTCGGATCCACCACGAGCTCGTAGGCCTCGGGCGAGCTTTGACCTTCGACGCGACCCGCCTCGAGGCGAAGCGTCGCCGTGGCCGCGGCGGGCCTCTTGCCGAAGTAGGGGCGCAGGTACTCCGACGCGAACCCAGCTTCGGCCTGGAGCTCGGCCGGCGCTTCGACCTTCGGCATCGCGGCGAGGCGCAGCTCCCCCTCGCGCCTCGTGGCCTCGAGCGGCGTCGGGAAGACCGGGGGCAGCTCGCTCGCCGGGATGTCGCGGACGGCCGCGTCCAGCGCGAACTGCTGGGTCGGCGACACGACGCGCGGGTCGCGCCCCTCGCCCTGCGCTGGGCGCTCGAAGGGGACCGCCACGAACTCCTGCAACGGGTGCCCCTGGTCGCGGGCGTCGTCGAAGACCAGGTAGGCGCCGGCAGGGGCGAAGCTGTTGTTGGTGAGGAGCGAGGTGAGGTACTCGACCTCGACGCTCTGGGCGGGCGCCAGGCCTGAAAACCCGGGGCCGGGCACGAGGCGCTGCAGGTCGCCGGTCACGCGTTCGACGCTCCACCCGCCGCTCACGCTCCCGCGCCGCGGCTCGTGCAGCGCGCTGTAGTAGATCGCCCACCCGCGCCCGCCGAGCGGCTTCGTGTCCCGGTTCGTGAGCGTGAAACCCGCGCGCGAGGAGCCTTCGGCGCCGGCCGGGAAGACGTCGCCCTTGAGCTGCCACTTCACCTGAAGTGCCGTCTGGGCCGAGGCGGAAGTGGAGCTGGAGCTTACGACCAGCACGAGGCCAGCGAGCATGAGGCGCATGGCCCCATCCTAACCGCCTCAGGCTTTCTCGGCGACGTAGTCACCGCCGGCCGCGGCCCAGCCGCCGATCTCCACGTGGCTCACCGCCCAGCAGTGGGGACACGCGACGGGAGCGCGCTGTTTCGGCTCGTCGGGCTCGCCCTCGTACGACACGAGGATCGGCTGCTGGCAGCGCCCGCACGCGTGCCGATCCTGGATTCGCGACCGCTGCGGCTGCGCTGCGAGCCTTACCGCGGCGGGAGCCGGGCCCGGGGCATCCCCGGAGATCGCCTCGCGAATCGCATCAGTGAGCCGTTGCGGCTCCGCGCTGAAGGAGACGTTGCGGAAGCGCTCGCCGGGTCCGTTGAGGCTCACCGACCAGGAGGCCCCGACGCGGACCAGCGAAACCGACCAGGGCTCCGCCGGGTCGCGACCGGCAAAGGCTTGCCGGACTGAGGCTTCGACGGACGCGCGTACGTCCTTGTCGACGCCCGCCACGAGCAACTTGAGCTGCGAGTGCGAAGGGGCGGCCGATCGCGCCGTCGGGCCGGTGTGCCGTGGCGACGGGCTCGGGAAGGCTGCCCGGGAAGAACGCACCGACGCAGCCTACGCGGCGGCGGCCCTCGGGGATGTGATCTGGTTCACTCTGGCCGGGCGACGGACCCGCCCCTACTTCGCGGGTCCGAAGGAGCGCTCGAAGAGCGCGGCGATCGCCTTACGCCCCTCGTCGTTCACGTTCCGCGTGCCCGTGGCCGCAAACGGCCGCTCCGGGATCACGGGGGTGTCCGCGGCCCAATGCCCGTCTTTCCAGGTGAACCAGCCGTGGCGCGCCTGGTCGAAGACGCTCACCGGCCGATTGAAGAACTTGGCGAGCTCCACGCCCCAGCCGGTGCCGCCCTGCACGGTGTCGTCGCCCTGGATCCAGCCCACCGCGAAGACGGCGTACGAGCGCGACACCATGTGGAAGATCAGCTGACACACCGTGCGGATCTGCTCGATCGCGGTGTAGGTGCGTCCCATGCGCTTGGAGACGATCTCCATGCTGACGTCGCCCTTGAGCAGCTCGGCCGCGGAGAGCACCTCGATGTCCTTGCTGTACTCCATCACGTGGCCTTCGTAGGAGAGCGTGACCTGGCGGACGCCCCACTTCTCGGCCGCGCGGCCGAACTCGGCCTCGGTTCCCTTGTGGCCGCCGCTGTAGAGGATGGACTGGTTGCGGTCGCTCATGGCGCTTGTCCCCCGGTCGTTGAACGAGGCAGGATATCCGCCGCCACCGGGGCGGCGCAAGCCATCAGGCCAGAAGCGCCGCGATCGACGCCACGGGCGTCACCTCGACCGGCTCCTGGCCCCGGCGGAAGATGCGCGCGCCGGCACGGCCGACGAGATCGATCCGATCGCCGTCGACCCGCAGGCTGGCGCCCTCGCGGAGCCCCACGACGGGTACCGCGTTCTCCTCGTGGAACTCGCGGATCCGCGTCTCGCGCGTCTCGCCCATGTGGGTCGAGCCTGGAGCCGGGTCGACGTAGTGGGGGTTGATCTGGAACCACACCAGGCCGAGCGCCTGGAGCGTCGGCGGCTCCACGATCGGCATGTCGTTGGTGGTCATGATCGTCGGGCACGCGAGGTTCGATCCGGCGCTCGCGCCCGTGTAGGGCATGCCGTCCCTGGCGCGGTCGCGGATGGCGTCGAGCACCTCCAGCCGCACGAGCTGGTCGAGCAGACGGAAGGTGTTGCCTCCGCCACAGAAGACCGCCTCGGCGTCGAGCACCGCCTGCCGTGGGTCGGCGGCCTCGTGGAGCGAGTCGAGTCCGAACCCGATCTCCTCGAACGCCGCCCGCGCCTTGGCCGCGTACCCCGCGTGGTCCCTGAGCGCGTGCGGGATGAAGAGCACGCGTCCCACCCCCTCGAGCACCTGGCGCAGGTCCGGGAAGGCATGCTCGAGATACCGCGTTCCAAACACGGTGGACGTGCTGATCAACAACAACCGGCGTGCCATCGCCACCCAGCATAACCTGAGCAGCTACAGGTCGAAGATCCACGCAGGCGGTAGACTGCGGTTCGTGATGCGCGGCATCGAGCAGATTCCCTGGCTCTACGACGCGGGGATGGCACTCATCGAGACGACCGGCCTTCGGCGTTGGCGCGCCTGGCTCGCCGGCGGCGTCCCGAGCGGCCGCGTGCTCGACATCGGCTGCGGGACCGGCCGCAACCTCGCGCTCTTCGGCAGCGGCGTGCGCGCGATCGGCCTCGACCCCTGCCCCCAGTCCCTCCGGAAGGCACGACGCCGGGCCCCCGGCGTCCCGCTGGTGCGCGCCCGCGCCGAGGCGCTGCCATTCCGCGACGGGGCCTTCGATACGGTGGTGAGCGGCCTCGTTTTCTGCAGCGTCGGCGACGTGGCGCGCGGGCTCGGCGAGGTGCGGCGCGTGCTGAAGCCGGGCGGCGTGCTGAAGATGCTCGAGCACGTGCGCTCGCGGAGACCCTTCGCGGCCTGGCTGCAGGACCGCACGCAGCCGGCCTGGACCTGGTTCACGGGCGGCTGCCACCCGAACCGCGACACCGAGGCCGCGGTCGCCGCGGCCGGCTTCGTCGTCGATCCGGCCAGCTACCGGGCGCAGAACGAAATGAGACGGTTCGAGGCGCGCAGCCGGTAGCCAGCAGCGTCTCGTCCTGGGATAGAGTCGAAGCGTCCCAGGCACGGAGGCCCGTCATGGCGAGAGACATCGGACTGCTGATCCTGCGCCTGGCCGGGCTCTACCTGGCCGCCGGTCACGGCTGGGGCAAGCTCGTGGGCCTCGCGTCGGGCCAGAGCCGCTTCGTCGAGGGCGTCGCGAACATGGGCTTCCCGATGCCTGTGCTTTTCGCCTGGGCGGCCGGTCTCGCCGAGTTCGCGGGCGGGCTCGCGATGGCTCTCGGACTCTTCACGCGCTGGGCGGCCCTGCTCGCCGGCTGCACCATGTTCGTGGCTGCGTTCGTCCGACACCGGGCGCTCAGCCAGCTCCTCTCGTGGCTGGGCGTCGCCCCCGCAACGGAGGAGGCGCTTCGAGGCTGGGGCAACCCCGAGCTCGCGACCATCTTCCTGATCGTCTGCGTCGCCGTGGCGCTCCTCGGCCCGGGCCGCTTCTCGATCGACGCGAAGCTCGGCCGCAAGTAACCAACAGCAAGGCCTCCGCGCTATCGCCGCCTGAAGCGGGCGACGAAGCCGCCACCCTGTGCCATCTCGAGCGTCAGCGAGCCGTCGCGCTCGAGCGTCGCGTTCTCGATCCTGACGGCGGCGGGATTCCCGGGCACGTCACGGACCAGTGCTGCCTCGTAGGGGCCGTCGGCCAAGAAAGACAGGGGTAGCGTGAGGGCCGCGCTCTCGCTGCCGGCCATGACCGCCAGCATCCACATGTCTCCCTTGCGGCGAGCGAAGGCCGACAGGCGGCCGATCCGCGACGGGGGCAGGACGATTGTCTCGTCCCAGACGGGAGTGATGCTCTTGATCACTTCGAGGGCGGGGTTGTCGAGCACGCTCTGCGGATGCGCCGCGATCGTCAGCAGCGGGCTGTGGAACGTCGCCAGGCTCGCGATCTGGTGCGCCCAGGTGGTGTCGGCGCGCCGCTCGCCGAAGACCATCGTCGTGTAGTCGGCGGGTCCCGCGAGGTAGCGAGTGAACGGCAGGATCGTCTCGTGGCGCGCGCGCTCGAGCAGGCTGCGCGACTCCATGCCGCGGACGGCCTCGCGCACCAGCTCGTTGGGCCAGGTGCGCAGCCGTCCCGTGGGCTTGTTGGCGCCGTGGAAGTTCAGGACCATCCGCTTCTCTGCGGCACGCCTCAGCAGGTCTTCGTAGAGGTCGATGTCCTGCTTGCCCTCGTGGTCGAAGAAGTCGATCTTGGCGCCGCCCACGCCGGCACCCTCGAGCTGGGCGAAGAACGCGTCGCGCTCCGCCGGCGTGCGGAGCTGCCGGCTGTGCTTCCAGAACAGCAGTCGAATGCCGAGCTTTCGCGAGTACTCCACGATCTCCCGGACTTGAGCGTCCGACCAGCGGCGCCAGACGCCCTCGATGATGTGGTACTTCGCCCCGAGCCGCGCGCCCATCTCCGAGAAGCCCTTCAAGCCTTCGAACGAGTCGTCCCCGCCGTCGACGTAGCGCCACACCGCGAGACCCGGCTCCACCCAGGGAGTGTTCATTCCCTGTGGGAAAAGCCGCTCGTCCGCGGGCGGACACAGGTTGGGCAGGATGTCGCTGTTCACGAGCGCGTTCAGGTCGCGGCCAAGCATCACGACCCGCCAGGGGGTCGTGATCGTCCCGGTGACCGCCGCCGCGCGGCCCAGGCGCTTCGCCTCCTCGCGCCCGTAGCGCAGCTCGTACGGCCAGTTGATCGGCTGCCGGTGGCCCAGGCCGACGACGAAGCCGCGCCGCCCGTCGGCCTCGAGCGCCATGCCACTGTAGTCGACCAGGTTCGCCTCGCTGATCGAGCCGTAGCCCCTGCCCTGCGGCAGCTCGAAGGTGAGCGGCGGCCCCGCCCACTGCCCCGGTGGCACGGCGGAGACGTCGCGCTCCTCGTACGCGGACTCGTAGTGGCCATCCAGGTCGTGGAACCAGACTGTCGCGCCTTCGGGCAGCACGAACGCCGAGCGCTCGTCCGGGATGCGTGTCGCGCCCGCCTCGCCGGGGACGACGTGGCGATAGGCGACACCGTCGTCGAACACCCGCACGTCGAAGACGAACGGGATCATGCCGAGGTCGGACACGAGCGATATCCGCGCGCCGCGGCAGCGGTTCTTGGCCGTGGCGTGGGCGCCGTGCCAGGGGTAGGTCTCGTCCAGCGCGTACTCCTCCACCCCCCCGTAGGTCAGCCCCGCTCCCAGGTCGAAACCATCGACGCTCATCTGCACGGGCGACGGATCCACGACCGTGCGGCCGTCCATGCTCACCGTGAAGCTCAGCCGCTCCGCGTTCGGCAGGACGGTGAGCTCGATCCGGCCATCCGGGCTCGCGACGCGCACCCGCTCCATGAGCACCCGGCGGCTGCGCCGTTCGCCCGAGCGCAGCCTCTCTTCCTGCGCCCTCTGCTGAGCCGCGTCGGAGCGTGGCGGCTCGGTCGCCCGCGCGTCCTGAGGACGCGCCTCCGCAGGGACGACCGCCCAGACGGCGAGTGCCGCGGCAAGGGTCAGCGCGCTCCGGATTGACTTACTCTGCATGGCTCGGCTCTCTCAGGGCGGCGTCATGAAGCGCCACGTGACGTCGCGGTAGCGCCAGGCTTTGCCGTTCGGGTCGGGCCGCACCGTTCCTCGCCAACGGCCCTCGCCGTCGCGCGCCACCACGAGCCGCGTCCACGAGTGCTCGCCCCGCTCGTAGTCGAAGGTCTCGCCGTCGTCGTCGTAGAGCTCCATCGTCGCGGGACGCAGGCCGTAGTGACGAATCTCGAGCGGGAGCACTTCGTCGGGCCCCGGGGCCCACTGGCGCTCGGCTGTCAGCGGGACGAGGCCGCCGTCCCGCACGAAGAGCGGGATCTGCGACAGCGGGGGCGTCACCTCCACGACCGTGTGCCCTTCGCCGACGAGTCGGCCGGTGTAGAAGTCGAACCACTTCCCCGCCGGCAGCGCGACCTTGCGGCTCTTCGTTCCCGGCGCGATCGGGGCCACCAACAGCGCGTCGCCGACCATGTACTGGTCCCTCGCCTCGGCGAGTCGGCCCCCATCCCCGGGCGCCCGAAGCTCGAAGCCGGAGACGAGCGGCATCGCGCGCACCACCGGCGTCCCCCCGAAGTGATACTGCGCGAAGGCCGTGTACCAGTACGGCAGCAGGCGCAGGCGCAGCTGGATCGCGGCGCGGATGTCGTCCGCGACCGCGGCGTGCGTCCACAGCTTGGTGCTCGTGGCCCAGCCGTTGAAGAGCGCGAGCGGCGAGAAGCAGACGGCCTGGACGCGGCGCAGCATGTCCTCACCGTCGCCGCTGCGCACCTCCGGCGACCACAGCACGCCGGCGAACGCGCTGTTCGCCACGGCGGTGATGTACTCGTCGAACGCGTAGTTGTCGTTGTAGATCACGAACGGGAACGGCGACGCCCCGGCGTTCGTGCCGCGCACCTGGCCGAGCGTGCGCCGGTTCGCGCGGCGGAACATGTCGAACAGCAGCCGCTGCACCAGCAGCCCGTAGGTCTGCCGAAGCTGCTCCGCGTCATGGCCCGAGGGGAAAACGGCCAGGTCGGGCCACAGCCAGCGGTCGTAGCCGTCGACCTCGTCGACCTTGAACCCGCCCACGGCCGGGCTGAGGCTCACCACCTTCCGGAGCAGGTGCTCCGCGAAGACCGTCCGCGCCTCTTCGAGCGAGTAGTCCGGGACGATCCCGTTCCACACCAGGTGCGACCCCGCGTAGGGCAGGAGCTTGGCGTGAAGCGGCGCGGTCGGCGAAACGTAGGGGTTGAACCACAGGTTCGCTCGCACGTGGCTCGCCTGCAGGCTCGCGAGGAAGCCGGCTGGATCGGGGAACCGCTGCTTGTCCCACTCGAACGAGCAAGGGTAGGCGTGGTCGTGCCAGCCCGGCTCGAGCCCGAGCATGTCGAGGGGAATCCCGCGCCGGCGGAACTCCGCCACTTCCGCGAGCGCGTCCGCGGCGCTGTAGGACGTGGGGGTCCGCGTCATGAAGCCGAGGCCCCACTTGGGCGGCAGGGCTCCCCCGCCGCTCCAGAGGTTGTAGCGGCGGACGGCGTCGAGCGGAGTCGGCCCGCCAAAGAGCAGGACCCGGACGCCCGGCGCGGGCACGAGCGCCTCCACCGAGTCCGACCGGGGCTGTGCCGACCAGGACTTGCCTCCGGTGGTCCGGTCGACTACCGGCGGCTTCTGGCGGGCCTCGAGCCGGACCGCCGTGCCCACGTAGAAGTCGACGTAGCGGGCCGAGTCGACGAGGACACCGTAGCCGCGGCTCGACACGTAGAGCGGAACGGGGGCGTGGGTGCGGCCCGGCACTCCGCCCCAGTGATCGACGTGCAGCCGCAACGCCGAGCCGGCGCGGCGCAGGGATTTGAAATCGACCCCCAGGCCGTAGATCTCTTCGCCGAGTGTCAGCGGGAAACGCAGCGCGACCTTGCCGCCGCCGAGGCGCGCCGCGGCGTCCTCCGGCCCGAAGGGAAAGGGGGCGCCCGGGATCGAGCGCAGGGCCTCCGTCCGGGGCGGCGCGGCCGCGGCGCCGAGCAGGGTCAGGCGCTCGGGCGCGCCGGCCGTGGCCTCCCAGACGCCCGGGCCGAGCTCGGTCCAGCGCAGGGGCGTCTCGTCCGCCGTGGCCAACACGGGTGAGGCAAGCGCCCAGACCAAGCCACAGGCGGACGCGACGCGCTTCAGGCCCATCGCCGGCCCTCTAGCGCTCGACCTTGTCGCCCTCGATCTCGACGACCACGACGGTGGCCATCGGGTCGTGGATGGGTCGCTCGATCACGAGGCGTGGGCGGCCGTCCTCGAGCGTCACCTCGATCGGGTGGGCGTCCGCGAGGCGGTAGGCCCGCTTGACCTTGTTCTTCATCGGGGGTAGCTCGAACGGCACGCGCGGCTCGTGGAAGAAAGCGAAGTAGAGCTTGCCCGGCCGCGTGGTCACCCGCCACTCGTTGCGCGCGAGAAACAGCGGGTTGCCGCGCAGGTCCTTCGCCCCCTTCGCGCTCGGCTCGCCGAGCTCGTCGCCCCACGGGGTGGCGCCCGCCCCGTAGACGGCTTCGCCGTTCAGCTTCAGCCAGCGTCCGACCGTGCGAAGCACGTCCTGGCTCGGCTGCGGGATCGTGCCGTCGGCCATCGGCCCGACGTTCAGCAGGTAGTTGCCCCCCTTGCTGACGATGTCGACAAGCTTGAAGGTCACGTCGCCCGGCGACTTCCAGTCGTGGTCGTCCTTGCGGTAGCCCCAGGTGTGATTGAGGGTCGCCGGGACCTCCCAGGCCGTCGACTGGACGTCCGCGGGGATGACGTTGTCGCCGGTGGTGACGTAGTCGCCGGCAGCGCCGAGGCGGCCGTCGATCAGCGTCTTTGGCTGCAGGCTGCGCACGATGTCCGTGAAGCGCTGGGAGCGCTCGAGGGTCATCATCCGCGGAGTGTCG
>DATEUE010000079.1:0-11508 GCA_035283305.1 Vicinamibacteria bacterium | reverse complement strand
GTGCTCGCGAAGCTCGAGGCCGATCCGAAGTACCTCGAGTTGGACGTCGAGGACGTGCACAGCTTCGTGGAGGAGCGGCTCTCGGAGGTGGTGGGCGAGCTCGCCGGGCAGGCGCACCTCGGCCGTAGCCGGAACGAGCAGACCGTGACGGCGCTGCGGCTCTTCGCGCGCGGCGCAATCGACGCGCTCGCCCGCAGGCTCGCGACACTCGTGACCACGCTCGTGGAGAAGGGCCGAGACGGCGCCGGCGCGGTCATGCCTGGCTACACGCACACGCGCGCAGCCGAGCCGATCACGTTCGGCTTCTGGGCCGCCGCGCACGCCTGGGGCCTCGTGCGCGACCGCGATCGGCTGCGGGATGCCCGCGTGCGCGTCGACGTGATGCCGCTCGGCTCCGGGGCCCTTGCCGGCGCGTCGCTCCCGCTCGACCGCGACGCGATGGCGAAGGATCTCGGCTTCGCGGCGGTCTCGCCCGCCGCGCTCGACGCCGTGATGGACCGCGACTTCGCCGTGGAGCTCGTCGCGTGTTGTGCCCAGGTCCAGACCCACCTCGCGCGTCTCAGCGAGGACCTCGTCCACTTCGCCGGACCCGAGTACGGCTTCGTGACACTGCCCGAGGCCTTCACCACCGGCTCGTCGCTGATGCCGCAGAAGAAGAACCCCGACGCGCTCGAGCTCGTGCGCGGCAAGGCCGCGCGCGTCGACGCCGCGCTGCTGCGCCTGCTGGTACTGCTGAAGGGGCTGCCAGCCGGCTACCAGAAGGACCTGCAGGAGGACAAGCAGGCGGTGTTCGACGCGGTCGACACGGCCGTCGGCTCTGTGGCGGTGATGACGGGCGTAGTGAAGGGGCTCGGCCTCCAGCGCGACGTCATGCGCGCGGCGGCGGGGCGCGAGGAGATGATGGCCGCCGGCCTGGCCGTGGCCCTCGCGCGCGAGGGGATGCCGTTCCGCAAGGCGCATCACGTGGTGGGCGCGCTCGTCGCCGACGCGCAAAAGGGCGGCCGCTCGCTGAAGGCGGTGGCGGCCGAGACGCTCGCGACGGTGTCGCCCAAGGTCGCCGCGAGGCTCGACGTGCTTTTTGACCCGCTCGACGCCGTCAAGGCCAAGTCGCTCGTCGGTGGCACGGCGCCCGACGCGGTGCGGGTCTCGCTCGACGCGGCCCTGACGCGGGTGACGCACAGCCTGTGACGTCACGGAGCCTCAAGCCGGCTCTTCTGCTGGTGGCCTGCTGCGTCGCCGTGAGCAGTTGCGCCTCGCGCCGGGTGTCGGGTGTAGCGGAGCCGTACCCGGATCTGGCCTCGTACCTCGAGGCCCGCAGGCACCTGGTCGAGCGCGAGCACGCGCGGCGTCTCAGCTCCGCCCTCGTCCTGAGCCCCGAAGAGGAAGCCGCGAGTCGCCGGCTTCTCGCGCTCCGAAGGGCCGAGGAGGCGCGGGTGGGAGCCTACTTCCCGCCCGCCCACAGCTTCCTCCAGGGCGAGACGAAGCGGCTCATCGACACCTCGCCGCTCCTGGGGGTGATGCGACGCCTGCCGAAGGGTGGGATCCTTCACCTGCACGGAGCCGCCGGGGGTGACTTCCGCTGGCTGATCGCCCAGGCGACGTATCGGCCGGACTGCTACGTGTTCACGGGCGAGGGGCAGTCCCCCGTGCGCGGCACGCTCCGGCTGTTCGCGGACCCGCCCGCGGGCGACTGGCGTTCCGTCGTCGCACTGCGCGACCAGGCGCCGGACGCGAGGGCGTTCGACGAAGAGCTCTACCAGTCGATCACGCTCGGCGAGCAGGAGCGTGGGGCGCCCGACATCTGGGAGGAGTTCACGAACTGCTTCCGCCGCGCATGGCGCCTTTTCGACGACCCAGAGGTTCGCGCCGGACACTGGCGCCGGATGCTCGACCTGCTGGAGCGCGAGAACGTGCAGTACGTGGAGTTCCGGGGCTGGCCGGCGGACGACGCGATCGTGGCCGACGCTCGGCGGCGTGGCCCGGATTTCGCCGTGAAGTTCATCCCGGTCGCGGGACGAAGCGGCAGCCGGGAAAGGGCGAAGGGCCAGCTCGCGCTGACGCTCGCGGAGCGCGAGCGCGACCCCGGTCTGGTGGCAGGCTTCGACCTCGTGGAGGAGGAAGACGAGTCGCACAGCACGCTCTTCTTCGTGGAGGAGATCCTCGCCGCGCGCCGGGAGGCGGAGCGCCGGGGCTTCTCCCTGCCCTTGTTCCTCCACTCGGGCGAGACCAACCGGGCCGAGAGCGAGAACCTGCGTGACGCCCTGCTGCTCGGGGCCCCGCGGATCGGGCACGGCCTCGCGCTCGCCCGGCACCCGTTGCTGATGGAGATGGTGCGGGAACGCGGAGTTGCGGTCGAGGTGTGCCCCGTCAGCAACCAAGTCCTCGGCTACGTGCCCGACCTGCGCAGCCATCCGGCCGTCGCCTACATCAACGCCGGGATCCCCGTCGTGATCTCACCCGACGACCCCGGCCTGACGCGCCACACGTTCTCCCACGACTACTACGAGGCCTTCATGGCCTGGGAGCTGGACCTGCGGGAGCTCAAGCAGCTCGCGATGAACTCGCTCGTCTACTCGGCCATGGATCCGGAGGAGAAACAGCGTGCGCTCTTCGTGTGGCGCAAGCGCTGGGCGGAGTTCGTGCGGTGGCTGAACGCCGCGGGCTAGGCTGGCTAGGACACGGGCTCACGGCCGAGGATGGCCGGGGCCTCGTCGCCGAAGTACTTCACGAGCAGGCGGCTCCAGTTCGGGCTGCGGCGGAGCTCCGCGAGGTACGTGTCGAGCGCCTGGCGCAGCTCGGGGCTGCCCTTGTGCACCGCCCACGCGCTGCTCAGGGCCTCGCCGAGTGCCAACCCCGCCTCGAGATCTCGGTACTTTCGCCGCTGCAACAGGAAGTCCACGACGCCCGTGACGGTGGCGTCGGCGTGCGCGGTCTGGATCGCCTCGACGGCCGCGGAGATGTCCGCGACGCGAAGGGCGCGCGAGGCCGGGACGCCGGCCTTCTCGAGCGCCTGGGACCAGGTGGTGTTGGGCACGATCACGAGCCGCGCCGAGCGCAGCTCGCTGAGCGAGCGCACGGGGGCGCCCGGTCGGCGTGTGACCACGATGCTGCGGGCGGGCAAGAGCTCGATGCTGAAGTCCACGCGCTGGCGCCGTTCCGGGGTGGCGCTCATGCCGCCCACGAGGTCGCCCTCTCGCCGCAGCAGCATCGGGATCGCCTCTTCCCAGCGCACGATCGGGACCGCTTCGAAGCGCAGCTTGTGCAGCCGGGCGAAGCCCTCGAGCACCTCGCGCTCGAAGCCGGGCGACGCGCCGCCGCGCAGCGAGAACCAGGCGGGGTCTTCGTCGGCGGCCGCGAGCACGCGCAGGCTCCCGCGCAGCCTGATCTCCGCGAGATCGGCTGCCGCGGCCAAAGGCGCCGCTGCGACGCCGGCCGAGAGCCACCCGCCGAGGGCAAAAGCGACCAGGCACGGCCGGCAGCTCATGCCTCGGATCTTAGCCGAGTCGGGGTTGAGCCCGGCGTCCCGGCCGGCCTAGGATCGAGGTGGCGGCGATCCGGGGCGAGGTCAGGGTATGCAGATACGCGTCGGCACGAGCGGCTACGCCTACAAGGAATGGCGCGGCTCGTTCTACCCCGAGAAACTGAAGCCGGCCGAGATGCTCCGCTACTACGCCGAGCGTTTCTCGACGGTCGAGATCAACAACACCTTCTACAAGCTGCCGGAGCGTGGGATGCTCGAGCGCTGGGCCGAGCAGGTGCCCGGCTCGTTCGTGTTCGTGCTCAAGGCCTCGCAGCGCATCACGCACCGCCAGCGTCTCTCGGCCGAGTCGAAAGAGACGGTCGACTACCTCTTCGACGTCGCGTCGGCGCTCGGGCCGCGGCTGGGACCGGTCCTGTTCCAGACGCCGCCGTTCTTCAAGAAGGACACGGCGCGGCTGCGCGCGTTCCTGGATTTCCTGCCGGGCGAACGGCCCGTGGCCTTCGAGTTCCGCCACGAGACGTGGCGCGACGACGAGGTCTGCGACGCGCTGCGCGCGCGCAACGCGGCGCTCGTCTGCGCCGACACCGAGGAGTCGGGCGAGGCCGGCGCCCCGATCGTCGCCACAGCCGACTGGGGCTACCTGCGCCTGCGCCGCTGCGACTACGACGACCAGGCGCTCCTGTCGTGGGCCGCCCGCATCTGCGCCCAGCCCTGGCAGCGCGCGTTCGTCTTCTTCAAGCACGAGGAGGGCAAGCCCCTCGGCTGGCCGGTGATCGAGCGCTTCCTGACGCTAGCGGGGGCTCGGGGGGCGGCCGGGCCTCAAACGAGCTAGCATCTACGAGGTGTCCGAGAAAGTCGCCGGCGCCGGCCCGGAGCCAGAGTCGCACTCCGTCGCCGAGTCGATCGCCGCCGGCATCGCGCACGAGGTGCGCAACCCGCTGAACGCCCTGCAGATCAACCTCGGCATCCTGGAGCAGGAGCTGTCGGGAATCGTCCCCGACCGCAGCAGCCACGTGTTCGAGGTGATGGCGAAGATCGCCCGCGAGCTGCGCAGCCTCGACGACTTCGTCACGGAGTTCCTGCGCTTCGCCCGACCGCCGCGCCTCAGCCTGGAAACCGTGGCCGTGCGCTCGCTCCTCGCGGACCTCACCACCTTCATCGGCCCCGAGTGCAACCGCAAGGGAGTGGCACTCTCGCTGGTCGTCGAAGGCGGGCCCGAGACCGTCGTGGCGGACGGCTTCCAGCTGAAGCACGCGGTGCTGAACCTGGTGCTGAACGCGCTCCAGGCGACGCCGGCTGGGGGCACGATCGTGATCGGCGTCAGGGGCGACGCGCACGGGCTCGCCATCGAGGTGCGCGATACGGGCGAGGGCATGACCGGAGAAGTCCTCCCGCGCGCGTTCGACGCCTTCTTCACGACGCGCGAGGGCGGGACCGGGCTGGGGCTCCCGATCACGCGCCGGATCGTGGAGGCTCACGGGGGCAGCGTCGCCATCCGCAGCCGCGAGGGCGAAGGCAGCGTCGCCACGGTCTCGCTGCCGGTCGGGACCCGGGCGCGCTGATGCGGACCATCCTCCTCGTCGAGGACCACGCCGAGAGCCGGTCGAGCCTGGCCTGGGTGCTCGAGAAGAACGGCTACGCGGTACGCCAGGCCTCGAACGGCCGCGCCGCGCTCACCGCCGCCCGCCGCGAGACGCTGCACGCGCTCATCCTCGACATGAAGCTGCCCGACATGGACGGCGTGGCGGTGCTCGAGGGCGTGCTGGAGCAGCATCCTGGGCTGCCGGCGATCGTCGTGACGGGCTTCGGGACGGTCGACGGGGCCGTCGAGGCGATGAAGCGCGGGGCGATGGACTTCCT
This sequence comes from Vicinamibacteria bacterium, assembly GCA_035283305.1. GTDB lineage: Bacteria > Acidobacteriota > Vicinamibacteria > Fen-336 > Fen-336 > DATBSL01. The sequence goes on along the minus strand of DATEUE010000079.1, from coordinate 6,167 downwards.
GAGCAAGCCCCTGGACATCGACGGCCTGCTCGCCAGCCTCGCCCGCGGGATCGAGCAGGCGAGCGCGAGCGGGGCACTGGCGACGCCGCCGTCGCGGGCGGCCGCGGAGATGGATCAGCTCGGGATGATCGGGCGCTCGCGGGCCATGCTCGAGCTGTTCGATACCGTGAAGCGCCTCGCCCGCCACCAATCGACGATCTTGATCCTCGGTGAGAGCGGCACGGGCAAGGAGCTGATCGCGCGCGCGCTGCATACCCTGGGACCCCGCCGCGACGGCCCCTTCGTTGCCGTGAACTGCGCGACGCTGTCCGAGCCGCTGCTGGAAAGCGAGCTCTTCGGCCACGAGCGAGGCGCCTTCACCGGCGCGGACCGGTCCAAGGAAGGCGTCATGGAGACCGCCGACGGCGGCACCTTGTTCCTCGACGAGGTCAACGAGATGGGCCTCGGCTGCCAGGCCAAGCTGCTGCGAGCCCTCGAGCGGCGCGAGTTCCGCCGCGTGGGCGGGACCCGCAAGATCGCCGTGAACATCCACCTGCTGGCCGCCAGCAACGCCGACCTCGAGGCGCTGGTGGAAAGCCGGCGCTTCCGCTCCGACCTCTACTACCGCCTCAAGGTCGTGACGCTCACCGTCCCGCCGCTGCGGGATCGCAAGGACGCGATCCCGGTCCTGGCTCAGCGATTCCTCGAGGACGTGGCGCGGCAGGCCGGTCTTTCTCCCAAGCGCCTCACACCGGACGCGCTCACCCAGCTGGCGCGCTACCGCTGGCCGGGCAACATCCGCGAGCTGCGCAACTGCATGGAGAGCCTGACCCTCACCCGCACCCGCGCTGAGATCGACGTCGCCGACCTGCCTGCGAACGTCCGCGAGGTGACCGTTCTGGGCGAGATCCGCCTTCCGGTGGGGACGCGCATGGAGGACGCCGAGCGCGAGATCATCCGCCGCACTGTGGAGGCCTACCCCACGTTGAAAGAGGCTGCCCGCGTGCTGGGAATCGGGCTGCGCACGCTCCACACGAAGCTCAAGGTCCAGGGCGCCCGACCGGCCAGGCGCCGGTCTGCCGGTCCGGCAGCATAGCCTCGGTCCGGAGCCTCGGGTGTGCCGAAACGGCACTCCCGGAGGGCCCGCGAAGGCCGGTATCGGCTGAATCGGCACATTCGGACCACCCGTTCGGGACGGCGACGCAAGATGCCCTGTAGTAACTCGCAGATTATATGAGAGTTATCTGGATACCCGTATCGGGCACGACGTGTGCACTATGCCGTCCCTGGGAGATGAGCGCAACTGCAGCCGAACCCGGGCCGCTGCATCTGGCCCTGGCGGGCTACGAGCACGAATGGCCGGCCGATTTCGAGGCTTTCGTCGCGCGGGAGCTCGTGGGCCGGGACGGCGCCTTCGTGGCGCGGATCGGCGAGCTCGGCGAAGCGCCGGCGTTTCTGAGCTCGAGCGAGGTGACGGCGCTCATCGTCAACGCCAACCGCCTCGGCCTCACGGGCAAGGTCGCCCTGCGGGAGTGCCGGAGGATCTCTCCCTCGACCGCGGTCGTTGTGGTCGCGACGACCGCGGCCCACGGCCTCAAAGACGCACTCGAGGGGGGTGCCACCGCGTTCATCTCCTGGCCCGCCCCTGCGGAAGTCCTCCGCCGTGCTCTGCAGAGCGGCCGAGAGACGGCCGGCCCTGCTTCCCCGCCGCCCCGAGTTGAAAGTGGAGGTCTACTTCGATGAGCCGAGATCCGCTCGAGAGCTACCAAACCCGAGCCCCTCGACGCGGATCGCACACGCCCCCGAGCCTGGCGACCACATCACTCCCGTCCCGCGAGCTGGCCGCGGCCCGGGCGAAGGCGGCCAGCGAGATCGCCAGCCTGGTCCACCTCGCCGAGCTGGACGCCCACCCGCCGCACCGCGCCGGCGAGCCGCGCGCGCCGCTCAGCGACGACAAGCTGCACGAGCGGCGCCGGCTGACGGCCAGGCTCGCCCCGGAAACCATCGAGGCCTACAACCGCGCGCTGCGCGCCGGCCGCCAGCCGGCGGTCGTGCGGCTGGTGGCGAACGTCTGCTCCGGCTGCCACGTGCGCCTGCACTCGACGCTCGAGCAGAAGGTCCGCCGGCGCCACGGCATCGGCTCCTGCCCCCACTGCCTGCGGATCGTCTACGACCCTGAGTGGCTCCACGCAGCCGCAGAGTGACGACCTCTTTACCGCGATGCTTTAATACGCTGGTGAGAGCCCGCGAGGGAGTCCTTGCACGCCGCTGACCCGGGCGCCTGGCTGTTCCTCGCCGCCGTTACCCGACTGATCGCCATCACGGCCGCCCTCGTGGCGCGCGGCCGACCGAGCCTCGGCCGGTGGGCGGCGTTCTGTGGGTCCGCGGCCGCCTCACTGATGACCGGCGCGGTCGGCCTCTTAGCCCTCGGCGCGGGGGCCCCACGAAGCCGCCTGATCAGCCACGAGGCCTCGGGGTTGGCCCTGGGGTACTCGGTGGACGGCCTTTCGGGCTTCTTCCTCCTGGTCCTGGCGATCCTCGGCATCGCCGTCGCCATCTACAGCATCGGCTACTTCGCCGACGCGAGCCCGGGCCGCACCGCCTTCGTGGGCGTCGGGTTCAACGTGCTGCTCGGCTCGGTCGAGATGGTCTTCGTGGCGGAGCAGGCGATCGGCTTCCTGCTGGCGTGGGAGCTCATGACGCTCGCCACCGCAGCCCTCGTGGCCACCGAACACGAGCACGCGCAGGCGCGCCGGGCCGCCTTCCTGTATCTGGCCATGTCCCACGTGGGCACGGGCTGCCTGATCGCGGGCTTCTTCATGCTGGCCTCCGTCGGCGGCTCGCTCGCGTTCGCCGACATGTTGGGGCCGCGCCCGGCGCCGCTCGTCTCGCGCGACGGCGTCTTCTTGTTGTTCCTGGCAGGGTTCGGCGTCAAGGCCGGGCTGATCCCGCTCCACGTCTGGCTGCCGGAAGCGCACCCCGCGGCGCCGAGTCCGATCTCCGCGCTGATGTCCGGGGTCCTGATCAAGACCGGGATCTACGGGATCTTCCGCGTGTGCGTGGCCGGCCTGGGCGTGCCGCCCCTGGCGTGGGGCGGTCTCGTCCTCGCGGTGGGCGCCGTCTCGATGGTGCTGGGCGTCCTCTACGCGCTGATGCAGCACGACCTCAAGCGGCTGCTCGCCTACCACAGCATCGAGAACATCGGCATCATACTGGTCGCCGCCGGGGTAGGGATGATCTCGATGTCGATCGGACGGCCTGGACTGGCCGTGCTCGCCCTGACGGCGTCGCTGCTTCACGTCCTGAACCACGCCCTCTTCAAGGGGCTGCTCTTCCTCGGCGCGGGCGGAGTGGTGGCCGCGTGCGGGACGCGCCAGATCGAGCACATGGGCGGCCTCGCCCGGAGCATGCCGTGGACCGCGGGGCTGTTCCTGCTGGGGGCGATGGCGATCTCCGGGTTGCCTTTCCTGAACGGCTTTGTCAGCGAGTGGCTGGTGTTCCAGTCGTTGCTGCTCGGCTTCCACACCTCGAGCGACACCTTCGTCCGGCTGGCCTTCCCGATCGGCGGGGCGCTCCTGGGCCTGACCACGGCACTCGCGGCCGCCTGCTTCGTCAAGGCGTTCGGCATCACCTTTCTGGCGCTGCCGCGCGGTCCGGGAGCGGCCGCGGCGCGCGAGTCGTCCGGACTGATGCTGGCGCCGCAAGCGGCTCTCGGCCTCGCCTGTGTCGCGATCGGGCTCTTTCCCGGGCCCGTCATCTCGCCGCTCACGCGGCTCGCGGGGGGCCTGGTCGGCGCAGCGCCGGCCGCGGGGCTTTCGGCGGATCTCTTCCGGATCGCACCTTCGCCCGGCACGTTCGACGGGCTGTCGCTTCCCGTCGCCGCTCTGGCGCTCGCTGTCGCGCTCGCCCTCTCGGCCGTGCTCGCGGCGCGCGCCGGCTTCGCCCGGCGACTCGCTCCGACGTGGGGCTGCGGTGGCGAGCTGACGGCGGAAGCCGAGTACACGGCCACCGCCTTCTCGAAGCCCCTGATGCTCATCTTCGGCGCGATCTATCGCCCGATGCGCGAGGTCTCGACGATCGAGACGGCGCCCTACTACGCGCGTGAGGTGCGCTACCGGGCCGAGGTCGAGCCCACCTTCGAGCGCTTCGTGTACCGCCCGCTGACGCGGGGGGTGCTGGGCCTGGCCGAGCGCCTGCGGGTGATCCAGGCGGGCAGCCTCCACGCCTACCTCGGCTACGTGATGACGCTCGTCCTGCTCCTGGTGATCTACGTCTGGTGGCGCGGATGAGCGAGGAGAGCTTGCTTCCGCTCGGGCTCGCGCTGCACGCCACGGGCGTGGCGCTCGCGCTCGTGCTGCGACGACAGCCCGCCGCGTGCCGCTGGGTGGCGTTCGTCGCATCGCTCTGCGGCTCACTGACGAGCTTCGCGCTCGGGGCGTCGGTGCTCGCGAGCGGCCGGCCCGTTCGCGGCGTCCTGTTCGCGAACACGGCCGCCGGCCTCAGCGTGGGATACACGGTGGACCCGCTCTCGGCGTGGTTCCTCGTGACGCTCGCCGTGCTGGCGGCGCCTTTGGCCCTCTACAGCGTGGGCTACCTGGCTCACGCGATTCCGCCCGGCCGCACGGCATTCGTCGGCATGGCGTGGAACGTGCTGCTGCTGTCGGTCGAGATGGTCTTCGCGGCCGACGGCGTCCTCGGCTTCCTCGTGGCCTGGGAGCTGATGAGCCTCGCCACTGCCGCGCTCGTCGCGACCGATCACGAGAGCCGGCCGAGCCGCCGCTCGGCGTACCTCTTCCTCGTCATGTCCCACCTCGGGACGGGCTGCCTGGTCGCCGGGTTCTTCCTGCTCGCCCAGGCGGGCGGCTCGCTCGCGTTCGCCGACCTGCTGGGCGGCAGCGCGAGCCCGGGCGCGCTGCGCGGCCTCGTCTTCGTCCTCTTTCTCGTGGGCTTCGGAGTGAAGGCCGGGATGGTCCCACTGCACATTTGGCTGCCCGAGGCGCACCCGGCCGCTCCGAGCAACGTCTCCGCCCTCATGTCGGGAGGCTTGATCAACGCCGGCCTGTACGGCCTCGTCCGCGTCGGCGCGGGCGGCCTGGGGCGTCCCGATCCCCACTGGGGGATGGCCGTGCTGCTGCTCGGGTCCGTGTCGGCGGTCCTGGGCGTGCTCTATGCGCTCGGCGAGAACGATCTCAAGCGGCTGCTGGCCTTCAGCACGATCGAGAACGGCGGCATCGCGCTCATGGCGTTCGGCGCGGGCATGATGGGCCTCGCCGCGGGCCATCCCGGGACCGCCGCCCTGGGCGTCGTCGCCGGCCTCTACCACGTGCTCAACCACGCGGCGTTCAAGGGCCTGCTCTTCCTGGGCGCGGGCGGTGTCGTCGCGTCCACGGGAACGCGCCGGATCGAGGAGCTGGGCGGCCTCGTCCACCGCATGCCGCGTACGGCCGGGCTCTTCCTGCTGGGCTCCGCGGCGATTGCCGGACTGCCCCTGCTCAACGGCTTCGCGAGCGAGTGGCTGGTGTTCCAGGCCCTGCTGCGCGGCTTCTTCTCGGCCGAGAGGCTCACTCGCATCGTGCTCCCGCTCGGAGGCGCACTGCTCGCCCTGACGAGCGCCCTCGCCGCGGCCTGCTTCGTGAAGGCCTTCGCGCTCACCTTCCTCGCCCGGCCTCGCAGCCGCGCGGCAGCGGAAGCCCGCGAGTCGCCCGCGCTGCTGCTCGTTCCCCAGGCGTTCCTCGCGCTGGCATGCGTCGGGCTCGGGCTCTTCCCGGGCCTGGTGGTGCGCGTCCTCGGCGGAGTCGCCGCCGCATTGCCGGGCATCGGGCCGAAGCCCGCTCTCGCGGGGGGGCTCGCGGGCGTGAGCGTCGGCGTTCCCGCATTCGACCAGCTATCGCCGTTCGTGCTCGTGCCCGCGGCCCTCGTCGCCCTCGGGCTCGCCGCGGCGATCGGTTTCATGACGGCACGCGAGCGTCGCCGGGCGCCGACCTGGGGCTGCGGCGGCGAGCTCACGGCGGAGGCGGAGTACACGGCCACCGCCTTCGCCAAGCCCCTGGTCACGGTCTTCCGGGACATCTACCGGCCGACGCGGGAGGTCTCGACCGTGGAGACGGCACCTTACTTCGCGAGCGAGGTGCGCTACCGCTCGCAGATCGGCGCGCCCTTCGAGCGCCTCGTCTACGAGCCCGCGGCGC
>DATEUE010000078.1:0-9616 GCA_035283305.1 Vicinamibacteria bacterium | reverse complement strand
CCGGGGCGAGCCGCTACGGCGTTGAGTGGGACGCGGAGACACCCGAGGCCGCGCACCTGCGCCGGTTGATCTCCGAGAGCGCGTAGCGGGCCCCAGCCGCGGGAAGATGGAGTAACCTAGCTTCCGGGTCGGCCGCACGTGGGTCCCGGCCCTGCGCAACCGGAGTCGCCGAACCCCGCCAGGCCCGGAAGGGAGCAACGGCAAGGCGAGCCTCCGGTGTGCCGCAGGCCCGCCGGGGCCCACGTGGGGCCCGCCCACGCGATCCCCGAAAGCCCTTGAGCTACAAGGTTCTCGCCCTCAAGTACCGGCCCACGTCGTTCGACGAGGTGGTGGGGCAGACGACCGTCACGCGCACGCTGCAGAACGCGCTGGAGCGCGGCAAGATCGGCCACGCCTTCCTGCTCTCCGGCGCCCGCGGCGTGGGCAAGACCACGACCGCGCGCATTCTCGCCAAGGCGCTCAACTGCTCGAAGGCCGAGGGACCGACCGCGCACCCGTGCTCGACGCGCACCGAGGAGAGCCGCGCTTCGGCCTGCCCGAGCTGTTGCGAGATCGCGGACAGTCGCAGCCTCGACGTGCAAGAGATCGACGGCGCTTCGAACACCGGTGTCGACAGCATCCGCGAGCTGCGGGACATGGCCCGCTACAGCCCGGCTCGCGATCGCTTCAAGGTCTGGATCATCGACGAGGTGCACCAGATCTCCGGCGCCGCCTTCAACGCGCTGCTGAAGACGCTCGAGGAGCCGCCGCCGCGGGTGAAGTTCATCTTCGCGACCACCGAGTACCACAAGATCCCGGAGACGATCCTCTCGCGCTGCCAGCAGTACGACTTCCGCATGATCTCGGCGCGTGACCTCGCGCGCCACCTGAGGAGCGTGGCCGACCAGGAGCGGATCCAGGTGAGCGACCAGGCGCTGGCGCTCGTCGCCCGCGCGGCGGAGGGCAGCGCGCGCGACGCGCTCTCGCTCTTCGACCAGGTGCTCGCGTTCACCGGCGACGCCGTCAAGGACGACGAGGTGGCGGGGTTGCTCGGGCTCGTCGACCGCGAGCTGCTGCACCGCGCGTCGCGCGCGATCGTGGACGGCTCGAGCCTCGCCATGCTCGAGCTGGTCGAGAGCCTGGCCGACTACGGTGCCGACTACCGCAATTTCGTGCGCGAGTTGCTGCTGCACCTGCGCGAGGTGCTGCTGGTCAAGCTGGCCCCGCCCGGCAGCCCGCTGCTGGCGCAGATCCTGCCCGAGGAGGCCCAGGAGCTCGGTGCGCTCGCGGGCGCGCTCTCGGAAGAGGACCTGCTGCGCGGCCTCGACCTGTTGACGCGGGCCGAGGGCGAGCTGCGCAACGTCACCGATCCGCGCGTGGCGCTCGACCTGGTGCTGCTCAAGCTCGTGCAGATGCGCCGGCTCGTCCCGTTCGCCGAGGTGGTGGCGAGAGTCGAGCGCTTCCTCGGCGGTGCGGCGTCGGCTCCGGCCGGCTCCGGCCCCGTTGCGCCGCGCGCGCTGCCCGAGCCGCGGCGAAGTGCCCTTCCGGCCGTCGCCCCGCGCGGAGCCCCTGCCCCGGTTGCGGCGCCGGCTGCGGCGCCGGCCAGGCCGAGCGCCGCCCAGGGTCCGGCGGCGGAAGACGAGCCGCGCGCGGCCGCACCCGCGGGGTCCGCCGAGGGCCTGCTCGCGGCGATGCTGGGCCAGTGCCAGGGCCGGCCCTCGCTCGCGGCTCCGCTGCGCGCCGCCACGGCCCGCAAGGACCGGGAGACGCTCGTCCTCGAGCTGCCCCCCGATTTCCTGACCTTCGCCAGAGAGCACAGCGAGGACTACCAGGCGCTCGCGCGGAAGGCGGCGGGCCACGCGCTCGCGCTCCGGATCGAGGCCGGGTCGGCGGCGGCGCCCGAGTCGGAGGCGCCCACGCCCGAGACCGTGAAGCGGCAGAAGCTGCGCGAGGAAGCGGAAAAGGAGCCCGCCGTGCAGGAGGCGCTCGACCTCTTCGACGGGCGGGTGGTGGACGTCAGGGAGACTTCGCCCGGGAGGGAGGACGCGTGAATCCGTTCGGCGATCCGCGCAAGATGATGAAGCAGCTTCAGCAGGCGCAGGAGCGCCTGCAGGCCGAGATAGCGGCGATCCTGATCGAGGCGAGCGCCGGAGGCGGCGTCGTGAAGGTCGAGATGGACGGCCAGAAGCAGCTCAAGAGCTTGAAGATCGACCCCGAGGTGGTGAACCGCGACGACGTCGAGATGCTGCAGGACCTCGTACTCTCCGCGGTCAACGAAGCCTCGCGCAAGGTGGAAGCGAGCATCCAGGAGAAGGTCGGCGGACTCACCGGCGGCATGAAGCTGCCCGGGATGTGAATCCGGCCTCGGTCGCCGCCTGTTGCCAATAGCCTCTGACGAATGGATTACCCCGCCCCGGTCGAGAAGCTGATCGACGAGCTGCGCAAGCTCCCGGGGATCGGGCCCAAGTCGGCGCAGCGGATCGCGTTCTATCTGCTGAGAGGCACGAAGCACGACTCCTCCCGCCTCGCCGAGGCGATCGCCACGCTGCTCGACGGCATCCGCACCTGCACCGTCTGCCACGCGATCACCGACCGCGAGCTGTGCAGCTACTGCGCCGACCCGGGCCGCAGCTCGAAGACGATCTGCGTGGTCGAAGAGCCGCACGACGTCGTTGCGATCGAGAAGACGCGTGACTTCCGGGGCCTCTACCACGTGCTCCACGGCGTGCTCTCGCCGCTGTCGGGGATCGGCCCCGACGAGCTTCGCATCCAGGGGCTGCTCGAGCGCGTCCGCGCGGGCGGCGTCGAGGAGATCATCCTCGCCACGAGCCCGACCGTCGAAGGCGAGGCGACGGCGGTCTACCTGGCGCGCCTGCTGAAGCCCCTGGGCGTGCGCGTCACGCGCATCGCGATGGGCGTGCCCGTGGGCAGCGACCTGGAGTGGGCCGACGAGGTCACGATGGCCAAGGCGCTCGAGGGCCGCCGGGAGTACTAGCGCTGCGGCCGGCGCTCACGCACCTCCGGCTAACCCCCCGCCTACGTTTGATTTCGGTTGACCCGCGGGCTACCCTTATGCGTTTCCCGGGGGCTCGTCCCGCTCCGTTTCGTGACACGGAGGGCGGCGCGCGGGTCCATTGCGGGTGGAGGATTCACGGCATGGCCGCGCCCGACATCGTGATGTACGAGGAGGAGTTCAACCAGATCAAAGCGGTCATCTCGAAGCTCCGGGTGGACGCCAACGCCAAGGTCGTGTTCCTCGTCGACAAGAACGGACAGCAGATCGCCGCCCAGGGCGAGATCGAGAACCTCGACACCACGTCGCTCGCCTCGCTGACGGCCGGCAACGTGGCCGCCACCGACGGCCTCGCGCGCCTGATCGGGGAAAAAGAGTTCACGATCCTGTTCCACGAGGGCGAGAAGGACAACATCCACATCTCGATCGTGGCGAGCCGGGTGATCCTGGTGGTGATCTTCGACGAGAGGAGCTCGCTCGGGCTCGTTCGCCTCCGCGTCAAGAAGGCCTCTGGCGAGCTCAACGACGTCTTCGCCCGCATCATGAGCAAGGTCGAGAAGGAGCGCGCCGCGGCCGGAGCCGCCTTCGAGAGCCCCTTCGCCGAGATCACGGACGACGACATCGACAGCCTGTTCAGCGAGTAGAGCCCCGATCGAGCGATGACGTTCATCAACTACGCCTCACGCGAAATCAACTGCAAGATCGTCTATTACGGCCCCGGGCTGTGCGGGAAGACGACCAACCTGCAGTGGATCTACGACAAGACCAACCCCAACGCCAAGGGCAAGCTGATCTCACTTGCGACCGAGACCGACCGCACGCTGTTCTTCGACTTCCTGCCGCTCGAGCTCGGCACGGTGCGCGGCTTCAAGACGCGCTTCCACCTCTACACCGTGCCCGGCCAGGTCTTCTACGACGCGAGCCGCAAGCTGATCCTGAAGGGCGTCGACGGCGTCATCTTCGTGGCCGACAGCCAGGTCGAGCGCATGGACGCCAACGCCGAGGCGATCGAGAACCTGCAGACCAACCTGAAGGCGCAGGGCTACGACCTCACCACGATCCCCTACGTGCTGCAGCTCAACAAGCGCGACCTGCCGAACGTGGCGTCGGTCGACGAGATGGTGAAGCTGCTGCGCCGCAAGGGCGAGCCGACGTTCGAGGCCGTGGCGGCCAAGGGCATCGGCGTCTTCGAGACCCTGAAAGGGGTCGCCAAGCTCGTGCTGCAGGAGCTGACGAAGACCGGCTAGCGCGGTTTGACGGCCCTGAACCGCGGCTTCTATACTCAGGGTTTGCCGGACCGTCGCACCGGCGGCGGTCCCGCCCGTTCCTCAGTAGCTCAGCGGTAGAGCATCCGGCTGTTAACCGGAGGGTCGTAGGTTCGAATCCTACCTGAGGAGCCATCCCCATGAGGAGAGCGAAGCTCTCCTCTTTGTCTGGCCGTGTTCGCCTTTGTCTCGGCGGTGTGCGGCGGTGGTTGGTGAGGCCTCACCCCTTGCGGCGGACCGCATACGTCAAGTGCGTCACCAGCGGCGAATGGATGGCGCCCACGATCTCCAGCGACAACCGCTCGTGGTGCATGCGATCGAAGAGCGCGGTGCCGCCCCCGAAGAACACCGGGGCGAGTGCTATGTGAAACTCGTCGACCAGGCCCGCGTTCAGGTACTCGCGGATTGCGTGGGCACCGCCCGCAATGCGGATGTCCCTGCCGTTCGCAACCTCACGGGCCTGGCCGAGCGCGCTCTCGATCCCGTCGCCAACGAAGTGGAACACCGTGCCGCCCTTGCGCTGCCACGGCGCACGCACCTGCCGCGTCAGGACGAAGACCGGCGTGTGGAAGGGCGCCTCCTCGGGCCACATGCGCTCGCCGCCGTCGAACATGCGCTTGCCCATGATGCTGACGCCCGTGCGCTCGAAGGTCTGCTGCAGGATGCGGTTGTCGTCGCCGGTCAGGCCGCCCTCTCCCAGCTTGAGTGTCTCGCGGAAGAACTTCTGCGCGAAAACGTACTTCTGGAGCTCCATCCACTGGCCGAGCCATCGCTTGTCGGCGACGTCGTCGCCCCGCGCCTCGGGTGCAATGAAGCCGTCGAGCGACATCGTCACGCTGAAGAACACCTTGCTCATGAATCGCTGCCTTTCGCCCCCGTCGTTTCGAGTTCTCTCGCCAGTGCCTCGAGCAGGCCGATCGACCCCTCCCGGCGCGCGGCCGAGCCGTCTTTGCCGTCGACGAAGGCTGTGTGCTCGGTGAAGCGCAGCAGGGTTCCCGACGGCGCCGGCACCAGCTCCATCGTGCCCAGGGACGACGACAGCGGGGCGCCACCCATGGTCATCGCGTAGGCGAAGACGACGCGCTCGTTCGTCACGATGTCGAGGTAGACGGCGTCGGCGGTCATGGGCGGGCCGTCGCCGAAGCGAAAGCGCGTACGCTCGAAGCCCCCGACCCGAAAGTCCAGCGCATAGCTGTCGACCGTGAATCCTTCGCCCTCGGCGAACCAGCGGCGCTTGATCTGCGGGTCCGACAGAGCCCTGAACACGCGGGCAGCAGTGGTGGGGTACGTGCGCTCGATGCTGAAGCTCCTGTGGATCACGGGGTGGCTCATCACCGGCTCCTCGATGGAGCTTCGTCGTCGTCGGGCTCGGCGAGCAGCGTCCCCAGCCGATCGAGTCGCCCTTCCCATTGCTTGCGGTGGCTGGCGAACCAGTCCTCGGCGCTGGCCATCCCCTCGGGTGCCAGCTCGACGGATCGGACTCGCCCCGTCTTGAGCGTGCGCACGAGACCGCTCGTCTCGAGCACGTGCACGTGCTGGCCGATCGCCGACAGAGACACCGCGAACGGCGCAGCCAGCTCGCTGACCGACGCCGCGCCCGCAGCGAGTCGCTCGACGATCGAGCGACGCGTCGGATCGGCGAGGGCATGGAAAACGGGGTCCAGATGTGAATGCTGAAGCATTAGCTTCAGTATTAATGTCCGGCTCTGAAAAGTCAAGTGATTGCTTTAGTGTCCGATCGGGGGAGCCTGGGAGCGTCGCCCGCCGAAGCGCGGCTATACTGCCCCGCGCATGGCCTTGTCCCCGCACGACCTCCGGCTGGTCCTCAAGCGGCTCGCGGACAAGGCCTTCCAGACCAGCCAGGAGCGCGACCAGCTCCTCGCCCAGCTCGCGACCGCGGAGGGGCTCAAGGGCAAGGACCTCGCCTGGATGCTGTTCCGCCCGGACCGCGCGTACCGCGACGCGGTGCTGCCGATCCTGAAGCGCGTGGCCGATCCCGAGACGCCCGACGCGGTGATCGCCGAGTCGCGCGGCAAGCCCGAACCCGCCGTGCGCGCCGCGGCCGCGACGCTGTTCGCGCTCGCGCTGCCGGGCACCGAGCGCCGCATCGCCGAGATCGCCATCCAGGGCAAGGGCGAGGCCCAGGAAATCGCGCGTCACCTGCTGCTCGACGCGCCGGTCACGCCCGCGCTCGAGCCCGTGCTCTGGCAGCTCGCGTCTTCGGGCCGCACCGAGGAGCGCCTCGCCTATCTCGGGCGGATCGCCTCGCACCCCCCCGACGCGAAGAGCCTGCCGCGCTGGCACCGCCTGGCACGCGACCCGGAGAAGGCGCTGCGCGAGAAGGCGCTCGCGGTGCTCGCCCAGGTCGACCCGGGCGGGTCCATCGACCTCTTCGTCGAGCAGTTGCCGGTCGTGGACTACGGGACGCAGCAGATGCTGGTGGAGGCGCTGACGCGCGCCGCCGCCAGCCAGGGGGCCGCCTTCGCCGACCGGATCCTGCCGCTGATGGCCGCGGGCGACGCCCCCACCCGCTCGGTCGTGCTCAAGATCCTGCTCGGGATGCCCGACCGCCGCGGCGTCGTCCGCCGCTACATCGTGTTCTCGAAGTCGCTCGCGGGCTGGGCGCGTGACCGCGCGCTCGACTCGATGCGCGCGTTCGAGAACGACCTGATCGAGCCCACGATCGAGCTCCTGTCGGACCCCGACCAGGAGGTCCGCGGCGCGGCGATGCTGGTGGCGCAGTCCTTCGAGGACCCGCGCATCGTCCCGGCGACGATCGGCCTCCTGAAGGACCCGGACTGGTGGATCCGCATCACGGCGGCCGAGACGCTCGGGCGCCTCAAGGACCCGCGCGGCGTCCAGCCGCTGATCGACGTGCTCTCCGACGCCGAGACGCGCTGGAGCGCCGTCGAGGCGCTCGGCCGCATCGGCGACCTGCGCGCCGCACCGGCGCTCTCGCAGCTGCTGCAGGACCCGGCACCCGAGGTGCGGATCGAGGTGATCCAGGCACTCAGCCACTTCCAGCACCCGCAGATGCTCGACTTCGTCAGGAACGTCGCGCGCCAGGACCCCTCGCGCGCCGTGCGCGCGCGCGCGTTCGAGATCACCTGCGAGATGGCGGCACGGCTTTCGACGAAGCTTACCGACGAGGACGCGCTCAAGCAGGCGGCGCTCGCGGCGAAATCCGGCGCCGGCGAGCCCAAGCTGAACGCGATGCTGGTGGCCACGCGCAACAACGGCGCCTCCGACTTCCACCTGTCCGTCGGCCAGCCGCCGGTGATCCGGCTCGCCGCCGACCTGGTGCGCGCGCAGGGCGAGCCCTTCACGGCCGAGCAGACCGAGGCGATGCTGCGCGAGATCCTGACCGAAGCGCAGTGGGAGCGGGTGCAGAAGGAGCGCCAGCTCGACTTCTGCCACTACATCCCGACCGCGGGCCGCTACCGCGCGAACGTCTTCATCGACCAGAAAGGGATGAACGGCGTCTTCCGCGTGATCGCGGAGCGCCCGCCCACCACCGCCGAGATCGGCCTGCCGCCGCACCTTGCCGAGATCGCGGACTACCACCAGGGGCTGGTGATCGTGTGCGGGCCGTCGGGCTCGGGCAAGTCGACGACGCTCGCGGCACTCGTCAATCTCTTCAACGAGACGCGCCACGACCACGTGATCACGATGGAAGACCCGGTCGAGTTCGTCCACCCGTTCAAGAACTGCCTGGTCAACCAGCGCGAGGTGGGCAAGGACACGAAGTCGTTCGCGCGCGCGCTGCGCGCGGCCTTGCGCGAGGACCCCGACGTGGTGGTGATCGGCGAGCTGCGCGACCCCGAGAGCGTCTCGCTCGCGCTGACCGCCGCCGAGACCGGCCACATCGTGCTCGGCACGCTCAACTCCACCTCGGCGGGGAAGGCGGTCGACCGCATCCTCGCGTCCTTCCCGGCCGACGAGCAGGGCCAGGTGCGCGCCGCGCTCTCCGAGTCGCTCAAGTTCGTGATCGCTCAGCGCCTGCTGCCGGCGAAGCAGGCCAGGAAGCAGGTAGCGGCCTTCGAGGTGCTGCGCAACACGGTGGCGGTCGCCAACATGATCCGGGAGGAGAAGACGTTTCAGATCCCCTCCGCGATGCAGATCGGCAAGTCGCAGGGCATGCAGACCTTCGACGACGCGCTCAAGGGGCTCGTCACGGCCGGGCGCATCAGCGGCGAGGCCGCCTACCGTGCCGCGACCAAGAAGGAGGAGTTTGAGTCGTTCCTCCCGGGCGGCGCGCCCGCACCCGCCGCGGAGGCGAAGAAGCCATGAGCACGACGCCCTCGGTGTCCGCTCCCAAGATCGACCGCTTCCTGCGGCTGATGACGAGCCGCGGGGCCTCGGACTTCCACCTCACCGTGGGCCGCCCGCCGATGCTGCGCGTCTCGGGCTCGATGGAGCCGATCCGCTACCGCACGCTATCGCAAGCGGACTTCGTCGAGCTGGTGCGACCGATCGTCCCGGAGCGGCTGTGGGAAGAGTACACGGCGACGGGCGACGTCGACCTCGCCTACGAGATCGCGGGCCTCGCGCGCTTCCGCGTGAACCTGTTCCACCAGCAGCGCGGGTCGGGGGCGGTCTTCCGCGTGATCCCCTCGAAGATCATGACGCTCGAGCAGCTCGGCATGCCGGACCAGGTGCGCAAGCTGGCCGCGATGGAAAGCGGCCTGGTGCTGGTGACCGGGCCCACCGGCTCGGGCAAGTCGACGACGCTCGCCGCCGTGATCGACCTGATCAACGAGACCAAGAACTACCACATCATCACGATCGAGGACCCGATCGAGTTCGTGCACCCGAACAAGCGCTGCCTGATCCACCAGCGCGAGATCGGCAGCCACGCCACGAGCTTCTCGGAGGCGCTCAAGTCCGCCGGCCGCGAGGACCCTGACCTGATCCTGGTGGGCGAGATGCGCGACCTCGAGACGATCCAGCAGGCGCTCGCCGCGGCCGAGAAGGGCACGATCGTGTTCGGGACGCTCCACACCAACAACGCCGCCAAGACCTGCGACCGCATCATCAGCGTTTTCCCTTCCGGCGAGCAGGAGGCGATCAAGGCCGTGCTCGGCGAGACCTTGCGCGCCGTGGTGGCGCAGCAGCTCATCCCCAAGCTCGGAGGCGGGCGCGTGGCGGCGATCGAGATCCTGTTCTCCTCGCCCGCGATCGGAAACATGATCCGCGAGGGCAAGACCCCGATGATCACCTCCGCGATCCAGACGGGCATCAAGGAAGGCATGATCGACATGGACTCGTCGATCCGGAAGCTCTACGACGAGAAGAAGATCAGCGCTCGCGCCGCGATCGACAAGGCGATCGACAAGTCGCAGTTCAAGGACCTGATCGA
>DATEUE010000077.1:0-14819 GCA_035283305.1 Vicinamibacteria bacterium | reverse complement strand
AGATCTGGGCGCTGCTCGACGAGCTCAACGTCCAGGGCGCGACCGTAGTGCTCGTCACCCACAACGAGGCGCTCGGTCGGCGCGCCGGGCGCGTGCTGCGCCTGCGCGACGGGCGCGTCGAATCCGAGGGGCGCCGGTGAGCCCCGCGCTCGTCGTGCTGCTCCGGCTCGGGGCGCGCAGCCTGCGGCTGCACAAGCTGCGCTCCAGCCTCTCGATCCTCGGGGTCGTGTTCGGCGTCGCGGCGGTCGTGGCGATGTCCTCGGTGGGCGAGGGGGCGCGCCGCGAGACGCTGGCGCAGATCGCCGCCCTCGGCATCGACACCGTGACGGTCAAGCCGCAGGCTGCGGCTGCGGGCGAACCGATGGCCACGCTGCCGCTCGCCACGGTCGAGTCGCTGCGGCGCGTGGTGCCCGGCGTGCGCGCGGTGGCGCCCCTGCGCGTCGCCGACCTCGCGGCCGACGCGGGCGGGCGCACGGCGTCGGCGATCGCGCTCGGCACCACCCCGGCCTATCGAGACGCCGCCCGGCTCGAGCTCGGTGCCGGTCGCTTCCTGGCCGACCTCGACGTCGCCGACCGCAAGCGCGTGGCCGTGGTCGGGGCCTCGGTGGCGCGGGCGCTCTTCCCCCTCGAGAGCCCGCTCGGCGAGAGCCTGCGCCTGGGTGGCGACTGGTACCGGGTGATCGGGGTCCTCCAGGAGCGCGCCTCCCCCCGCGCGCGGGGCACGGCGATCCGGGCCCGCGACCTGAACCGCGCCGTGATCGTGCCGCTTCCGGCGCTCGACCTGGGCGAGAGCCGCCGGGCAGACGGCGTCGACGAGATCGTGTTCCGCGTCGCGACGCCCGAGGGGGTCGTGCCGGCGTCGGGGGTCGCCCAGGCGCTGGTGCGCCGCACGACCGGCGGAACCACACCCGAGCTGGTCGTCCCGCGCGAGATCCTGCGCCAGCGCGAGCGCACCGAGCGCGTCTTCAACGTCGTCACCGGTGCCGTCGCCGCGATCAGTCTACTCGTGGGCGGGATCGGAATCATGAACATCATGCTCGCGAGCGTGGCCGAGCGCACCCGCGAGGTGGGCGTCCGCCGCGCGCTCGGTGCCCGTCGGCGCGACGTGGCGGCGCAGTTCCTGGTCGAGAGCTCGCTCCTGACCGTGACCGGCGGCGTCCTCGGCAGCGTGCTCGGCCTGCTGGGCGCGGTCTTGATCCAGGCCTTCGCCGGCTGGCCGACGGCCGTCCATCCGCTGATGCTGCTCGTGGCCCTGGTGGTGGCGCTCGGGATCGGGATCGGCTTCGGCTTCTATCCCGCCTGGCATGCCGCCGGCCTCGACCCGGTGGAGGCGCTGCGGCGGGAGTAGCCGCTCAAGCGCGGCTCGGTGCGGTCACGCGCGAGGCCGGTACTCGATCCGGCCGACGTCGATCGCCCCTGAGCGCACTTCGAGGAAGGGCTCGCCAGAGCGCACGCCCACTGTGCCGTAGCCCGTCGCGGTGGAGAGGAAGCTCCGGAAGTCTCCGCGCAGGCGGGGCTCGACGTAGAGGACGCGATCGACCGCGTCGTAGCGCACTCCGGCCAGGCCCTGGATCAACCCGTACGAGGACATCGCCCGCGCGTACCAGTGGCCGCACTCGTACTCGTCGAAGGGGTTGCGGACACGGCCGTCGTAGCGGTCCCGGCAGGCGCGGACGATCTCCAGGCCTTCGTCGACCCGGCCCAGGAGCATCAAGTGCGAGGCAACCTGGTACTCGATGCCCGTCCACACCTCGTTCGAGTAGACGAAGGGCAGCGCCAGGGCGCCGCCTCGCGGCCAGGTGCAGAGCAGGAGCCCCGCTTCCGCGCCGAAGGCGAAGCTCGGTCGCTGCGGGTTGGCGTGGCCGGACAGGTCCTGCTTCAGGTTGTGGCGGTGCGCCGCCCGCAAATGACTCTCGGTCTTGTCGCGGTCGAGCACCTCGCCCACCCCGCACACGACGGCCATCCACGCCCCGAGCACGCCGTCGGAGAGGCAACCGTCGCCGTACTGGTACTTGGGACCCTCCTGCTCCAGCAGCGCCCGGGCTTCCGGCGAGTACTCGCCGACCATGCTCTTGGCGTCCTGGGGGCTCCCGGCGCGCAGGCCGCGCCACTCGACCTTCTGGATGAAGTACTCGCCGTTCCAGAGCTCGGTCTCCATGAGGCGCCGGCCCTTCTCGAAGAGCTCCTCGTAGACGGGCACCCGATCGCCGAGCGCCCCGCCCATCAGCACCGCCGCGCGCAGCGCGCCGAGGTAGAAGCTCGTGCACATCCCGTCCGGGCCCCAGAACTCGATGTCGTAAGTGTTGTGGTGGGGTTCGTCGAGCACCCCGGTGTGCCGCGGGTCCCAGGTCTCGATGCAGTAGTCGAGGCTCGTCTTCACGCTTGCCCACAGCGTGCGCAGCCACGCCGTGTCGCCGGAGATACGCCACTCCCGGTAGACCTTCATGATGCCGCCGAGCTGCCCGTCGGCTGCGGCGTGGAAGTCGTGCGCGGGAGGTCGGATCGGCAAGGCGGCACGAAACGTCTGGTGTCCGCGTGCATCCTGCGAGACGCGGAACTCCGTCTCGCGCAGCGTGCGCTCGAGCGACGGGAAGAGATGCGGTAGCGCCTGGGCGTAGTTCCAAACGTGAGTGCACGACCCGTGGCAGCAGCCCGAGCTGTCTCCGGAACCCTCCCAGGCCCACAGGCGGCCGTCCGCCTGGCGCATGACCGTCGGCGACTTGAGGATCGTCAGGTTGGCGGCGACCGCCTCCATCACCTCCGGCGGGAGGGTCTGGTCGTGGAAGCAGTCCGCGAAGCGGGCGGTCCTCGCGCGCAGCTCGGCGTAGTGCGCCCGCCAGTGCTCGGCCGCCTCCTCGATGCCGGGGAAGCGCTGCGCGTACCAGGGCCGGTAGCGGCGCTCGCCCACGGGCTCGTCTTCCTCGGAGTCGGCCCCGACTCGCAGCGGGCTCGATCCCACGTACCACGAGAGCTCGACCGCGATCAGCTTCGCGGCACCCGGCGCGAGGGTGAACGGCACGAACACGCTGGCGCCGGGCGCAGCGGGCCCCTGGGCGGCGGGCGGGCGGTCGTAGCACGCGCCCCGCTCGACGTCGCGCCAGGCGAGGGTCAGGTCGTCGAACCAGCCGCCGCGGAACCAGGCGTGATTGACCCGGGCCTCGGCATCGCTCGTCCTCACGCAGAACGATCCCTCCTGCCACGGCTGCTCCTTGGGGCCGCCGGCCCAGAGAACGAAGCCGCCGGGGGTGGCGCGCACCGCGGTCTCGGCCTTGTCGACTCGCATGAAGTTGCGGGCGTTCCACGAGAACACACCGGTGAGGACCCGCGCGCTGGGGTTCGTGAGCCGATACTCGAGAGCTGCGAAGGGCAGGCTCGCGCTGTCGGGATCGCCCGCCTCGAACGGGCTCCAGCCCGTGACCTCGACCTTCAAAGGAACGTCGTCGCCTTCGAGCGTCACGATCCCGAACGGGAAGTGGGCCAGGAAGCGCGCACGGCCGAAGCGGGGCAGGCCCCAGGTGGCTCCACCGCTGCCGTTGCCGGAGTCCTTGAGCCCGAACCGCTTCCAGCCCGGCACGGGTCCCTCGAGGACTCGAGCCAGGTTGGGCTCGCCCTTGACGCACACCGCCGCAAATACGCACGGCTCCTTGAAGATGTCGGGCTGGTGGCGCAGCGAGACGTGGGAGAGCGCACCCGTTCCCTCGAGGCAGAGCATCCCCGCGCCCATCCCGCCGAGCGGGAAGGCGATCCGGCTCAGGTTCTCGCCTGCGTAGGGTCCGTTGTATGGGCGACGCAAGGGTGTCGGCTGTCCATCCTGCGGGCCCGCCCCCGCCTGCCGAGCCTCGCCGGAACCGACGCTCCCGAGCGTTCCCACGGCGGCGACCGAGCCGGCGAGAAACGCGCGTCGTCGGGGCGACCTGGGTTTCTGCACCTTGCCAGCCATCAGGCGCCATTATCCGCTCGCCGCGGCTGGCGCGTCTTCGGCCGACCGACGGGCGACTACAGCGCGCGCAGGGTGTGGGCGACGTTGGCGCGGGCGGCGCGGATCGCCGGCGGCAGGCCACCGAGGGCGCCCATCACGAGCGCGAAGAACATCCCCAGCAGCAGCAGGTCGGGCGTGATGCGGAAGGCGAAGGCGAGGTGGGAGAAGGTCTGCCAGTTGATCGTGCCGGTGGTGAGACCGTTCACGGGCAGCACGGCGACGCAGCCGACCAGGCCGCCGACGAAGGCGATGATCAGCGACTCCACGAAGAACGAGAGCACGATCGCGAAGCCGCCGAAGCCGATCGCGCGCAGCACCGCGATCTCTCTGGCGCGCTCGGACACGGCGGAGTACATCGTGTTGAGCGCGCCGAACACCGCGCCGAGCGCCATCACCGCCGCAACCAGGCTGCCGAGCACGGTGATCAGCGTCGTGACCAGCTGCGACTGCTTCTCGTAGTACGCCTTCTCGCGCAGCGTCTGGAGGTTGAGGCGCGGATCGCCCTTGAGCTGCGCCTCGAAGGCCGCGAAGTCGTCGGCCGACCGCAGCTTCACCGTCGCCGCCTGGAATATGGAGGGCGGGCGCTGGTAGAAGCCGTTCAGGATCGCGGCGTCCGCCCACACCTCCGAGTCGAAAGCCGTGCCCTTGCCGTCGAAGACGCCCACGATCGTCCAGGTGCCGGCTCCGATCCTGACCGTGGCGCCGAGGTCGAGCCCCTGGTATGCGTCGCGCGCGCCCTTGCCGACCACCGCCTCAGCCAGGCCCGGCGTGAGGAAGCGTCCTTCCACGATCTTCACGTTGCTGCGCACCGAGAGCACGCGCGGGGACACCCCGCGGATCTGCACGTTGGCCTCGCCGTCGCTGTGACGCATACCGAGCGACGCGATCACGACGACCTCCGGGCTGACGAGCGGACCCGCGGGCCCCTTTGCCACCTGCGGCGCGTCCTCCACGATCCGAACGTCGTCCGCCGACAGCACGCTCGTCATCTCGTTGTCGGCTCCCGAGCGCTGGACGATGGCGTTCTCGGGCAGGCCGGACGAAGTGAGTGTCGCCTGGAAGCCGCGCGCGAGCGCGAGCATGGCCACGAAGACGCCCACGGTGCCCGCGATCCCGAGCACCGCCACCACCGAGGAGGTCCAACGCTCTTTGGCGCTCAGCAGGTTGTAGGCGACGGGGATGGCCATGGTCAGACCCTCCGTAGCGCGTAGGCGACCTGGAGGCGCATCGCCGAGAGGCCAGGCAGCAGGCCCGCCAAGAGGCCAGTGCCGAGCGCGACCGCGACACCCGCGGCGATCGCCGCGCCTGACAGGTAGGTCGGCAGGATCCCGCTCGTAATGTCCTGCGCGGCCACGAGATGCGCCAGCCCGAGCCCGATCGCACCGCCGAGGGCCGCGATCAGCAGCGACTCGGCCAGCACGAGCCCGAGCACGAAGCGGTCGGAGTAGCCGATCGCCTTGAGCACGGCCAGCTCGGCGGTGCGCTCGCGCACCGCGATCGCCATCGTGTTGCCGGTCACGAGCAAGAGCGTGAAGAAGACGATCGAGCCGATCGCCAGGATCAGGAACTCGATGTTGCCCATCTGCTTCATGAACGAGGCCGCGAAGGCCGACTCGGTCTGGGTGCGGGTCTCGGAGGCGGAGTTGGCGAACTCCGTGTCGATCGCCTTCGTGACCGTGAGCGCCTGGTCGGGGTTGCTCACCCGCACGATGTACCAGCCGACGATCCCTTGCCAGTAGCGGGGCGCCTTCTCGTAGAAGTACTTGTGCTGCAGCCACAGCTGGCCTTCGTCGTCTCCCGGCCGTGTGCCGCGGTAGATGGCCCGCACGTTGAAGTCCCAGCTCGTCCCGCCCAGATATCCGGGCGCCTTCAACGGAACGTGGTCGCCGATCTTCCAGCCGAAGCGCTGGGCGAGCTTGCGCCCGATCACGATGCCCTGGCGGTCGGCGAGGAAGTCCTGCCACTCACCCTCCGGCACCTTGAACTCCGGGTACATTCGCTGCCAGTCCTCGGGCACGATCACGAACTGCGCGAAGAAGTTCTTCGGGTCCTGGTAGACGCCGCCGAACCAGGTCGAGTGCGTGACGTCCTTCACGCCCGGCAGCCGGCGGATGCGCTCCATGTAGGGAAGCGGCAGGGGCTGGATCACGCCGGTTCGCCCGATCACGACCAGCCGATCGGCGCCGGCCACTTCGACTCCCTGGCGAAAGCCCGCGCGCACCGCGGCCAGAAGGCCGAACAGGAACATCGCCACCATGAACGATCCCACCGTGAGCAGGGTGCGGATCTTCTTGCGCTTCAGGTTGGCGATGAGCAGCGGCAGGAACTTCATGGCGTCACCTGCGCGGTGTGAAGCGCCTCGCGCTTCTGCGCCGCCTCGATCAGGACGCCCTTCTCGAGGTGCAGGAGCGCGCTCGCGCGGTCGGCCGCGCGCGGGTCGTGGGTCACCATCAGGATCGTCTTGCCGCGCTCCGAAACGAGCAGCGAGAGCAGGTCGAGGATCTCGTCGGCGCTCTTCCGATCCAGGTCGCCAGTGGGCTCGTCGCACAGCAGGAACGTCGGGTCGGCCACGATCGCTCGCGCGATCGCCACGCGCTGCTCCTGACCGCCGGAGAGCTGTCGTGGGAAGTGATGCATGCGGTCCTGCAGGCCCACGACCCGCAGCGCCGCCTCCACGTGGCTGCGCCTCTCGGCCCCCGAGAGTGGCGTCAGCAGCAGCGGCAACTCGACGTTCCGGTAGGCCGAGAGCACCGGGATCAGGTTGTAGGCCTGGAACACGAAGCCGACGTGGCGCGCGCGCCAGGCCGTCAGCTTGCGCCGCGACATCGCGGTGATCTCGTCACCGGCCACGCTGACCGTGCCGGAAGACGGGACGTCCAGACCGCCCAGCAGGTTCAGGATCGTCGTTTTGCCCGAGCCGCTCGGGCCCATGAAGGCGATGAACTCGCCCGCGTCCACGTCGAGGTTGAGCCCCTGCAAGACGTGGGTCTCCTCGCCGCCCCGCACGTAGCTCTTGTCGAGCCCGCGAACCCGGATCAGGCCCTGACCATTGCCGTTGCCATCGACTCTGACCATGTGTGCCCCTTCGCGACTGGTTACGGACCCGACTGCCCCCCGTTCCGCGACTATCGGCGAGCGCCCGGCTCCCACCGGTATACGCCTGGCGTCCAGGGGGCACCAAGGGGGCCGGATGATCCCCCGGGGGGTTAGGGGGGGCGGGATCCCCCCTCTAGCTCAGTCCCGACGGTCCGTTGTCCGTTTCAGTCGGTCCGCCGCCCGTGGCTCCTCAAGAGCGATGGTCCCAAGGGGGAAGAACGGCCAGGTCTGTTGCCAGCTTTACTCGTGAGGCTTCGTTACGCCTGCGGCTCCCGGAACCGCTCGCACAGGTCGACGAGCGTCTTGACGCCGAAGCCGATCGCCCCGGCGTCGAAGTACTTCCATTCCTTGTCCTTGAACATCGGGCCCGCGATGTCGAGGTGCGCCCAGGCGGCCCCCGGGGGCACGAACTCGCGCAGGAACAGCCCGGCGGTGATGGCGCCCGCCAGCCCCCCGGCCGCGATGTTGTTGAGGTCGGCGTAGGGGGTCTTGAGCGACTCCTTGTACTCCTCGACGAGCGGCAGCTCCCAGAAGGGCTCGCCGTGGTGCTCGCCGGAGCGGATCACGCGCTTGACGAGCGCGGGGTCGGTGCCCAACACGCCCGCGACGCTCGGGCCCAGTGCGCGGACCACGGCACCCGTGAGCGTCGCGATGTCGACCACGTGGGTGGCCCCCTCCTCGCCCGCGCGCGCCAGGCCGTCGGTGAGCACCAGCCGGCCCTCGGCGTCGGTGTTGTCCACCATCACCGATTTCCCGTTCTTCGCGACGAAGATGTCGCCCGGGCGCTGCGCGTTGGCGTCGGGCAGGTTCTCGGCACAGCACAGCACGCCCACGACCTTGACGTCGGGCCGGATCTTGCCGAGCGCGCGCATGGCGAAGAGCACGGCGGCCGCCCCGGCCATGTCGCCCTTCATCTCCCACATCTTGTCGCCGGGCTTCAGGCTGATGCCGCCCGAGTCGAAGGTGATGCCCTTGCCGACGAGGGCGATCGTCTCCTTCGACGCCTTGCGCGGCACGTGGCGCAGCACGACCATGCGCCCGGAGTGG
Organism: Vicinamibacteria bacterium; assembly: GCA_035283305.1. Classification (GTDB taxonomy): domain Bacteria; phylum Acidobacteriota; class Vicinamibacteria; order Fen-336; family Fen-336; genus DATBSL01. The sequence goes on along the minus strand of DATEUE010000077.1, from coordinate 6,697 downwards.
GGGCTGCCCGCGCCGACGTGGAGAATGCCGGCGTAGCCCTTGGCCTTGAGTGCCGTCGGGTCGAGCACCTCCACCTCGAGCTCCACCTCGCGCGCGATCTCGCTGGCCGCGGCGGCGATCACCTCCGGAGTGACCACGTTGCCCGGCTCGTTGATCAGGTCGCGGGCCCGGTTCACGTTCTCGGACACCCACAGGTAGCGCGCCCGGCGCGCCTCGGCGTCGGCCTGGTGCTCGGGGTGGGCGAGGATCGTGAACGTGGCGTCCTTCGCGAAGAACTCGTCCTTCTCCTGCTTGTAGCGGTCGAATACGTAGCTGCCGATGACGGCGCCCTCGGTGGCCTTGCCGACGAGCGGGGCGGCCTCGGCGCTGTTGAGCACGAGCCCCACCTGCGGCATGTGGTAGTCGTGTGCGAGCCGCAGCGCACGCGCCGCGAACGTCTTCACGTTCTCCCACAGGTTGAAGCTCTTGATCTGCGGGCTCCAGTAGACGACGACGGCCTTCGCCGGCGCGCCCTCCGGCAGGGTCGCGTAGTACTCGCGCTTGAGGCTCTTGTCGCGGAACGCGGCCGCGGCGCGCTCGACGTGCCCGGCGATGCCCGCGTCGTCGATGCTGTGCAGCGTCTTCTCGTCGTCGAGCACCACGGCGAGCAGGTCGAAGGAGCCGCGGGAAACCGGGGTGAAGGAGAGCTTGACGTTCATGGAGACCTCTCGAAGGCAGGAACGGCGGTCGCGACGCGCGATTATACGCCGTGCTCGAGGGGCCCGGGCGCCCTCAGCCGGTGCGCGCGAGGTCCTTCTTCCCGCGCCGCACCATGGCCCACAGCCCGAGCGCCAGCAGTAGCACCGCCAGTACCACGGCCCCGGCGAACAGCATCACGGTCGAGGACAGGATGCTGCGCTCGTCCATCTCGGCGCCGAACTCGAGGCGCCCGCCGTCGAGCCCGGCGCCGGTCTCCTGCAGCCAGCCCAGGATGTTGCCGCGCTCGACGCCGAAGGCGGCGCGCCTGTGGCCGTAGACCTTGCTCGGCAAGTGGAAGCGAACGGCCATCAGGCCGTCCTTGTCCTGCTCGCCTCCAGGCAGAGCCTCGAGCGGCCTTTGCCAGCTCCCGTCGAGTTGGAGGCGGCCGGCCTCGCGGCGCAGGCCGACGCGCAAATCCGGGAACGCCGGGGTGTAGGAGATGCGGTTCACGTCTCGGAAGTCCGCGGACACGAACAAGTAGCGCTGGCCGCGCCGCGTCGTGAGCGTCACACGCTTCACCTGGAGACCGGAGCGCTCGAACAGCTCGCGCGCCGCCTGCTTGATCGCGCCGGGGTCGCCCGCGGGATCGAGCGGCAGGCTCTTGAACGCGGTCCACAGGGCGGGCCGGCCCGTGACGTTCACGGTGCCCGAGCCGTCCACGCGCAGCCAGATCTCGTGCTCGTACTCGTAGCTGGTGCAGGCGCGGAGTGCCGCTGCGGCCAGCACCACAGCCGCGAGACGCGGGAGCATGGCGGTGGATTCTAGCCTTAGAATCGTCGCCGCATGTCCCGCCGCAAGAGCGTCTATCTCGTGGACGGCTCCGGCCAGTTCCACCGCGCGTTTCACGCGATCCGCGGCCTCGCCACGAGCAAGGGGCTGCCCACGAACGCGACCTACGGCTTCACGACGATGTTGCGCAAGCTGCTCGAGGACGAGAAGCCCGAGCACATGGCTGTCGTCTTCGACCCGCCTGGAAAGACCTTCCGGCACGCCGAGTACGCGGAATACAAGGCCAACCGCCCGCCGATGGACAAGGACCTCGCGCTGCAGCTGCCCTACATCCGCCGCGTGTGCCAGGCGCTGCGCATGCCGGTGGTCGAGGTCGCGGCCTTCGAGGCGGACGACGTGATCGCGACGCTCTCGCGCCAGGCGGTCGAGCGCGGCTTCGACGTCGTCGTGGTCTCGGCCGACAAGGACCTGCTGCAGCTCGTTGCGGACCACGTGCGGGTGCTGAACCCGGGGCGCGAGGGCAGCGGCTCCACGAGCTTCGACCGCAACGCCGTCCTTGAGAAGTGGGGCGTCCCGCCCGAGCGGATCGTGGACGTGCTGGCGCTCGTGGGCGACGCGGTGGACAACGTGCCGGGAGTTGCGGGCATCGGGGACAAGGGCGCGCGCGACCTGGTTCGCGAGTTCGGGCCGCTCGAGGCCGTGCTCGACAACGCCGACAAGGTGAAGCGAGCCGCCTACCGCGAGGGGTTGAAGGCTCACCGGGCCGAGGCGCTGCTTTCCAAGCAGCTCGTGACGCTGCGCGAGGACGCACCCGTCGAGCTCGACCTCGACGCGCTGCGGCTCGCAGGCCCCGACCCGGCCGCCGCGCACGCGCTCTTCAAGGAGCTCGAGTTCCAGGTGCTCGCCCGCGAGTACGCGCCGGAGGTGGCGCCGTCCGCGGCCGAGCAGCGCCTGGCAGTGGCCCGCGCCGAGATCGACGCGGTGGTCGCGGAAGCGCGCGCCGCGGGCCGGGTCGCGATCGGCGTCGTGGTGACGGGCACGCAGGCGATGCGAGCGCAGGCGTTGGGCCTGGCGCTCTCGTGGGCGCCCGGCCGCTCGGCCTACGTGCCGCTCGGCCACTCGCGGATCGACCTGCCGCAGGCGCTCGCGCCGGCCGAGACGATCGCGGCGCTGCGGCCGCTGCTCGAGGACGAGCGCGTGAGCAAGGTCTCGGCTCACGCCAAGCGCGACCGCGTCGTGCTCGAGCGGCTGGGCGCGCGCGTCGCGAACCTCAGCTTCGACACGCTGATTGCCGCCTACCTGCTCGATCCCGGGCGCAGGGCCTACGCCCTCGAGGACACCGCGATGGAGTTCCTCGGCGAGCGGCGCGCGCCGGGGACCGACGGGATCGCCGCGCCGGACGCCGCGGCCCTTCCCACGTCGCGCTCCGCCGGAGCCGAGGCGGAGCTGGTGCTGCGGCTCGAGCCGCCGATGGCCGAGCGGCTGGAAGCCGAGGGCCTGCGCCCGATCTACGAGTCGATGGAGATGCCGCTGGTCCTGGTCCTCGCCGACATGGAGCGGGCCGGCGTCAAGGTCGACGAGGCGCTGCTCGCGCGCATGAGCCGCGAGATGGAGGCCCAGCTCGAGACGCTCACGAGCGAGATCCACGTGCTCGCCAAGGGCGAGTTCAACATCAACTCCCCGGTCCAGCTGCGCGAGGTGCTGTTCGACCGGCTCGGGATGAAGAGCGGCAAGAAGACGGCCAAGACGCGCGCCGCCTCCACCGCCGAGGACGTGCTCGAGGAGCTGGCGCTCGTCCACGAGCTGCCGCGCAAGATCCTCGACTATCGCTCGGTGCAGAAGCTCAAGTCGACCTACGTCGACGCGCTGCCGGAGCTCGTGCACTCCGAGACCGGCCGCATCCACGCCACCTTCAACCAGACCGTGGCGGCCACCGGGCGGCTCTCGGCGACCGACCCCAACCTGCAGAACATCCCGATCCGGACGCCCGAGGGCCGGCGCATCCGCGAGGCCTTCATCGCCGAGCCGGGCCACCTGCTGCTCTCGGCCGACTACAGCCAGATCGAGCTGCGCGTGCTCGCGCACCTGTCGGGCGACCCGATCCTGACCGACACCTTCCGCCGCGGCGAGGACGTGCACGACCGCACCTCGCGCGAGCTGTTCGGCCCGCTGTCGCCCATCCCCGCGGACGAGCAGCGCCGCATCTCCAAGATGGTCAACTACGCTCTGCTCTACGGGAAGACCGCCTTCACGCTCGCGAAGGACCTGGGCGTCTCGCGCGGGGAAGCGGCGCAGTTCATCGAGGCCTATTTCGCGCGCTACCCGAGGGTGCGGGCCTTCATCGACGAGACGATCGCGAAGGCGCGCGAGACCGGCCAGGTCCGGACGCTGCTCGGGCGGCTGCGGCGGCTGCCCGACCTGCGCTCGAAGAACGTTCCGGTGCGGATGGAGGCGGAACGCCAGGCCATGAACACTCCGGTGCAGGGCTCCGCGGCCGATCTGATCAAGCGCGCGATGATCGACCTCCACCGCGAGCTCGCCGAGCGCAAGCTACGCTCCCGGCTGATCCTGCAGATCCACGACGAGCTGCTGCTCGAGGTGCCGGAGGCCGAGGCCGACGAGGCCAAGGGCCTCGTGACCCGGGTGATGGAAGGGGCGCTCGCGCTCGACGTCCCCCTGGTCGCCGACGCCCACCTCGGCCGGAGCTGGGCCGAGGTGCACTGAGTCCGCGCCCGTCACGAGCGAGCTTCGGCCGCTTTTGACCCGTGCGGCCAGCGGATGCTACAAGAAGGGGTTCGGAGGTCGATCGAGTTGCCGCTCTACGAGTATCAGTGCCCGAAGGACGGGACCTTCGAGCTGGTGAGGAAATTCTCGGACCCGCCGCTCGCGGCCTGCCCCACTTGCGGCGGGCCGATCGAGAAGCTCGCCTCGGCTCCCGCGATCCAGTTCAAGGGGTCGGGCTGGTACATCACCGACTACGCACGCAAGTCCACGGGCGGGGAGGCGGCCGGCAACAAGGACGCTGTCAAGGACGCTGTCAAGGACGCCGGCAAGAAGGACGGCGGCAGCAAGGACAAGGGCTCGTCCGACGCGTCGAAGAGCGCCTCATCGAGCTCCTCCGCCACCGAGAGCAAGCCCTCAAGCTCCGGGAGCGGCAGCGACAAGAAGTAACGGGCAAGAGCGCCGTCCAGCCTTGACGCGCCGCGTCCTGGCGGGCCTTACGTGCCGAGCGCCCCGGGGCCATCTGACGGTGTGATCGAGGTGTCCGTCCGGGCGCCCTCGGGTGTCTTCGTGCCCACTCCCGTCCGAACCGTGTCCCACCACGTGCGCGCGCGCTCGGGAGTCCGCGAGGCACGCGAGCACCAGCGCCTCGAGCGAGGCGGGGATCGGCCTTCCCACCCGCTCGGACGGGGGGAGCGGGGGCGTCTTGACGTGGTGGAGCAGGACCTCGACGGGCGTTCGGCCGACGAAGAGGCGCTCGCCGGTCAGCAGCCAGTAGGCGACGCAGCCAAGCCCGTAGAGATCGACGCGCGCGTCGATCGCCTCCCCGCCGAGCGCGGCTTCGGGCGCCATGTAGGCCGGCGTTCCGGTGATCGTGCCTTCGGAGGTGACGTCGTCAAGGTGCTCGATTTCGGCCTGGTCAAGTGCGCGTGGAGCATGGGAGACGACGACCAAAGTCCCACTTGAGGCCCCAGTGGCACGTCAGGATGTTCGCCGGCTTGACGTCGCGGTGGACGAGGCCCGTCGCGTGTGCTTCGGCCAGCGAGTCGCAGGCATGGATCAGGATGTGAATCGCGCGCTCGGGCGGCACCGGCCCGAAGCGGCGCACGAGTGTCTCCAGGTCGAGCCCGTCGAGCAGCTCCATCACGTAGTAGAACGCCCCCTCCGGCGTCACGCCGAAGTCGTGGAGCGCCACGGTGTGCGAGGAGTGCAGCGCCGCGGTCGCCTCGGCCTCGCGCTGGAAGCGGGCGACGAGCGACGCCGCCTCGACCGGCGACTTGACGCCGAGCAGCTCGGGTCGGATCAGCTTGACCGCCACCGGCCGCGCGAGCAAGCGGTGGCGTGCGCGCCAGATCTGGCCCATGCCGCCGTGGTCGAGCTTCTCGACGAGCTGGTAGCAGCCGAGCTCCTGCAGGCGGCGGATCACGATCGTCGAGAACATGGCGAGCGCCGCCGCGACGTAGGCCTCGAGCGAGTTCATGAGCAGGACGTGGAGCGGCGCCGCCGGGTTGCCGAGCGCCTGACCCACGAAGTAGGCCAGCGGCCAGGTCGACGCCGCGGCCAGCCCGGCAGCGAGCGCCCAGCGCGGGGACGCGGGCACGACCAGCGGGGAGATCACGATCCACACGCACAGCCAAGAGATCGACAGGAGCGTTACGTCCGTGCCGATCGGCTCCATGTGGTCGCCCAGCGAGAACGATGCTGACCGCGAAGCCCAGCGCCACCCCGACCGCCGCGAGACGCAGCCGTCGGGCGGCTTGGCGCAGCAGCTCGGCCGGCATTGCCCACGCCGGCGCCACGACGCCGGCACCAATCGAGCTGAGCGTGCGCCCGGGTACGCCCGGATGCGTCCCTCGTGGCGAGGCCGTCGCGGGCTGCCGATCGCTCGCCACCTCGGTCGGGATCGCGTCCTCCGACAACGCCAGCGACAGCAGACAGGCCGAGCAGAGGTCCTCGACGGCGGCCGCTCCGGAGCGTCTCGAGCATGAAGCGGATCTCGCCGTCGACGTCCGCGGGGTCGGCGACCGTTCGGGCCACTTCCTCCCGCAGCACGGCGGCGAAGCGTCGGCGCAAGCGGTGCACCGCCACGCGCAGCGTCGACTCGCCCTGGCCGAGCTCGCGAGCGAGCGAAGCGTAGTCGGCGCTGGCACCGTCGCTCGCGAGGAACGACTTGAGCCTCAGGAAGCGCTCTTCGCCGCCGGAGGCCTTCTGCTCCTCACGCAGGCGCTCCAGGCAGCGGGCGAGCAGAGCCGCGGCCCAGGTCCGCTCGAAGATCGCCTCCGGCGTGAGCCGGTCGACCGGCTCGAGGCGCAGGCGCTCCTCGGCGGTCGCCGCGTCGAACGAGACCTGGACCTTTCGCCCACCCCGCTTCAGGGCCCGCTCGCGGTCCCACTCGTTGGACAGGAAGTGCGAGATCGACGCGCGCAGGAAGGTCCGGAAGCGGCCCGCTTCCGGGCGGAAGTCGCGCAGGTAGTCCTTCTCGAAGAAGAGGGCGAAGTAGGACTGCGTC
>DATEUE010000076.1:0-2598 GCA_035283305.1 Vicinamibacteria bacterium | reverse complement strand
CGGGGCCGTCACGGCCCACGCGGACCGCTCGCGGACCTTGCGGGCGAGGATCTCGCGGAAGAGATGCGCCTTGTTCCCGAAGTAGTGGTAGAGCATCCGCTTGTTGATGCGCGCCCGCCGCGCGATGCGGTCCACGCGCGCCCCGGCGAAGCCCTTGTCGGAAAACTCCCTGAGCGCGGAGGCGAGAATGCGCTCGCGGGTGCGCTCCGGGTGGTGCCCGACGGGGTGCTGGCGGGGTCTCAGGACTGACAGCGTCGGCATGAATAAGTAACCAACTAGATAGTAATCTGGAGGGCACGCCGGCGCAAGGAGTTGGCGGCGCCGCTGGGGGAGCGGGTCTTGGTGCCCTTCTACCGGCTCGACAAGGCGCGCACGCCGGCGAGGCATCGGGCGGCTTCGGTCGCGGCCTTTGGATGGCGGCTCCAGCGAGCGAATCAGCTCAGAGGAGCACGCCTTCGTGGCGAAGGAGCCACTGCTTGCGCGGGAGCCCGCCCGCGTAGCCCGTGAGCGACGCGTTGCTCCCGATCACGCGGTGACACGGGATCACGATGGCCACGGGGTTCAACGAGTTGGCAAGCCCGACCGCCCGCGAGGCCGTGGGCCGCCCAATCGAGGCGGCGAGCTGGCCGTAAGTGCGCGTGGTGCCGACCGGGATGTTCCTGAGCGCCGACCAGACCGTCTGCTGGAACTCCGTGCCGCCCGGGTCCACCTCGACGCCGTCGAGCGCGTGGAGATCGCCGGCGAGGTAGGCGTGGACCTTCTCGCTCACGCCGAGCGGATTCGCTTCCTGCCGCAGCACGATCTCCTCGAAGCGGCGCGTGAGGAGCTCCTTCATGCGCTCCTCGCAGTCGCCGAAGTCGAGCGCGCAGAGAGCCCGGGCGTCCGTGACGATGACGATGGGGCCGATCTCCGAGTCGATCGTGTCGGTCCTCAGCTCGATCGCCGCCCCGGCCGCGGCCTCGACCATCTCGAAGATGCGTGGCCGCATGTCAGGCCGGCGTGTGCGTGAAGGGCAGCTTGGCGAACCGCGCACGCTCGACCTCGATCACCAGCACCACGCGCTGCTCCGGGTTCTGCCGCATCGGGAACTCCTTGGCCGTGTACTTGCGCGAGATGCGGTCCATGATCTTGAAGTCCGCGTCCTTCCAGCGCTCGGCCACGCGCCCGCGGAGCTGCGCCTCGACGTAGGGGTTGGCGTACGCGACCACCGAAAGCGCCACGCGCGCATCCCGCCGCGTGTTCTTGGCCTTGAGCGAGCCTTCGCCGGTGGCGACGAGGATGCGGTCGCCCTCGAGGTCCACCCAGACGGGCGCCGCCTGCGGCGAGCCGTCCGGCATGAGCGTGGACAGGTGGGCGAAGTTGGCCCCGCGGATCAGGGCCTTGACGTCGTCAGACAGCGGCATGTCCAAGGGTCCTCGCCTTAATGGGCGCGGTCGGCCGTCGTCACCGGGCGGGGTAGAAGACGATCACGAGGCGCCGTTGCCGCTGTGCAGGATCACGAAACCGCGTTCGCGCAGGTTCGCGTCCACGTCCTGCTGCCGGCGGCGGTCGCTCTGCCGGCGCTCGCCCGACGCGGGGACCGCCTGCTGGCGGCGCTCGGCCACGCGGCGGTCCATGATGATGCGGATCCGCTCCTCGTGGCTGAACTCGCGCTGGAGGTAGTCGTAGAGCTGTGGATTGAATCGCGCGACGATGAAGATCTCGCCGAGCTGCATCATCTCCTCCCCGCATCTCCTGACCCAGTATGGAACGTCCATGCCCCGGAACAGCATGAAGGCGGTCACCACATACTCTTCGGCCCGCGCGCGGTCGCCGGCCAGCCGCATCACCCGCCCGAGCCCAAGCTTGGCGTGAGCGACGACGGGCTGCATGCGCAATTCCTCGGCGATCTCGAGCGACTGCCGGTAGTGCTGCTCGGCCTCGACGAGCGCCGGCGCTCCACCGCGTGATGCCAGGTCGCCGAGCAGGCGCCACGCCCAGGCCTGGTGCCCGCGCTCCTTGTGCGCGCCGGCGAGATCGAGCGCGTGCCGCGCCATCTCGCGGGCCCGCTCGCCCTCGCCCGCCGCCATGAGCCCCTCGGCCCAGTGGAGCGTCCACAGCGCGAGGTACGCGTTGACGCCGAGGACTTCGCTCAGGTGCACGCCGTCCTCGAGCAGCGGCATCGCTTCGGCGAGCCTGCCGGAGAGCGCCAGCCCGAGCCCGAGCAGCGAGGCCGGGATGGGCCGCCAGACGTCGAGGTGCTTCTCGCGGCAGGCCTCGAGGCTCGGCTGCAAGAGCCCGAGCGCCCGATCGAGGTGCCCGCGCCGCAGCCACACCAGCCCCGCCAGGGTGCGCGCGATGGTCTGGCCGTACACGTGGCCGGCCCCGTCCGCCACGCGCATCGCCTGGTCCACGCAGGCGTCCGCGGCGTGGAAGTCGCCGAGCTCCGCCAGCGTGAAGGCCAGCCAGCCGCTCGATGTGACGTAGGAGATGGCCGACTGGTCGGCGGCGGTCCCGCGCGCCTGCGCGAGCGCGTCCACGTTCTGCCGCAGGATGAGCTCGGCGCGCCGGTACTGCCCCTGCGCGTGGCAGGAGAGGCCGAGGTAGCCTCGGGCGAGG
>DATEUE010000075.1:0-6959 GCA_035283305.1 Vicinamibacteria bacterium | reverse complement strand
CCGCGGCCGTCGAGCCCGCCGCTCTGGCTCCCGTTCAGGCGGCCCCCGAGGCTCCGTCCACGGTCGCGCCGGCAATCGTCGCGGCGCCGAGCGCTCGGCCACGCGCAGCGCCCGCCCCTCCCGAGGCGCCACGATGGAGCTCGTGCCCGGCGAGACGCTCTACACATTCATGCGCCGCGAGGGCGCCGCAGAGCCGCGCTTCGCGGCCCGGGTGGTCGTCCAGATCGCGGAGGCGCTCGACCTGGCGCACAGCAAGGGCGTCGTCCACCGCGACCTGAAGCCCTGCAACATCATGCTCGCCGGTGCGTCGGGGGCCGCGGCGCAGGTGGGGCTCGTCTTCAACCGCACGGGCTCGGGGGCGCGCGCGGCCGGGATGGCCAACGCCTTCATCGCCATCTCCGACGACGGCACGGCGGCTTCCTGGAACCCGAGCGGCCTCGCCCAGCTGCGCAAGCCCGAGCTGTCCGTGGTCGCACCACGGTGGGCAACAGCGTGGTCGGGGCCGGGTTCAGGACCCGCGACGACCTGGCGGCGTTCACGACCGCCCGCTCGGCCTATAGCAGCACCTACCTCGACTTCGCGAGCCTGGCGGTCCCCGTGACGCTGTGGGACAAGCCGGTCACGTTTCAGGTGGCGTGGCGAAGGCTCTACTCGCTCGACTACCGGGAGATCGTCACGATCATCCGTGACCCGCTCGCGTCCGATGGCCCGCCGCCGGTGCGCCTCGACGGAAACGGCGACACCATCGGCAGCGTCGACCTCGCCTCGGCGGCCGTGGCCGTGAGGCTCACATCGCGTCTCTCGCTCGGCGCGAGCTTCAACCTCTGGCGCGGCGACTGGACCGAGGCCCAGGTCGTCAGCGAGACCCCGCTCGAGCCGCCGGGCGTGCCGAGCTTCGGCAGCTCGAGCCAGCTGAACAGCCTGCGCGGCGAGAGCCTGACCCTGGGCCTGATGCTCGCCTACCCGCGCTTCAGCCTGGGGGTCCTCTACCAGGGCCCGCTCGGCTCCGACTACAGCACCTCGCTGAGCGTCCGCGCGAGCGACGTACCCGGCGTCACCACCACCAGCGTCGACGGCGCGGTGCGCTTCCCCCGCGCGATCGGCCTCGGTGGCGCGTTCCGCTCGGCGCAGCGCTGGAGCGTGGCGCTCGACCTGACCTGGGACGACTGGACCGACGCGCTGTTCGACACGCCGCTCACCGGTCGCGTGAACCTGTTCGACGAGCTCCCGCCCGAGCGCTCGAGCACCCGGGACACGCTCTCGCTGAACGCGGGAGACGGCTTCGGTCGTCCCGCTCCGCTTCGGCGTCGCCTGGGAGCCGCAGGGCGCGCGCGATCCCTACACGCGGGATCCCGTCGACTACGTCCTGCTCGCGCTCGAAACCGGCTACAACACCAACAGCCTGAAGTTCGACGCCGCCTTCCAGTACCGCTGGGCGGGCTTCACGACCGGGGCGAACCTCGGGCCCGACGCGTCCACGTCACCGCTGCTGCCGAACGCCGTGGGCGAGCGCACGATCCACCAGTGGCGTCTCAAGCTGTCCCTGATCCTGCGCATCACCGACACCGACAAACTCAAGCGCGGCGCGCGCAAGGTCTTCGGCTAGGGCGTGGTCGGCTAGCCTGCGGGCGACGATGAAGGCCGTGGCTCCCGCGACGGTCGACCTGCCCGGCGCGGGCGTGCGCGTCGGCCGCACCCCAGTGACGAACGCGGACTATGCGCCCTTCGTCGTGGCAGGCCGTGCCCCGGCGCCGCCCTGGTGGACGGATCCCGCCTACGCGGCCCCCGAGCAGCCCGTCGTGGGCGTCACCTGGTTCGAGGCGTGCGACTACGCCGCGTGGCTGTCGGAGCTAACGGGCGGACGCTGGCGGCTGCCGACGGAAGCGGAGTGGGAGCGCGCCGCGCGCGGGGGCCTCACGGGAGCCGCGACCGCCTGGGGCGACGCGCTGCCCGCGGGCGAAGTGCCGGACGGCCCGCTCGCCGGGCCGTGGCCGGTCGGCGGAGGAACCCCCAACGGCTACGGCCTCCTCGACATGGGGACGATCGTCCACGAGTGGTGCCTCGACTGGTACGACCCGGAGTCGAAGACGCGCCGCGCGAGCCGCGGCGGCTCGTGGCGGCACCACGTCCGCTGGTCGAAGCCGTCCGCCCGCAGCAGCCTGCCGCCGGCCTTTCGCTACGCCGACTACGGCTTCCGCGTGCTCGTGGAAGCCTGAGCCTCAGGCGTAGCGCCGCGCGAGCGCGAGCGCCTCGCGGCCGTAGTGCCCGCCGAAGATCAGGTGGTGATTGAGCAGGTGGTAGAGCTGGTAGAGCGGATTGCGCTCGCGCCACCCGCCGGGCAGAGGCAGCGCCTCCTCGTAGGCACCGAAGAAGCGCTCGCTGAAGCCGCCGAACAGCGTCGTGATCCCGAACTCCATCTCGCGGTCGCACACAGCGCAGGCCGGGTCGACGAGGGCCGGCCCGTGGATCGTGGCGAGGACGTTGCCCGACCACAGGTCGCCGTGGATGAGCGCGGGCCTCACCTCGTGCGCCAGCAGCGCCGGCAGGCGGTCGGTCAACCGTTCGAGGAGCCTTCGCTCCTCGGGCCCGATCCGCTGCTGCTCCTCGAGCAGGCGCGCGAGCGGCCGGATCCGCCGCTCGGCGTAGAAGCCGGGCCAGGACGCGCTCGCTCGATTGTCCTGGGGCGTCGGGCCGCAGTACGTGCTGACCGGAAAGCCGAAAGCCGGCGCCGGCCGCGCGTGGATGGCCGCAAGGCCGCGGCCGAGCCGGACGTCGTCACCGGCCGCTTCTGCCGCAGGCGGCAGGTACTCCATCACGATGCACGCCGGGCGATCCTCACGCGGGGGCAGCGCGCACAGCACCTCCGGTATCGCGAGCTCGGAAGCGGCTTCCCGCAGCGCCCGCAGTCCCTCGGCCTCGCTCAGGAAGAGGTCGGGCGCGCAGCCGTCATTCCACTTCGCGAACCAATCGCCGCGCGTCGTGCGCACCTTGACGGCGTGGTGGATGCAGCCGCCGCCAACCGGCTCCACTCCAAGGACCTCAAGCGCGCTGTCGCCCAGGGCCTGCCGGAACACGCCCTCCAGGAAGACAGCAGACTCGGCCCGGCCGCCGCGCGCCCTCACCGCGTGAGCTCGGCCAGCAGCCCCCGGCAGCACGCGTCGAGGATGTCGAACACCTCCTCGAAGGCCCCGTCGTCCGAGTAGTAGGGATCCGGCACGTCGCCGCCCACAGGCTCGCCGAAGTCGCGCATCAGGCGGATTTTGTCGCGCAGCGGCACCGGGCAGCGACCCCGCAGCTCGCGCAGGTGGCCGCCGTCCATCGCGAGGATCAGGTCGAAGCGCTTGAAATCGGAGTCCCGGACCTCGCGCGCGATCGACGTCACCGCCACGCCGCGGGCGGCCCCCACGGCCCTGGCCCGCGCGTCGGCCCGCTCGCCCTCGTGATAACCGTGGGTGCCCGCCGAGTCGAGCTCGAAGTCGGCAGCGCGTCCCACCTGCTCGACCTGGTGGCGGAAGATCGCCTCGGCCAGCGGCGAGCGGCAGATGTTACCGGTGCACACGAACAGCAGCCGCTTCGCGGGTGAGACGCCGGAGTGCCGCACCCGGCCATGATAGCGTCGCCACTCGCGGCGCGACACCCGCGTGGCCCCGATGCATAATTCGCGACCATGCGGGAGGTCCGCCACATGTCGAGATCCGCCGCCGCGCTCGTCGTCGCGTTACTGCTCACGGGCCCTGCCGAGGCCCGCGACGGAAAAAAGATCTTCGTGTCGGTCGACATGGAGGGCATCGCCGGCGTCGTCACCGGCGAGCAGCTCGGACCCCAGGGCTTCGAGTACGCGAGCTTCCGCGAGCTGATGACGCAGGAGGCGAACGCGGCGATTGCCGCGGCGCGCGAGGGCGGCGCCACGGAGTTCGTGGTGGCCGACTCGCACGGCAATTTCCAGAACCTGCTGCCGGACAAGCTGCCGCCGGACGTCCAGCTCGTGCGCGGCGGCCCGCGCCCGCACGGCATGATGCAGGGCCTCGACGAGAGCTTCGACGGCGCCGTCTTCATCGGCTACCACGCGAGCACGACGAACCCCGCAGGCGTGCGCGCGCACAGCTTCTCGAGCGCCAACCTGGCCGACCTGCGCCTGAACGGCGCGTCCGTGACCGAGGGCGCCTGGAACGCCGCGCTCGCCGCGCACTACGGCGTCCCGGTGCTGGCCGTGTCGGGCGACGAGGCGGCGGTCGCGGAGGTGCAGGCACTGGTGCCGGGAGTCGAAGGCGCGGTCGTGAAGTGGCCTTACGGCTTCCACTCCGCCCGGAACCTCTCGCCGGCGGCGGCGCGCGCGGCGATCGCCGAGGCGGTCCGCAAGGGCATGGCGCGGCGCGGGTCGTCCAACCTGCCTCGCGCCGCGAGCCCGATCCGGCTGGAGATCCGCTTCAAGAGCTACCGGCCTGCCGAGGTGCTGAGCTGGCTTCCAGGCGCGGAGCGCGCCGACGCGCACACGGTGCGCTACACGGTCAAGGACATGCCCGAGGCGAGCCGCTTCCTGGCGTTCGTCCTCAGCTACCAGGCGGACCTTTCCCCCTGACGCGTCGTCTCAGACCGGCCCCGCGCAGCAGCTTCAGCGCCACGGTCCGTGAAAGGCGCGTATCGCGCGCCCGGTGGAGGACGCCCATCCCTCCCTCGCCGAGCTTCTCGAGGATCTCGTAACGACCGATGGACGGCATGGTCATTGGACCAATGCCGGATTTGTACGCACGTTCGAGGGCGGCTCAGCCGCGTCGCGCGAGCTCGGTCATCCAGGCCAGGTGGTGGTCGTCGTGCTCGGCCACGAAGTACAGCATGTCCCCGAGCCGCATCGGCTGCTGCAGCCGTGGATGGAGGGCGCAGAGCGACAGCCGCTGCGGATCCCAGGCCTCGAGGCGAGCCACGAAGCGGCCCCGCTCACGACGGAACGCCTCCATGAGCTCGGCGAGCGAGCGCTCGTTGTGATGCCCTTCGTGGGTCTTGCGGTTCTGCAGGTCGGCTGCGCGCAACACGCTCGCGCCCGCGCGATAGTCGTCGAGCCGCGCGTCGTGAAGCGCGTCGAGGTCGATGAAGCTGAAGCGGCGCTCGAACCAGCGGCGCACGCTCAGCCTTTCGTGCCCTCGCGGAAGACGGGGGCGCACCAGTCCCGGTGCTTCGGGTCTTGGCCGCGCACCACGGCGGCCAGCGCCGGCCGCAGGCGGCTCGTGATCTCGCCCATCCGCCCCGTGCCGATCGCCCGGTGGTCCACGCGCGTCACCGCCACGATCTGCACGCCCGTGCCGGTCAGGAACACCTCGTCCGCGAGGTAGACCTCGGTGCGATCGATCGGCCGCTCGACCACCTCGATCCCGAGATCCTGCCGCAGCAGCTCGATCACCGAGCGACGCGTGATCCCCTCGAGGATGTCCTGCGTGACGGGCGGCGTGACGACCACTCCCCCGCGCACGACGAAGAGGTTCTCGACCGAGCCCTCGCACACGTGGCCGTCGTCGTTCAGCACCAGCGCCTCGTCGAACCCGGCGAGCTGCGCGTCCGTCTTGGCGAGCGCCGAGTTCACGTAGCCACCGGCGATCTTGCCGCGGGCCGGCAGCACGTTGTCGGAGATACGCTGCCAGGAGGAGATGCTCGCGTGCGCGTTGTCGTCGTTCGCCACGAAGTGGCCGAACGGCAGCGCCACGATCGAGACCTCCGGCGTCAGGCCGTGCAGGCGCACGCCGAGCGTCTCGTCGCCGTAGAAGGCGAGCGCCCGGATGTAGCAGTCTGTCCGCGTCTCCTGCTTCCGCAGCAGCGCGCGCAGGCCGGCCCACAGGCCGCTCGGCGACTGCCCGAGATCCATCCGCAGCAGGCGGGCCGAGTCGACGAAGCGGCGGAAATGGTCGAGTGGCCGGAACACGAAGAGCTCCTGCTCCGCCTCGTTCCAGTGGCCCCGCAGCCCGCCGAAGACCGCGGTGCCGTAATTGAGGGCGTGCGTCAAAAGTCCGATGCGCGCATCGGCGTAGGGAACGACACTGCCCTTGAAGTACGCGAACTTGGGGAGCTCCGGCTGCTTCTTCACGTTTGACTCCAATTGGATCTTTTCCGCCCACTGAGTAGACATGACGTGTAACTTAGGGCTCAGTTGCGCTAATATCAATAGCCAGTTATGCCAAAGTGGACTGAACCGGCATTGGATCTGGTGCCGCTGATCGGCGACTGGTCCACCGCCGCGGGCCCACTCTACTCTCGTCTGGCTCGGGCGATGCAGTCGGCGATCGAGGGCGGCGAGCTCGTCGCGGGCACTCGCCTGCCACCGGAGCGGCCGCTCGCCGAGGCGCTGGGCGTGAGCCGCACCACGGTCGTGCTGGCCTACGGCAAGCTCCGCGAGCACGGCCTCCTCGAGTCCCGACAGGGCAGCGGGACGTGGGTCCCTCGCCGCGCGCCGCACTCGCACGCGGCCCCGCGCGACGAGCGCAGCCGCTCGTTCCTCGTCGACTCCCTCGCGCGCGCCGCCTCCGACCAGCCGGCCGACACGATCGCGTTCATGGGAGCCTGCCTCCCCGGGTCCGGCCTGGCGCTCGGCGAGGAGTGGCGCGCCGCGGAGGTCGACGTCGCCCAGCTCGCCTGCGGGACCGGGTACTCGCCCCAGGGATGGCTCCCCCTGCGCCAAGCGATCGCGGCCCACTTCGAGACACGCGGCGTGCCCACGACGCCGGACGAGATCCTGGTGACGAACGGAGCGCAGCAGGCGATCGATCTGCTGGGCCGGCTCCTGGTCGGCCGCGGCGAAACCGTCGTGCTCGAGGACCCCACCTACCTGGGCGCGATCGACGCCTTCACGCTCGCGGGGGCACGGCTGCTGCCGGTGCCTGTGGGACCCGGGGGCGCCGAGATCCCCGCCCTGCGGCGGGCCACGCAGCACGCGACGCCGGCCCTCGTCTACCTGGTCCCGAGCTTCCACAACC
>DATEUE010000074.1:0-5118 GCA_035283305.1 Vicinamibacteria bacterium | reverse complement strand
CGCGCGGGCAAAAGGCCCCCGCGCGCTGACACTTCTATCTTGGGCGCCTCGTGACCGACGACGATCCCGACGAGCCGGTCGCGCTGCCGATCGAAGACTCGATCGACCTCCACGCCTTCGCCCCCAGGGACATCCCCTCCGTCGTGGAGTCCTACCTGGAGGCGGCGCGCGAGGCGGGGCTCCGCGAGGTCCGCATCATCCACGGCCGCGGCAAGGGCATCCAGAAGGAGCGCGTGCGCCAGGTGCTCGGACGCAGTGAGCACGTCACGCACTTCGAGGAAGCGACTCCCGACCGCGGCGGGTTCGGGGCGACGCTCGCGAGGCTCAAGGGGCCGGAGTGAGCGGCGCGGTGATCAGCCTCGGTAGCCGTCCGGGTGTGCCTGCATCCAGTCCCAGGCGGAGCGCACGATGCCGTCGAGCGACGGCTGCCGCGGCGTCCAGCCGAGCACCGCGCGGGCGCGTGAGGCGTCGGCCACCAGCCGCGGCGGGTCTCCCTCGCGTCTCTCGGCCGACTCGAACGGCACGTCGCGGCCGGTCACCCGCCTCGCCGCCTCGATCACCTCGAGCACGGAGTAGCCGGTCCCGGTGCCGAGGTTCAGCAGCTCGGAATCTCCTCCGCGGCGCAGGTGGGCGAGCGCCAGCAGGTGTGCCTCTCCCAGATCGCCGACGTGGACGTAGTCGCGGATCGCCGTGCCGTCCGGCGTGTCGTAGTCGCGGCCGAAGACCTTGAGCTTCGGCCCGCGGTCCGCGGCCGCACGCAGCGCGAGCGGGATGAGGTGCGTCTCGGGCTCGTGGTGCTCGCCGCAGCGCGTCGACGCGCCCGCGGCGTTGAAGTAGCGCAGCGCCACGAAGCGCTGGCCGTAGGCGCGGTCGAAGCTCTCGAGTAGCCGCTCCACGAACAGCTTCGACCAGCCGTAGGGGTTGATCGGCCACTGCGGGTGGCTTTCGGCGATCGGGACCGCCGTCGGGACGCCGTAGGTGGCGCAGGTCGAGGAGAACACCACGCGCTTCACTCCGGCCGCCAAGAGCGTCTCGAACAGCACCTGCGCCTGGGTGAAGTTGTTGTCGAAGTAGCGACCGGGCTCGCTCACCGACTCGCCGACGTAGGCGAACGCGGCGAAGTGCACGCAAGCGTCGAGCGGGTGCTCGTGCGCGATCCGGGCGACGAGCTCGCGGTCCCCGGTGCGGCCCTGGTAGAAGACGGCGTCCGGGTGCACGGCGGCGCGGTGCCCGCGTGACAGGTCGTCGAGCACGACCGCGCGCTCGCCGGCGGCGACCAGCGCCTCCACGAACACGCTGCCGATGTAGCCGGCGCCGCCCGTCACCAGCACGGCCATCAGCCGGCTCGCTCGCTGCGGGCGCTCAGGCCGCCGCGCCCTTCTCGGCGCCGCGGGCGGTGGCGTGGTTCTCGAGGAACCAGCGGTAGGAGGAGGCGACGCCATCGGCGAGCGAGATGCGGTGACGCCAGCCGAGCGCGTGCAGCCGCGAGACGTCGAGGAGCTTGCGCGGGGTACCGTCCGGCTTGCTCGAGTCGAACACCAGCCGGGCCTGCGGGTGGACGATGTCGCGCACCAGCTCGGCGAGCTCGCGAATCGTCAGGTCCTCGCCGGTGCCGACGTTGATGTGCTCGGCCGCGTCGTAGTGCCGCATCAGGAACAGGCAGGCGTCGGCCAGGTCGTCCACGTGCAGGAACTCGCGTCGCGGCGAGCCGGTGCCCCAGATCGTGACCTCGTCGCGTCCCTCGGTCTTCGCGTCGTGGAACTTCCGGATCAGCGCCGGCAGCACGTGCGAGCTCGCGAGGTCGAAGTTGTCGTTGGGGCCGTAAAGGTTCGTGG
Organism: Vicinamibacteria bacterium; assembly: GCA_035283305.1. Taxonomy (GTDB): domain Bacteria; phylum Acidobacteriota; class Vicinamibacteria; order Fen-336; family Fen-336; genus DATBSL01. The sequence goes on along the minus strand of DATEUE010000074.1, from coordinate 3,283 downwards.
GCATCGCCGAGATGAAGTCGCAGCCGTACTGCTTGCGGTAGGCCTGGCACAGCTTGATCCCCGCGATCTTGGCGATCGCGTAGGACTCGTTGGTGGGCTCGAGCAGGCCCGACAGCAGGTGCTCCTCCTTCATCGGCTGTGGGCTCTCGCGCGGGTAGATGCAGGAGCTGCCGAGATACAAGAGCCGCTTCACCGGGAACAAGTGCGCCGCGTGCACCACGGTCGCGTGGATCATCATGTTGTCGTAGATGAACTCGGCCGGGCGCGTCGAGTTCGCGAGGATGCCGCCCACGGTGCCCGCCACCAGGAACACGTACTCGGGACGGTTGGCGCGGAACCAGTAGTTGACCGCCGCCTGGTCGCGCAGGTCGAGCTGCTCGCGCGTGGCCGTGAGGACGCGGCTCGCACCCTCCTGCTCGAGCCGCCGCAGGACGGCCGAGCCGACGAGGCCGCCGTGCCCGGCCACGAAGACGCGCGCGTCGGGCTGCATCTCGATCATCAAGGGCGATATTAGCGCAGTCGTCGCCCCAAAAAGGAGAAGGGCGCCGGACCGACCCGGCGCCCTTCGTGAGACCTGTGGCTCCATTCGGAGCCGGGTTTGTGCTACTTGGTCTTGCTCTTCTCGATCGTGATGTGGGTGATCGCCTCGTGCTCGCCCTTGGCGTCGTCGCGGCAGGTCAGCTTGACCTTCTCGCCCGCCTTCAGGGCCTTCAGGCTGGAGGCGGCGGAGGCGTCGACCGCCAGGGTCTTGTTCGGGTCGCCCTTGATCGTCAGCGTCTTCGCGGTGGCGTCGGCCGAGACGACCTCGGCCTCGACGACGTGGGTCTTCACGGCGGGCGCGGTGCTCTTGTCCTTGGCCGGCGCAGTCGTCTGCGCGGAGGCGACGCCCGCTACCAGCAACACCGAAAACAGCAGTGCGAGCTTCTTCATAGGTTTTCGAGGCTCCTTTGGTTCCGGCCGGCAGGACGCCGCCGACCGCTGGCCAGGGAGTGAGCAACAGCGGTGCCAGCCCCGCAGGGAACGGTACGAACGGCGGAATCCGCTGATCGCAAAGGCGCTTAGGTGGCAGCGGCGGTCAGTCGTCCGTCTCCCCGACTGCCCGATTCGGTGCAGCCACCGCACCATCTGGGGCACCCTGGATTTTCTCCAGTCGGTACTGCAGCGTCCGGCGGCTGAGCCCTAGCAGGCGGGCCGCCCGGGTGACGTTGCCCCCCGCCTTCTCGAGGGCCCGCAGGATCAGGCTGCGCTCGAGCCCGTCGAGGTCCAGGCCCTCCTCCGGGATATCGATCGGCAGCCCGCCCGCGAGCGTCCGGCTGCGCATCCGGACCGCCGGCGGGAGGTCGTCGAGTCGGACGACGTCGCCGTCCGCCAGCAGCAGCGTGCGCTCGACCACCGACTCGAGCTCCCGGACGTTGCCGGGCCAGGCGTATCCGACCAGGGCCTCGAGCGCCTCGGGGGCGATCCCGCGGGTTCGCCCGGGCTCGCCGTGCTTGGCGAGGAAGTGCTCGACGAGCAGCGGGATGTCGGTGCGCCTGCCGCGCAGCGGCGGGAGCGCGATCGGGATGACGTTGAGGCGGTAGAAGAGATCCTCGCGGAAGCGCCCCTCGCGAACCTCCCGCTCCAGGTCGCGGTTGGTGGCGGCCACCACGCGCACGTCCACCGGCACCGGCTCGGTGCCCCCCACGCGGAGCACCTCCCGCTCCTGGAGCGTCCGCAGCAGCTTCACCTGCAGGTCGCGCTTCAGCTCTCCGACCTCGTCGAGGAAGAGCGTCGAGCCACTGGCCTGCTCGAAGTGCCCGATCTTGCGCGCGTCGGCCCCGGTGAAGGCGCCCTTCTCGTAGCCGAACAGCTCCGCCTCGAGGATGGTCTCGGGGAGCGCGGCCACGTTGACCGCCGCGAACGGCCGGTCGCGCCGGTCGCTGGTCACGTGGATGGCCCGCGCCACGAGCTCCTTGCCCGTGCCGCTCTCCCCGTAGATCAGCACGGTGGAGCTCGAGCGCGCCACCTTGTGCACGATGCGGAAGACCTCCTGCATGCTCCCGTGGGCACCCACCAGGTTCTCCACCCGGAAGCGGCCCCGCAGCTCCTCCCGCAGCCGCCGGTTCTCGCTCACGAGCCGGGTGCGCTCGACGGCCCGCGAGACGGCGAGCAGCAGCACCTCGCGGTCGACCGGCTTGGTGAGGTAGTCGAAGGCACCCTTGCGCATGGCCTCGACCGCGGAGTCGATCGTCCCGTGCGCCGTCATCAGCACCACGCAGGCTGCCGGCTGCTCGCGCAGGATCTGCTCGAGGAGAGCGATGCCCGAGAGGTCGGGCATCTTGAGATCGGTGAGCACGACGTCGAAGGGCTGGCGGCGCAGAGCTGCGAGGGCCCCCCGTCCGCTGCCTGCCGTCACGGCCTCGTAGCCCTCAGAGCTCAGGATCAGCCGGAGGATCTCCAGCTGCGGCGGCTCGTCGTCGACGACGAGGATGCGCGGCTTCACGCGCGCAGGCTCCCGGCCGTGGCCCTCGCGAGCGACGCAGGCGAGCGGACCGGCAGCAGCAGGCGCGCGCTCGTCCCCCGACCCTGCCTCGAGTCGAGCGTGACGCTACCGCCGTGGCCCTCGACGATCCGGCCGACCAGTGCGAGTCCGAGCCCGACGCCCGCTTCCTTCGTCGAGAAATAGGGTTCGAACGCGCTCGCCGCCGCGTGCTTCGACATCCCGGTCCCGGTGTCGGAGACGAGCACGGCGATCGCCGGCGCGTCCGGCGTTCCCTCGAGCCGCGCCACGAGGGACACCCGGCCGCCGCTGGGCATGGCCTCGAAGGCGTTGAGCACGAGGTTCAGGAAGCAGGTCTTGAGCAGCTCGGGGTCGGCGACGGTCGCAGGCAGGCCGGGAGCCACGTCCAGCTCGACCTCGATCGCCTGCTCGCGGGCCTTGTGCTCCACGAGCGCGGCCGTCTCGCGCACGACCTCGCCCACGTCGCACGGGCGCGGGTCGAGCCGGGCCGGCTGGCCGGTGGAGAGAAAGTCCCCGACCAGGCGATTGAGCCGCGCCACCTCCGACTTGAGCGTGGCCATCAGCGCCTGGAACTCGGCGCGCTGGGCCTCGCCCTCGGGGGCGAGCCGGGTGCGCACGTGGTCGATCGTCAGGCTGATCGAGTTGAGCGGATTGCGGATCTCGTGGGCGAGTGCTGCGGCGAAGCGACCCATCGCGGTCGAGCGCTCGGCGACGCGGAGCCGCTCCTCGAGCGCCCGGCTCTCCCCGAGCCGCTCCACCATCTGGTTGAAGGTGCGGGCGAGT
>DATEUE010000073.1:0-4307 GCA_035283305.1 Vicinamibacteria bacterium | reverse complement strand
CGCGTCGCGGCGCGCCGAATGGCGCCGGCTGCTGCCCGCTGCGGACCTGGTGCTCGCCGACGCTCTCGCTTCGGGGGTCGTACGCGAGGCCCGGGCGCGCCGGCTCCGCGAGCTGCGCCTGGTGGGGGAGCGGGACCTGGCCCGCCTACGCAAGGCGCTCGGCCGCTCCGAAAGCGCGGCATGACGGCGGGGGCGAGGGCGTGACCCTCGGCGGCCCACTCGCGCTGCTGCTCGCGGGAGCGGCGCCAGGATTCTCGCCCCAGGCGCTGTTCGACCTCTGGCCCGAGCGCCGCGTGGTCGAGGCTCCCGCCCCCTGCCTGCGCCACGCCGATCTCGCCGTGCTGCTTCAGGCGCTCGCGGCCCGGCACCCGGAGTCGCTCGCGCTCGAATCGGTCGGGCGCTCCGTCGAGGGACGCGAGATCCAGCTGCTGACGCTCGGCCGCGGGCCGCGGCGCGTGATGCTGTGGTCGCAGATGCACGGCGACGAGCCCTCGGCGACGCCCGCGCTGCTGGATGTCGTTTCCACGCTGCTGGGCGTCGACGCTCCCGAGCACCGCCTGATCCTCGAGCGGCTGACGCTGCTGGTGGTGCCGATGCTCAACCCCGATGGCGCCTCCCGCTACACGCGCCGCAACTCCCAGGCGATCGACATCAACCGCGACGCGCTCCATCTCGCGACCCCCGAGGGGCGGCTGCTCAAGAGTCTGCGCGACCGCTTCCGACCCGAGCTCGGCTTCAACCTGCACGACCAGAACCGGCGCACGACGGTGGGCGACACGGGTGTCCTCGCCACGATCGCGCTGCTCGCGGTGTCGGGAGACGTGCGGGGAACGCTCACGCCGGGCCGCGCGCGCGCCAAGCGCGTCTGCTCGAAGCTCGCCCGCACGTTCGCGCCGTTCGTGCCGGGCGGGATCGCCCGCTACGACGAGGACTGGAACCCGCGTGCCTTCGGCGACAACCTCACGGCCTGGGGCACGCCGATCGTACTGATCGAGAGCGGTGCCGTCCCGGTTGGCCGCTCCTACGCCGACCTGACGCGCCTCAACTACGTCGGGCTCTTGAGTGCGCTGCACGGCCTCGCGCAGGACGACCTCGCGGGGGAGGATGCTTCGATCTACGAGGGGCTCGCCCGAAACACGGACGGCCGCTACGTCGACGTGCTGCTCGAGGGCGGCCACATCCTCCAGCCTCCGAGCGTCGAGCCGTACCGCGCCGACGTGGCCTTCGACGTGCTCGACGAGGATCCGGCGCTCGCGGCGTGTCCGGACTCCGGCGCTGCCGGGCCCTCGCGCATCCGTGAAGTGGGTGACGGGCGGCTCCTGGCGGCGGCGCGACGGCGCAGCACGACGGACCGGCTGCTGACGCCGGCGTTCGCGGCGTCCGTGCGCGGGCTGGGCGCGAGCTCGTGGCTGTCGGCCGAAGCGCTCGACGCCGTGAGCCGGCTCGGAGTGGCCCGCTTGCGCTGGCACGTGGCGGCCGGGGACCGCGAGGCGGCGCGGCAGATCGCCGAGCGCCTGCAGGCTGCCGGCCGTGCCGCGCTCGAGGTCGCGGAAGCGGGAGCGCCCGAGCACGCGCTCGTGATCCCCGGGCCGCCGCCGGCCGTGAGCGAGCCTCGGTCGCTGACGTCGGCGCTCCTGGCTCTCACGGGCGGCTCGTGGCGTGAGCCCCCGGGCGCGCCGCCACTGTCCGAAGCCCTCTTGGCGCTCGTCGGGAGCGCAGCGGACGCCGGGCCGTCGCTGCGGCCGGACGCGCGGGCGTCGCTCCTGGTCCTGCGCTCGCTCGGCGGCGCCGGCCTCGACGCCGGCTCGCTCGTGATCGAGTCCGTGTACCTCGATGGGCGCGAAGTCGGCGCAGGCCGCTAGCCCTTGGCGCTCTTCGCGGATCCACGCGTCCCCGAGCTCGGACCGAACGTCCAGCGGGCCCACGGCAGGCTCGCCGCGGCGCTCGGCCGCTTTCTGATGCGGGTCACCGGTTGGCGCTTCGAGGGAGAAGTGCCCGACGTTCGGAAGATGGTCCTGATCGTGGCGCCGCACACCTCGAACTGGGACTTCCCGGTCGGCCTGATGGCAAAGCTCGCGCTGCACCTCGGCGGGACCTTCATCGGCAAGCACACGCTGTTCCGCTGGCCGTTCGGCGTCTTCATGCGCGCGCTCGGCGGCATCCCGGTGGACCGCGCCGCGGCCGCGGGCTTCGCGAGCCAGGTCGGCCGCGTGCTGCGCGACGCGGACCAGATGACGGTGGTGCTGGCGCCCGAGGGCACACGGCGACGCATCCCGCAGTGGAAGTCGGGCTTCTATCGCATCGCGGTCGAGGCGGGAGCGCCGATCCTGCCGGTGGGCTTCGACTACCCGCGCAAGGTCGTGTTCTTCGCGCCGCTCTTCCACCCGACCGGCGACTACGAGAAGGACCTGGCTCAGCTGCGGTCCCACTACCGTGCGGAGATGGGCAAGAAGCCCGAGAACTACGCTTAGGATGCGTCAGCCACTCAATCTGGTCGCACGCGAGTTCCACGCGCCTGCGCCGAATCGGGTGTAGGGGACGGACATGACTTACATCTGGACCTGGGAGGGTCGGGCGGCCCCCGGGCTCATGGTGGCGGCGCTATGCGCTCCAGTGATCGGCGCGGCCGAGGACAGCTTGACGCTCGCGGACCTGTCGCGGGGGGACCAGGTGTGGTTGCGCCTCACCACCGGTGGGAAATCGGTCCTCGGCATCCTAGATGCGGCGAAACCGGACGAAATCGTCGTGCGCCCGAGAGACCCGAAGCAGCCGCCGCTGCGCTTGTCGCCTCAGCAAATGGCGAAGCTCGAGACAGTGCGCGGGCGCCGCTCGCGCTGGCGCCAAGGGGCGGTCATTGGTTTCGTGCCGGGCGCGTTATTCATGTTCGCGTTCGTGAGTTCTCTGGACGAGTGTTACCGGGATTGCGGATTCGACGCTGAAGCGGTGGGCTACGGCCTCGTGGGCGGCGCGATCACGGGGACGCTGGGCGCCCTCATCGGCCCGCAGTCAAGACCGATCGCTGGGTGCCGGTGGAGGTGCGGCGACCCAAGCTGGCCCTGAGGTTGGCCCCGGCGAAGGGCGGGTTCCGGACCGATCTTTCTCTTCGCTTCTGAGCGCCCCCTGCCGCACCCTCGCTCTTCGAGGTGTTTGGGACAGCTCTTTATCAGGAGCCGGGTCTTAGTACCCGCGACGACGAACAACTTGGACGTGTAGATCGGGTGCCGCACGAGGCCATAGACACCTGACTGCACAAGCTGGTGATCGGCGTCGAGTCCGGCTTCGATACGCCAGTGGCGCCCCAACGCTCGGGCCGCTGTCCACGAGAACGCGCTTGCAGCGACGAAGCAGACCGCCGAGACAACCACCCGCCACCCGCCGGAGGGCCGTGCCCAGAACGCGGTCTGCCAGGGTATCGTGTATCCCGCGCCGACCAGAAGGACACCCCATCGGGCGCGTCGGTCTACCTTCTGCGGTGCGACGGACTTGCGTCGCTGCAACACCAACGGCAGAAACCAAACCAGCGATCCGATGGCCGGAACTGGGTACCCTGGTATGCTTGCCAACTCCTCCGCGTCGGCCGGTTACTCACGACGACGCAGGAAGGCGTCGAACTCCGGGATAAGCTGCGAGCGTGCGTCGCTTGCGCCGCGCTCGTCAGGTGCATCTCGTTGTTCGCCAGCTCGACATTGGACGATGATGGCGCGGCCCAGGGCGACTGACGGTGCCTCCAAGCGAACTTCACGCGTGTTCCTCCGCGTGCGCATGAGAAGCCGGTCCGCGAGCCTGGACCTGCTGGCCACAAAGGTCGAGTTGCTGCTGCGCGCGATGCTTCGCCCAGGCCTCGTCGAGCCTATCGACCGCATCCTGCGGCTCGATCCCGAATCGCTGCAAGGCCAGAATCACGGCCCGCACCGAGATGACCGGCGGCGCTCCTGGCCCGACGTGACCTCAGTGGAAGCACCGAACCCTCGCGCGCTTGATTCCGCGCGTGACGATGATCTCCTCGACCATCGCCTGGAGCCGGTCCCGTAGGTCGATGATCGCCGCCCAGCTCAGGTCGGGTCGCCACGATGCCCGCAATTCGTCCACCAGTTCAGGGAACCACGTGCGCCCACTGTCTCCGCTCGCCATCAGATCCTCGACGCCCTCTACTGTTACTGTCTGGCTAACACCGGGGATAAGACCGTATGGAAGGACCGGCTCCCGATCGTAGAATCGCGGGTTAGTGAAGCTTGCACAGCGGCACCAGAGCCGCATACGAAAGGAGCCGGTCATGGAGAAGGGTATCACCTTCGTAGGAATGGACG
>DATEUE010000072.1:0-6043 GCA_035283305.1 Vicinamibacteria bacterium | reverse complement strand
GGAGCGGCTCGAGCGGGCGCGACTCGTCGAGCCGCCGCGCGCGATCGGCCCGCTCGCCGTGCGCTCACGCGCAGTGGCCGTCGAAGGGGCCGTGCTGCTCGGCGACGCGGCGGGCTTTTACGATCCCTTCACGGGCGAAGGCGTGACGCTCGCCTTGCGTGGGGCCGAGCTCGTCGCCGCCGCCGCGGCCGAGGCTCTCGCGCGCGGCGGGCAGGCACCGCTGCCCCGGCTCGCCCGCTACGAGCGCGACCGCGCGGCCGCCACGCGCGACAAGTTCCGCTTCAACCACCGCCTCCAGCTCGCCGTCCGCTGGCCAAGGGCCGCCAACGCGATCGCGCGTCGGCTGCGACGGCGCCCCGACCTCGCCGACCGGCTGGTGGGCATCGCCGGCGACTTCGTGCCCGCCCGCTCCGCCCTGGGGCCGGGCTTCCTGCTCGAGCTGCTCACGGCCTGACGGTCCCTTTGGCTTTGGTAAGATGCCCGTTCGGCATCCCCCTGTGACATCTCTGCCCCCCTACGGCCGGCCGCGTCCCGACAAGGCCGCGCTCCTCTCGCTCTACCGGACGATGCTGCTGTCGCGCCGGCTCGACGACAAGGAGATCCAGCTCAAGCGCCAGAATCGGGCCTACTTCCAGATCAGCGGCGCCGGCCACGAGGCGGTGCTGGTCGCCGCCGGCAGCGTGCTGCGGCCCGGGTACGACTGGTTCTACCCCTACTACCGCGACCGGGCGCTGCTGCTGCAGCTCGGCATGACCCCGCTCGAGATGTTGCTGGGCGCGGTGGGCGCCCGCGACGACCCGAGCTCCGGGGGCCGGCAGATGCCCTCCCACTGGGGCCACCAGCGGCTCAACGTCGTCAGCATGTCCTCGCCCACGGGAACGCAGTTCCTGCACGCGATCGGCTGCGCGGAGGCCGCCTTGTACCTCGCGACCGGGCCCGTTCCGGCCGCGCAGGCACCGGCGTTCCAGGCCGACGAGATCGTGTACTGCTCGGCCGGCGAAGGCACCACGTCGGAAGGCGAGTTCTGGGAGAGCCTCAACACGGCCTGCAACCTCAAGCTGCCGGTGCTATACCTGATCGAGGACAACGGCTACGCGATCTCGGTGCCGGTCGAGGTGCAGACGGCCGGGGGCAGCATCTCGCGGCTGTTGCGAGACTTCCCGAACCTGCTGCTGCGCGAGGTGGACGGCTGCGACCCGCTCGCGAGCCTGTCTGTGCTGGGCGAGGCGGCGGCGTGGTGCCGCTCGCGCAAGGGCCCGGCGCTCGTCCACGCCAAGGTGATCCGGCCCTACTCGCACTCGCTCTCGGACGACGAGGCGCTCTACCGCTCGCCCGCCGAGCGCGAGGCGGACGCCGCGCGCGACCCGATCACGGCCTTCGCCCGGCGCCTCGTCGCCGAGGGCAGCGCCACGGACGCCGAGCTCGCGCGGCTGCGCGAGGAGGTCGACCACGAGGTGAGCGCGGCCGCGGACGCGGCGCTCACGGCGCAGATCCCGGATCCCGCGACGGTGCTGCGTCACGTGTACTCCGCCGACGTCGACCCCACCTCGCCCGCCTTCGCGAGCGAGCCGCAGCCGCAGGGCCAGCCCAAGACGATGGTCGATCTCTTGAACGCCTGCCTGCACGACGAGATGACGCGCGACCCGCGCGTGCTGCTGTTCGGCCAGGACGTGGCCGACTGCTCGCGTGAGACGAGCCTCGCCGAGGTCAAGGGCAAGGGCGGCGTCTTCAAGGTGACCCACAACCTGCAGCGCCGCCACGGCAAGCAGCGCGTCTACAACACGCCGCTCGCCGAGGCCAACATCGTCGGGCGCGCGATCGGGCTCGCCACGCGCGGCCTGAAGCCGGTCGCCGAGATCCAGTTCTTCGACTACATCTGGCCGGCGTACATGCAGATCCGCAACGAGCTGGCGCTCTTGCGCTGGCGCTCGAACGGGGCGTTTAGCTGCCCGGTGGTGATCCGCGTGACCTACGGCGGCTACCTGCAGGGCGGCGCCGTCTACCACAGCCAGTGCGGCGAGGTGATCTTCACGCACGTGCCGGGGCTGCGCGTCGTGATCCCCTCGAACGCGCAGGACGCGAACGGGCTGCTCAGAACCGCGATCCGCTGCGACGACCCGGTGCTGTTCCTGGAGCACAAGCACCTCTACCGCCAGACCCACAACAAGGGCCTCTACCCCGGCCCCGACTACACGATCCCGTTCGGCAAGGCGGCACGCGTGCGCGAGGGCAGCGACGTCACCGTGGTCACCTTCGGAGCGCTCGTGCAGCGCTCGCTCGTCGCCGCCCGCCAGCTGGCCGGCGAGGGCATCGAGGTCGAGGTGCTCGACCTGCGGACGCTCAGCCCCTACGACTGGGAGGCGATCGCCGCGAGCGTGCGCCGCGTCGGCCGCGTCGTGGTGGCCCACGAGGACTGCGTGTCCTGGGGCTACGGCGCCGAGATCGCCGCCCGCATCGGCGGCGAGCTGTTCGAGCACCTGGATGCGCCCGTGAGGCGCGTCGGCGCGCTCGACACGTTCGTGGGCTACAACCCCGTGCTCGAGGACGCCATCCTGCCGCAAGTCGCGACGCTGGTGACGGCGATGAGAGAAACAGCAAAGTACTGACGGAAACGGACGACGGGAACGGACAACAGAAACAGACAGACGGACTGGCGGACTGAGCTAGAGGGGGCGCATCCCGCCCCCTTAGCCCCCCGAAGCGTCACTCAGCCCGCAGCACGGCCACCGGGTCCACCCGCGTCGCGCGGCGGAGGGGGATGAGGAGCGCGACCGTGGCGCAACCCAACAGGACCGCGACGGCGCCGCCGAGGGCGATCGGGTCGAACGTCGGCAGTCCAGCGAGCAGGCTGCGCAGCAGCTTCGCGACCAGGACGATGCCGAGCGCGCCGCCCACCAGGCCCAGGGCCATCCAACGGGCGCCTTGCAGCAGCATTAGCCCCGCGATCGCCCGTGGGGGCGAGCCGAGCGCCAGGCGCACGCCGAACTCCCGCTCCCGCGCGGCCGCCATGCTGGCGAACATGCCATAGACGCCGACCGAGGCGAGCAGGAGCGCCAGGGCAGAGAACGCGGTCATCAGCATCACGGGAAGCCGACGAGCGGCGAGCCCTTCGCCGACCGCCGCACGCAGCGTCATGACCTGCTGGATCGGCAGCGAGGGGTCGAGCACCGCCAGCCCTCGCTCCACGAGTCTCGCGAGGGCGAGCGGATCGCCGTGAGTGCGGAGCAGGACGCACACCCTGGACGTCGGTATCTGCCGGTTGGATCTGTACGCCATCGGTTCCGCGTCAGGCCGGGCGGGATCGTTGCGCACGTCGCCGACGATGCCGACTACCGTCACCAGAGGCGAGTTGGCGTCCGGGCCGATGCGAATGCGGGAACCGAGCGCCTCGCCGGGGGGCCAGTAGCGCCGCGCCATGCTCGCGCTGATGACGGCGCTCGGGGGCGCGCCGGTACGGTCCGACGCGTCGAACGTGCGTCCCTGTCGGAGCGGTATCCGGAGCGTGCGAAAGTAGTCGTCCGACACGCTCGCAAACACGACGAACGGCTGCGCGGCGTTCGGCGGCGCCCCCTCGATGGCGAAGCTCGCCCGGCTCGGGTCGACCGTAGGAACCTTGCTCGCGATCGCGACGGCGTCTACGCCTGCGAGGAGCCGCAGGCGCTCCGCGAGCTGCTCGTGGAAGCGGGCGCGGGTCTCCGGCGTCGGGTAGTCACGCGGCGGGAGCCGGACCGTCGCGGTCAGCACGCCGGCCGGATCAAAGCCGAGCGGCGCCGTCGCCATCTCCCACAGGCTGCGCGCCAGCAAGCCGGCGCCGGCGAGCAGGCTGGCGCACAGCGCCATCTGCCCAGCCACCAGCAGGCCGCGCAGACGGCGCGGGCGTCGCCCCTCACTCGCGCCGCGCGCCTGGTCGCGGAGCGTCCCCTGCGCATCCACACGGTCGACGGAGAGCGCCGGCACCACGCCGAACGCCAGGCCAGTGCTGAAGGCCAGCACGGCCGTGACCAGCAGCGCGCCCGGGTCGAGCGACAGCTCGGCGTAGGCCGGCAACACGGGTCTCGCGAGACCGCGCAGCAGGGACAGCACCGACTGGGCGAGGAGCAGCCCGGAAGCACCGCCGGCCACGGCGAGCACCGTGCTCTCGGTGAGCAGCTGCCGCACGAGGCGCCTTCGCCCGGCGCCCAGCGCCACGCGGACGGCGAACTCCTTGCGCCGCGACAGACTGCGGGAAAACAGGGCTGCGGCGAGGTTCGCGCAGGCGATGAGGAGCACCAAAGCGGCGCTCGCCATCAGCACGAGGAGCGGCGTGCGCGTGTCGCCGACCATCGCGTCGTGCAGCGGCATCGCCGACACGCCGAGGTTGCCGTTGTCCTCCGGGTACTCGCGCGCGAGGTCGGCCCAGACGGCCGCGATCTCGCCCTGCGCGGCTTCGTGGGTCGTGCCCGGCTTCAGGCGGCCGACAACGCCGAGCCATTGCGAGCGGCGTACGGTGACCGGGTTGGCGAGGACAGGGCCGAGATCGAATGCAAAGTAGAAGTCGGCCTGGCCCATGGGTCCCACGAAGTCGCGCGGCAGCACACCGACCACCGTACGTGGAATGCCATTGATGGAGACGTCCCGGCCAACGACGTCCGGGTCACCCGCGAACAGCCGCTGCCAGGCGGCGTGGGTCAGCAGCACGACACGGGCCGTGTCGGGACCGAGCTGCCCGCCACTGAGAGGCACGAGACCGCTCGCGCGATCGTCTTGGTGGAAGGTCCGCCCGAGGGCAGCCGAAACACCCAGGGTCTTGAAGAGGCCGGGCTCGACCCACGCGATCCTCACGATGCGTGCGAAATCGTCGCCTCCGAGAACACCGTCGCGTGCGGAGTCGAATGCGGCGAGGCTCTCGAATGACCGCTGTCGCTCGGCGATCGCGTGGATCGTGCCGGCGCTCAGGGGTCCGCGCTCCGCCGAGCCGTCGAGCAAGCGCCCGTACACGCGCACCAGGCGGTCCGCGTCGGCGTAGGGGAGCGCGTCGAGCAGCACTGATTTCACCACGCCGAAGATGGCGGCGTTGGCGCCGATGCCCAGGGCCAGCGTCACGACCGCGACGGCCGTGAAGCCGGGCGCTCGTCTGAAGAGCCGCAGTGAGTAGCGGATGTCCTGGACGAGCGTGTCGACGCCGGCACCTGCTCGCGCGTCGCGGACCTGGCTCTTCAAGGATTCCAGGTTCCCCAGCTCCAGCCGAGCGGCACGACGGGCATCGTCCGGCTGCATGCCTCTACGGACCTTCTCGTCGACCAGCAGCTCGAATGCGGCGCGCAGCTCCTCGTCGAGATCGCGATCGACGCGGTTCCGGTGCACGAGGTTGCGCCAGAGACTGACGAGCCGCTTCACCTCAAGCCTCCAGAGCGCGTGCGATCGCCAGCGCAATCTGATTCCACTGTGCGGCTTCTTCGCCCAGCTGTCGGCGTCCGGCCTTCGTGAGCGTGTAGTACTTCGCTCGGCGGTTGTTCTCGGAAGGCTGCCAGTCGGACGTGAGCCAGCCAGCCTCTTCCAGACGATGCAGCGCCGGGAAGAGCGAGCCCGGCTGTACGGCGAACGTGCCGCCGGTGGTCTGCTCGATGCGGCGCGAGACGCCCAGCCCGTGCAGCGCGCCGGCAGATAGCGCCTTGAGGATCAGAAGATCGAGCGTCCCTTGAAGCAGCGTGGCGCGCCGGCCTGGCATTGGAAGCCTCCTGCTATCGACTTTCTATAGGAGCGAAGTGTGCCGCCACTCCTATCGAATGTCAATAGGAACGACAGGAAGGCCGTACCTGGCGCCCGTCTCCTACGGCGCCGCCTGGGCGACGGCTGGGAGAGCCTCACGTACGAGCGCTTCGATCTCGCTCCCGCTCGCGAGCTCCAGGCAGCGCTCGGCGAGCTGCCGCGCCTCCGCCGCGGGCACCGCGCGCAGGGCCTCCTTCACGCGCGGGATCGCGGACGGCGCCATCGACAGCTCGCGGTAGCCGAAGCCCACAAGCAGCACCGCCTGCAGCGGCTGACCGGCCATCTCGCCGCACAC
>DATEUE010000071.1:0-2110 GCA_035283305.1 Vicinamibacteria bacterium | reverse complement strand
CCACGCCGAGGCCAGGAGCGCGCTCGCGGCGCTGCGCGAGCGCACGGCTGCCACCGAGAACGACTGCCGGCGGCTCGAGAGCGACCTGCTGGACCTCGAGCAGCGCATCGCCGCCGCCCGCGCGCGCACCGCCGAGACGGCGGCGCGGCGCGGCGAGCTGGTGGCCGAGCTCGCCGACGTGGAGCGCCTGCTCGCCGAGGCACTCATCGAGCGCGACCGGGTGAGCGGCGAGACGGCCGTCGCCGAGGAGCGCGTGCGCGAGAGCCGCGGCGGGATCGAGAGCCGCGAGCACGGGCTCAAGGAGCGGCGCCGCGAGCGGGACGTGCTGAAGGGCGCGCTCAGCGAGGTGGAGGTGGAACGGGCCCGCACCGGGTCGGACCTCGACCACCTGGCGCGCGAGTGCCAGCAGGGTGTGGGTCAGTCCCCCGCGGAGGCGGCCGCGACGCTCTCCGAGGCGGATATGGCGCAGGGCGAGGAAACGCTCGCGGCCCAGGTGACGGAGCTGCGCGAAAAGCTGGAACGAATGGGCGAGGTCAACGTACTCGCGGTCGAGCAGGCGCAGGAGCACGAGGAGCGCCACGCCTTCCTCACCGCGCAGCGGCAGGACCTGCTCGACTCGATCGCCGAGCTCGACCAGGCGATCCGCAAGATCGACCGGGCCTCGCGCGAGCGCTTCCAGGAAGCGTTCCAGGTCATCAACCAGCACTTCGGCGAGACCTTCAAGCAGCTCTTCGGCGGCGGCACCGCGGGGCTGTCGCTGCTCGACGAGGAGGACCTGCTCGAGAGCGGGATCGACATCATGGCGCAGCCGCCGGGCAAGCGGCTGCAGAACGTGCTGCTGCTCTCGGGCGGCGAGAAGGCGCTCACGGCGATCGCGCTCCTGTTCGCGATCTTCCAGTACAAGCCGTCGCCCTTCTGCATCCTCGACGAGGTGGACGCGCCGCTCGACGACGCCAACATCGGCCGCTTCATCAAGATGCTGGACGGCCTCAAGGAGCAGACCCAGTTCGTGCTGATCACCCACTCGCGCAAGACCATGGCGATCGCCGACCAGCTCTACGGCGTGACCATGGAGGAGCCGGGGGTGAGCAAGCTGGTCAGCGTTCGCTTCACTTAAGCGCCGCCCGTCTCCGACCCCCGAGCCCCCGCGCAGCACCCCCCTTTGATCAGAGGGGCACTGCTCGCCGCCTGTGGATGTTGTAGACGGCCGAGCCTTGGGCCACGAGCACGCCGTCCTGGGTGACGCTCACGCGCACGTGGCAGACGCGGTTGCCCTTGCGGAGCAGCACCGCCTCCGCGCGCAGCGGGCCCGCCAGGTGCATCGGCTCCAGGAAATCGACGCGCAGGTCGACGGTGGAGACCGATTCGCCGTGAGCGAGAGCGGACCACGCTGCCGCTCCGCCCGCGGTGTCGATCAACGCAGAGGCGACCCCCCCATGGAGCGCGGGTCGGCGGGGATCGCCTATGAAGTCCTCGCGCACGGGCAGAAGAACCACCGCACGCCCGGGCTCGAGATGCTCACCCTTCATCCCGAGCAGCCGGTTGAACGGGGCGTGCTCTTCCATGAGTCGCAGCAGGTCGAGCTTTGCCTCAGTCATCACGCAACCGGCGCCACGTCACGCTAGGCTCGCTGCGAGACCGGTGTCAACGGCTTTCTGCCGCGGACACCCGCCACGGCCGCGTCATCGACGCATCTCGCTCGATCCACCCGAGCGCATGCAGCCGATCGAAGCGCGCTAGCCCCTGCTCGCTTCGGTCTCGGTCGGGTCGGCGGCGTCGGTCCTGAAGACGACGCTCGCGCGCCGGCCGAGGCGGATCGTGGCGCCATCCTCCAGCGCGCGCGGCGAGACGACGCGCTCGCCGTCGAGGAACGTCCCGTTCTTGCTGGCGAGGTCCTCGAGCACGGCGCGGCCGCCGTGGACCAGCACCCGCGCGTGGCGGCGCGACACCCCGGGCCCGTCGACCCGCCTCGTGAGGTGCTCGTCCCGGCCCAGTACGTTCTCGCCCTCGGCCAGCTCGAAGCTCGAGGCCTCCGTCTCGATCCAGAGCCGCTGGCCCGTCCCCGCCGGCTTGCCGTCCTCGTCGGCTGAGGCCGGGAAGGAGTAGCCGA
>DATEUE010000070.1:0-8971 GCA_035283305.1 Vicinamibacteria bacterium | reverse complement strand
TCGAGGCCCAGCACGAAGAGCGCGCCGAGCGAGCCCTGCTCCAGCGCCTGGACCAGCTCGCCGAGGTCACGGTCCAGGCCACGTCGAACCAGCGACGGTCGCGCGAGGTCGAGGGTGGTGCCCTCGTTTCCGAGCACGCGGTTGGCGAGGGCGACAGCGAGCTGCTCCGCGAGGTCGTTGGCGCCGCTCACGACCAGGCCGCGCCCGCGGGCTGCGACGAGCGCCGCCGCCAGGCGCGGCGTCGGCTCCGTAAAGGCGTCGAGCGCGGGCAGCGATTGCAGCGCGGCCCCGATCGCGCTCGCGAGCGCGCCGCCCACGGCTTCGGCCGCGTGGCGCAGGAGCCACAGCGCGACGAGCCGGCGCTCGGCCGTGGTGGCCATCACGCGCTCGTCGGCGGCGGCGCCGGTGAGCGAGAGCGAGCCTTCCAGCTGCACGTGGCGGAAGGCCCGGCCGTGTTCCGCCGCGCGCTTTCGGGCGGCGTAGGCGGCCGTGTGCCCCACCGGATCGAAGCCGGTGCCGAACAGATCCGCGCCCAGCACCACGAGCAGGTCCGCCTGCTCGATCTCGAGTGCCGGGGCGAGCCGCGTTCCGTCGAGCCGCTCGTAGGCCTCGAGCCGCGCGGACGCCGACTCGGGATCGGGGTCGGCTTCGACGAGCGTGCCGTCGAAGGGAGCGAGGAAGGCGAGGATCGCGCGGCGGGCGGTGGGGCTCGTGATCGTCGAGGAGAGGACCGCCACCCGCTTGCCGCTGGCGCGGACTTCGGCCAGGCGGCGAGCGACGAGCGCGTCCAGCTCCTCCCAGGTGGTCTTCTGCCCGCCGAGCGTCGGTCCCTGCAGCCGGCCCGCGTCGTAGAGCGCGCGCAGGTCCGCCTGACCTAGCGCGCACAGCCCGCCGCGCGAGAGCGGGTGCTGCGGGTGGCCCTCGAGCTTCACGGGCCGCCCGTCGCGGACGCTGGCCACGAGGCCGCAGGCCGCGGGGCACGCCGTGCAGGTGCTCGCGTAGTGGAGCGGCACGCCCGGCGTCAGCTCCTCGGGCGGCAGCAGGTACGGCAGCGCGTGGCGCACCGGCAGCCGCTTGCACGCGGCGATCGAGGCGGACAGCGCCGCCAGCTTGAGCAGGTCGCGCCGGCGCAGGCCGCGCTCCATCCAGGCACGGCGGTCGGGGTGGGAGTCGCTCATCGCTTCGCTCGTCAGTGGTGGCACACGGCGCAATCCGTGAGCCGGTTGGCCTGCGCCGCCGGGACGGGAGCGCCGCGGCCGAGGCTCGCCGTGCCCTTGCGGTGGCAGTCGATGCAGAAGCCCATGGTCAGGGACGCGAACTGCGTGACGCGTCCCATGCTCTCGACCGGGCCGTGGCAGGTCTGGCAGGCGATCTCGGCCTTCACGTGGGCGCTGTGGTTGAAGGTGACGAAGTCGGGCAGGTTGTGGACCCGGACCCACGCGATCGGCTGGTCCTGGTCGATCGCCGCGCGCACCTTCCGGATCTCCGGGTGGTCCGGCAGGACCTGCTTGTGGCAGTTGAGGCAGATGCCCGCGGCGGGAATCCCGGCAAATCGACCGCGCTCGGCGTGCGTGTGGCAGTACTGGCAGGGGATCTGCATCGCCCCGGCGTGGACCGCGTGGGAATACTTGACGGGCTGCGCGGGCGCGTAGCCCTGGTTCGTGGGCTCGCACGCGACGAGGCCCAGCGGCAGCGCGAGCGCGGCGAGCTTATGCAGCGGTCGCATTGAGGCTCATCCTGAAGGTGCGCGCCAGCCGGCGCAGCAGGCCGACGAAGGTCGCCGCCCAGGCCAGCAGGGCGAAGAAGACGAAGACTCGGGGGATCGGCATCAGGAACGGCACGTCCATCACCTGCGCGAGGCGGAAGGTGCAGACCGTGTACATCCCCAGCGGGAAGACGGCGCCCCAGTAGAGCGGGTCGTAGGTGATCGGGAAGCGCCGGTAGCCGTGACGCCAGACCGCGAGGATCACGAGCATCGGGATCCACCAGGTCGCGGTCGCCCAGAAGAGCGCCGTGAAGCCGAGCAGGAACGGCAGCATCCGCTGCAGCAGCGCCGAATTCTGGGCATTGGCGACTAGCGTCGTGC
The DNA here is from genome assembly GCA_035283305.1 of Vicinamibacteria bacterium. Taxonomy (GTDB): domain Bacteria; phylum Acidobacteriota; class Vicinamibacteria; order Fen-336; family Fen-336; genus DATBSL01. The sequence continues at coordinate 6,885 of DATEUE010000070.1, read as the reverse complement.
CCGCGAGCGTCGAGATGGCCATCGCGCCCATGTTCACCCAGTAGGGCGGCATCAGGTCCGAGGGCGAGAACTTGAAGAACGTGTAGCGGTAGAAGATGAGCGAGATCATCCAGATGTAGAGCATCCCGCCGCACAGCCAGAAGACCAGCGTGAAGAAGAGCAGCTCCTCGTGGTGGCTCTCGAATCCGGGCAGCAGCAGCCCCCCGAGGTTGGAGATCGACTCGGTCGCGACCACCGCCACCAGCCAGCCGCCGTTGATGCCGTCGGCGAGCGAGGGCTTCGTCTCCTTGACCGTGAAGGCGGTGAAGATCGCGTAGGTCAGCAGCAGCCAGAGCGCGATCGCCAGCACCCACAGCGCGAAGCCCGCGCCGTAGTCGCCGCGCACCAGCACCAGCTGGACGCCGAGCACGCTCGTCCCGGCCACGGTCGTGAAGAAGCCGACGCCGCGCTGGTGGTCCACGAGGTCCCTGAAGAAGTCGGATGGGTGGACGACGGCGCGCGTGATCGTGAGCACCCACAGCACCGGGAAGGCGACCAGGTTGACGACGACGAGCGCTTGCGCGACGGGCTCCATGCCGACGAGCTTCGCGGCCACCGAGACGATGCCGGTGGCCATCACCAGCGCGAAGTACGCCGGGTGCAGGCGCCTCACCCCGGCGCTCAGCACGCTTTCGCGCCGCCCCTCTGCCGCGATGGCCGTCGCCGCGGTCATCTAGGCCGCCCCCCGCGCCGGCTTTCGGAGCTTCTCGGCGAGCCCCTCCATCTCGCGCGCGAGGTCCTCCATCTGACGCGCCAGCTCCGGCGTCGTCTCCATCTCGCGCGCGTACTGCGGGGCGCCCTGCGCCATCAGCCGCTGGATCACGAGGTGCATCCAGACCAGGCACGCGACCGCCAGGCCGAAGAAGAAGAGCCAGCAGGTGGTCCAGATCCCGGTCCCCTGCAGCAGGTAGCCGAACAGGATCGGGAAGAAGAAGCCCCCGAGGCCGCCGAGGACGCCCACGATCCCGCCCACGACGCCGACGTCCTTCGGGAAGTAGGTCGGGATGTGCTTGTAGACCGCGGCCATCCCGATTCCCATGAAGACCGCGAGCAGCAGGGCGATGCCGGTGAAGATGCCCCGATTGGCCTGGAAGAAGATGTGCGTGACGCCCGGGGCCAGCAGCTGCCGCTTGGCGACCCGCTCGCCTTCCTTCGCCACCGGCTCGTGCCAGAAGGCGCGCCGCGGCCAGACGAGCGTCTGCCCGTCGTCGTTCGCAATAGACTCGGGTCGGAGTCGCAGCGCGTAGGACCGCTCGCCCACCACGATCCGCTCGCTCGTCACGCTGCCCACGGCCCCGGCGGCCTCGGCCATCACGCCCTCGCCCGGCGCGAACAGGTCCATGCGCGGCACGGCCAGCAGCAGACAGCAGACGGTCACGCCCGACAGCACCCAGTACATGACCTTGCGCGCGCCGTAGCGGTCGGAGAGCCAGCCCCCGACCGCGCGCACGAGGCCCGACGGCAGGCTGAAGGCGGCCGCGAGCGCGCCGGCCGTCGCCACCGAGACGGAGTAGACGTTGACGTAGTAGGGAATCAGCCACTGCGCGAGGGCCACGAAGCCGCCGAACACCAGCAGGTAGTAGAGGCCGAAGCGCCACACGCGGACGAGCCGGAGCGGCTGCAGGCGCTCGGCGATCGTCTTGCGCTGCCCTTCGGCGCGGCGCGTGTGGGTGAAAGCCCAGAACACCACGACGGTCGCCACCAGCGCGAGCGCGTAGAGGCGCGGGAGCTGGCGCCAGGCCTCGGGATGCGCGCCGCCTTCGGTCATCGCGCCGAGCAGCTGCGGTCCGAACAGGCTGCTGAGCGCGGCGCCGGTGTTGCCCATGCCGAAGATGCCGAGGGCCGTCCCCTGCTGCTCCTTCGGGAACCAGGCCGAGGTGTAGGCGACACCCACCGCGAAGGACGCGCCGGCGGTGCCGAAGCCGAGCCCGCCCAGCAGGAAGCCCCAGTAGCCGTCGGCATAGCTCGTCAGGAACGCGGCCGCGGCCGCCGCCAGCATCACCAGCACGAAGACGACGCGGCCGCCGAAGCGGTCGGTCAGCACGCCGATCGGCAGGCGCAGCAGCGATCCCGTCAGGACCGGGATACCGATCAGCCAGCCCATCTGCGCCTTGTCGAAGGCGTAGAGCTTGTTGTCCACGAAGAAGGTGACGAGCACGCCGTTCATCATCCAGACGGCAAAGCACACCGTGAACGCGAGCGTGTTCATCGCCAGGACGGAGAGGGCCTTGGCGCGCTCGGTCATGGTGCTACGCCACCAGGCGCTCCCCGCGCCTTCGGTTCCAGATCACCACCTGCAGCGGGCGCCACAGGTACGGCACCGGCGCCACCAGCGCGTGGACGAGCCGCGTGAAGCTGAAGGCGGCGAACAGCACGAAGGCTCCGACGACGTGCAGCCGCGCCGCGAGCGGCAGCTCGACCATTCGCTGGACGTCGGGCTGGAGCAGGAAGATCGAGCGCAGGTACGGCACGACAGCCTGCGTGTACCAGGCGCTGCCCCAGCGCAGGCTCGTGGCCACCCACAGGCCGGTCACGACCTCGAACAGCAGCAGCGCGTAGACCAGCAGGTCGGTCGGGCTGGTGTTGACGCGCAGGCGCGCGGCGCTCGCGCGGCGCAGGATCAGGCCTACGAGGCCGACGAGCGCCAGCAGGGCCGCCACGAGGCCGCTCGCCTCGAACACGAAGAGGCGCACCGGCACGCGGTTCCAGAGCGTCAGCTCGCGCGGGAACAGGAAGCCCAGCAGGTGGCCGAAGAAGAGCGTGAGGATCCCGACGTGGAACGGCACAGAGCCCCAGAACAGGCGCCGGCTCTCGAGGAACTGCGACGACAGGCTCGAGAACGTGAAGGGGTCGCCTCGGTAGCGACGGATCGAGACGCCGAGGAACAGCACCATCGCCACGTAGGGCAGGGCGGCGAACAGCAGGACGTTCAGCATGGCTTCGGCCTCCTACCCCGGACCATTCATGGGCCCGGCCGCGTCTGGCTCATGAATGGTCCGATGTCGTTGCGTTGGAGGCGGCGCCTCGCCCGCGTCGCCCAGCAGCGCGGGCAGGGCGCGGATGACGTCGCTCCAGGGGCTGCGCGAGCCGTCGAGAGCCTGCTTCATCTTGGCGAGGGCGGGACGCACGACGACCGACAGCAGCGGCTCGGCCTCGTCGGGGCTGACCGCACCCAGCAGCCGTAGCACGACCGGCAGGAAGTCCGGGAGGTCGTCACCGCGATGGACGCCCGCCTGGCGCAGCTCGCGAGCCAGGTTCGCGATGAAGGCGCCGCGCGGGTAGGTGTCGCCGAACACCTGGTACCCGACGTGGAGCGTGCAGACGGGATCCAGGTCGAAGAGCGCCGTGTAGCGCTCTTCGGCCTCGCCCAGGGGCGCGCGCTCGAGCCACACCGCCAGGTCCCACAGGGCCCGCGCGAGTGCGATGTGGTCGCCGGCCGTGCGCTCCGCGGCGCGGCGTGCGAGCACCGGCGTCTCGGCGCAGGGGTACTCGAGGCAGGCTGCGACGAGCTCGAGGGTCTCACGCTCGGGCATGGATCAGGCTCCCCGCTCGGGCCGCTTGCGGAAGCCCATGCCCGCGAAGCCCTTGGCCGCGAGCGGCTCGTCGAGCATCTCGATCGCCTCCTCGCGGTGGCTGGGCGGGATCACGAAGCGGTCGTCGAGGGGTGCGATCGACGTGAGCCGGTAGACCGCCTCGGCCTGGTCGACCGTGCTGTCGGCCTCGGCCAGCATCTTGCGGGCCCGGTCCATGTCGACGTCGCCCGCGGTCACGGCCCGCCGGTAGTTCCGCACCGCGAGCTGCTTGCGCAGCGCGTAGCGCACGACACCCTCGTTGCCCGCGCCGAACAGGCTGGCCATGTACGTGATCGGCAGCCGGTAGCGGTCGACCGAACCCAGGAAGTCGTCGATCGTGGTGTCGTAGCCGTTGTCGCCGTTCTGGGCCATCACCGGCAGCAGCGGCGGCACGTAGAAAAGCATCGGCAGCGTGCGGTGCTCGGCGTGCAGCGGCAGCGCCAGGCCCCACTCCATCACGTAGCGATAGACCGGCGAGCGCTGGGCACAGGCGATCACGTCCGGCTGGATCCCGTTCTTCTCCGCGCCCTTGATCACCTCCGGGTCGTTCGGGTTCAGGATCAGGCGGCGCTGTGCGGCCACCAGGTCCTCGTCCTTCGCGGAGGTCGCCTCGCTGATGCGCTCGGCGTCGTAGAACAGCACGCCGAGGTAGCGGATGCGGCCCACGCAGGAGTGGAAGCAGGCCGGGGCCTGCCCGGTCTCGAGCCGCGGGTAACACAGGATGCACTTCTCGCTCTTGCCGGTCGACCAGTTGAAGTACACCTTCTTGTACGGGCAGGCGGTGACGCAGAAGCGCCAGGCCCGGCAGCGCTCCTGGTTCAGGAGCACGATGCCGTCCTCGCCCCGCTTGTAGAGGGCGCCCGAGGGGCAGGCCGCGACACAGGCCGGGTTGAGGCAGTGGTTGCAGATGCGGGGCAGGTAGAAGAAGACGAGGCGCTGCACCTCGAAGAGCGCCGCGCGCTCGGCCGCGCTCACCTTGTCCAGGTTGGGGTCGTTGGCCGCGTAGACCGGCGAGCCGCCCAGGTCGTCGTCCCAGTTGGGGCCGGCCTCGATCTCCATCGGCTCGCCCGTGATCATCGAGATCGGGCGCGCCGTGGGCTGGTCGGCGCCCTCGGGCGTGTCGAAGAGATCCTGGTAGCGGTAGGTGAACGGCTCGTAGTAGTCGTCGATCGTGGGCAGGTTCGGGTTGTGAAACACCGTCATCGCGCCGCGCACCTTGCCGACGGCGCGCAGCTCGACCCCGTTCGTGACCTTCTGCCAGCCGCCCTTGTACTTCTCCTGGTCCTCCCAGGCCGTGGGATAGCCCGTGCCGGGCTTCGTCTCGACGTTGTTCCACCACATGTACTCGGCGCCGCGGCGGTCGGTCCACACGTTCTTGCAGGCGATCGAGCAGGTGTGGCAGCCGATGCACTTGTCGAGGTGGAACACCATCGAGATCTGCGTGCGGACGTCCATCATTCCCCCTCGCTTCCGATCAGAACTCCGCCTTCGCCAGCTTGCGGATGCGCACCGAGGTGTCGCGGTTGACGCCGGTCGGGCCCCAGTAGTTGAAGTGGTAGGTGAACTGGCCGTAGCCGCCGACCATCAGCACCGGCTTCAGGCGCACGCGCGTCAGGCTGTTGTGGCCGCCGGCGCGCCGCCCTCCGCGCAGCGGCGACTTGGGCACGCTGATCGTGCGCTCGGGCGAGTGGTAGACGATGCAGATGCCGCGCGGCAGGCGGGCGGTGACGACCGCCCGCGTGCACATCACGCCGTGGTCGTTGTGGATCTCGACCCAGTCGTTGTCCACGATGCCGATGCGCTCGGCGTCCTGGTCGTTGATCCAGACGGGCTCGATCCCCCGCGACAGCGTCAGCATGCGGTGGTTGTCGTAGTAGGTGGAGTGGATGTGCCACTTCCCGTGCGGTGTGAGGTAGTTGAGCAGCAGGCCGTCCTCGACGCTCTCGCGCAGGTCGCCGTACTCGGCGGGCAGCGGCACCGGCTTGTAGGTGGGCAGCTGCTCGCCGAAGTCGATGTAGCCCGGGTGGTCGAGGTAGAGGTGCTGGCGCCCGGTCAGCGTGCGCCACGGCAGCAGCCGGTCGACCTGTGTGGTGAAGGCCGAGTAGGAGCGGCCGTCGGTCACCAGCCCCGACCAGCAGGGGCTGTTGAGCAGCCGCCGCGGCTGGGCCTGCAGGTCCTTGTAGGTGACGCGCTGCGAGCGGGCGCCCTCGGCGAGGTCGGCGAGCTTCAGCCCCGTCCGCTGCTCCAGGTACTGGTAGCCCTTGTACGCGACCTCGCCGTTCGTCTCCGGCGCCAGGTGCAGGATCGCGTCGGCGGCGTCGTGGGCCTCCTGGATCGACGGCAGCCGCTCGCCGCCGACCTCGACCGTCGGCCGCGTCGCGATCAACTCCTCGTACTGCTCCTTGACGTCGAGGCGAACACCATGGGCGCCGATGCCGTCGCGGATGCCGGGGCCGAGGGCGATGAACTTCTGGTGCAGGGTCTTGTAGTCGCGCGTGACGAGCTTGAAGGCCGGCATCGTCTTGCCCGGGATCGGCTCGCACTCGCCCTTCGCCCAGTCGCGGATCTCCGGCTGGGCGATCTCCGCCTCTGTGTCGTGGGCGAGTGCGGACATCACCAGGTCCTCGACCGGCTCGGGCAGGTGGCGCATCGCGAGCTCGGCCGTCTTCAGCGTGATGCCGCGGAACAGGTTCCAGTCGGACTGCGACTCCCAGGCCGGCGGCACCGCCTCCGAGAGCGGGTGGATGAAGGAGTGCAGGTCGGTCGAGTTGAGGTCGGCCTTCTCGTACCACGTCGCCGCCGGCAGCACGATGTCGGAATAGAGGGCCGAGGTGTCCATGCGGAAGTTCAGGTCCACGACCAGGTCGAGCTTGCCCTCGGGGGCGTCGCGCCAGACCACGTCGTGCACCCTGCCCTCGGCACGCTCTTTCGCGATCAGGTTGGTGTGGGTGCCGAGGTAGTGCTTGAGGAAGTACTCGTGGCCCTTGGCCGAGGACATGAGCGCGTTGCCGCGCCAGATGAACCAGACCCGCGGCCAGTTCTCGGGGGCGTCGGGGTCCTGGACGGCGAGCTTCACCTCGCCCTTCACGATGCGCTCGACCGTGGTCGCCAAGCTGAAGAGCGGCGAGCTGAAGTTCGCCGTCCAGGACCCCGACGCCCCCGAGAACTGGCCGAGGGTCTGGTACATCTGGCGCGGCAACGCGCTCATGTCCTCGGCCAAGGGCCACGAGTACTTCCTCAAGCACTACCTCGGCACCCACACCAACCTGATCGC
>DATEUE010000069.1:0-7253 GCA_035283305.1 Vicinamibacteria bacterium | reverse complement strand
TGGGCCCCCTCACGCGGCGGGGGCCAGGGCGCGGCGACGCCGCAGCCAACGAGCGGCGAGGAAGACGGTCGCCACCACGAGCGCGACGACCACTAGCGGGACGAGCACCGCGAGGATCAGCAGCACGACCGACACGGCGTCCTCCACGAAGCTCAAGGCCGGGTTCGCGAGGCCGCCCGTGGCCACCGACGAGGCGGCGCGGAACGCCGACTTGGCGACGTGGGGCACGAGCGCCGACGGCGCCCCGACCGCGATGCCGAGGACCGCCGAGGTGAGCGGGTCCGCCACCGTGCCCAGGATCGAGGCCGCCAGCAGCGCGCCCGCCAGGGGCCGCAGCGGCGTGCCGATCACGTCGAGCGCGTGGTCGACCGCCGGGATCTTGTCGCCGATGACCTCGATCGCCGTCGCGATGCCGAACAGGACGAGCGCCTTGTCGGAGGAGAGGAACTGGAAGGACTGCCCCAGCTCGAAGACTCCGAACCGCGCCAGGCCTCCGGCCGCGAAGAGCGGCAGCCAGGCGCGCAGGCCTGCGGCGGCCGCCAGCGCGATCGCCATCGCGAGCGCCGGGAGGAACTCGGCGAGCGTGCCCACGTCCATGAATCGAGCCTAGGGCCCCCCGCCAGGGGGTGTCAAGGAGAAGGCTCGACCGCGAGCGTCGCGCGGAACGTCTCGACGCCGCGCATCTGGCCCTGGCCGCGCAGCTGCCGGCGCGCGTATTCCATCGTGCCGCGGTCTTGCTGCAGGCTCACGCGCAGGCTGCGGCCCGACAGGAGCGTGAGCTGGGCGCCTCCCACGACCACGTCGCGCCAGCGCGGAGCGGCCGAGCCGGCCTCGTTCAGCTGGTACGCGATGCGGAGGCGCCTCTCGCCGGCGAGCGCCTGCGGCACGCGGATCTCGAGGCGGATTTCCGACGGGGCGAGCGAGGGAGGCGCGACCGTGACCCCCTCGCCCCCGCTCACGAACAGCCGCTCGGGGGAGAACACGAACGAGTTGACGACCGCCTTCGGCAGGTCCTCCGGGTCGAGGTTCACGTCCGTGTAGGTGGCGAGCACGCGCTCGTCGAGCTTCAGCTCCAGGCGCAGGCTGGGGTCCTCGGGCGCCGCTTTCGGGTCCCAGGCGTGCCAGAAGCTGGCGCCGGTGACGACGAGCAGCAGCCTGGCGGAGGACGGCGGCGCGGGGGTCGGCGTGGGGGCGGGCGTCGCCGAAACGCGGAGGATCTGCTCGGTGCCGTCGTCGTGCTTGATCCGATCCACCTTCTCGGCAGGGATCACCAGCACTCCGTAGGGCGTCTGCAGCCGCACGCGCTTTGCGATGCTGCCCACCACGCGCCCCGTGATCTGGTCGCCGTTCACGAGCACCACGACGTCGGCCGCAGCGACTGCCGCCCCGAACGCCAGCGCCACGCACGCCGCGACGAGTCGCATCATCCCTTCCGGAACAGGCGGCCGAGCAGCCCGCCGCCGCCTCCCTCGTTCTGGGGCGGCTCCGACTCGGGGCCGGCGTTCTCGGCGAGCCACCCGAGAGCCTCCTCGTGGTCCGGCTTCACCTCGAGCGCCTTCTTGTACATGGTGAGCGCTCGCGTGCGCAGCCCGCGCGCGGCGTAGATGGCGCCGAGCAGCGCCCACGGGTCCGCGGCCTGGGGGTTCTCCCGGGCCGCCGTGAGCAGCAACTCCTCGGCGCGCTTGGCCCACTTGGGGTTCTTCGAGTAGCCGCGCGCCAGCAGCAGCTGGGCGCGCAGCCGCGACTTGCCCTCCAGCGTCTCGAGGATCGGCTCGAGCAGCTGGATCGAGTCGTAGGTAAGCCGCTGGTGCTCGGGCTCGTCGGGCTTCTCCTGCTCCAGAGCCTTCGCCTGCTCCATGAGCTTCCCGGCCTTCCGGAGCGCCTCCTCGGCGAGGCGCGCCTCCTCTTCGGGGTCGCGCGGCGGCGGCGGCTCGGGGGCCGCTGCGGGGGCTGCGGCCTGACCCTGCGGCGGGAGCTGGGCCGCGCGCGGCTTGAAGCGGCCGAGCCGCTCCTCGTACTCGCCGCGGCGTTTGGGGTCGCGCAGCGTGTCGTAGGCCTGGCCCAGCCGGATGAAGACGGCCTCGAGCTTGTCGCGCAGGTCGGCGAGCGAGGCGCTGTGGTGGACGTCGGGGTGGAAGCACTTGGCGAGCCGGAAGTACGCTTCTTTCACCTCGGTCTCGCCGACCGCGCGCGACAGGCCCAGCACCTCGAAGTGGTTGCGCGTCTCGAGGCCTTCCCACGCTTCCATGATCTCGAGCCGCCGCTCCTCGGCCTTCTGGTCGAGCGGGACCGCCGGGGCGGCCGGCTCCGGGGCGGGAGGCGGCGCTGCCGCCCGCACGGGCGCCTCGCGGGCGGGCGGGGCCGGTGACGGCTGGGGTGATGGCGGCGGCGCGTGCGGCGCCTCTGCTGGCGGGGCAGCAACCGCCTCGGCGGCGGCTGCCTGCGCCTCGCGGGCGGGCGGGGCCGGCGCGGCCGAGTCGCGCTTGCGCCGCTGCCCAGGGGCGTATTCGATGACGCCGGTCGAGAGCAGGCCGAACAGGCTCTTCTGCGTCTCCTCGACCGGCAGCGGGATCACCTGCAGGATCTCTCTCGCGCTCGCGACCCCGTCGATGCGCGACAGCACGAAGCCGTCGGTGGGCGACAGCGTCAGCTTCTGGAACCGCAGCAGGGGATCGCTCGACAGCGCGAGCACGCGATCGAGGTCGCCGAGCGCGTAGCGCACGACGTCTGGGTCGCGCACCGCGCGCACCGCCTCCAGGATCAGCTCGCCCGTCGACAGCTTGAGCGTGACCTCTCCGGCGGAGGGGTCCTCGGTCTCATCCTTGATGGCGTAAAGCCCGTCCGGCCAGGCGAACAGGCGCGCCAGCATCTCGTGCACGTGGAGTGCTATCGCGTCCTCGAGGCCGTTCGCGTCGAGCAGGCCGAGCTCGGCCAGCACCTCGCCCAGGCGGCGCTTCTCGCGCACCACCACCTCGGTGGCGCGCGCCAGATCGGCCTCGCTCAGCAGCCCGCGGCGCACGAGCATCTCTCCGAGCCGGTCCTCCACGATGTTCGTGTGCGCGTTGACGATGTGGCCGCCGCGGAAGCGCAGGCTCTGCTCCTCGTCGCCGCGGACGAGGTGCAGCACCCCGCTGAGCCGGCCGACGTACATGGTGCGCAGGAGCTCGGGCAGGACGCCCTCGGCGATCTCGCCGCTCGTCCCGGCTTGGCCCGGCGCGCCCACGCTCAGCGCTTTCGAGGGACGGGAAGGGCCAGGTCCTGGGGGTTGAGGGCGTGGACGAGCGGCAGGTCCCGTACCGTGAGCAGCCCCGCGGGAGCCGCGAGCAGCCGGGGCAGGCTGTTCAGCAGGACGGCCGCGGTCGCCGTCTCGCCGTTGATGCCGCCCGCGAGCGTCGCGTCGACCGAAGGATCGCCGTCGATCAGGATGTGGTCGCGCGGGGACTCGGCGCCCACGTAGACCTGGAGGTCGAGGCTGATCGCGAGCTCGCCGGAGCGGTAGGCGCGCACCGACTGGCGGATGCCCGCGGCCGCGCCGGCCGGGATCCGCAGGTCCTGGGTGTCGAGATCGCGGGGTGCGATCGCGGGCTCGAGCGTCTCGTCGACGCGGTCGAGCTTGAAGCCGAGCGCGGCCGCGATCAGGTGGGCCGACTCCACCAGGCCCACGTGACGGACCGTGCCGTCGGTGACGGCGCGGCGGAACTGCGCGAGGTTGAGCCCGGCGCCGACGCGGCGCTGCAGCGCCAGCTTGCGTGCCGCCGCGTCGACCACCCGGGTCACCGACACGCGCCTCACGCGCGCGCAAGGAGCGGTGAGCGCGAGCGCCAGCGCGTCCATCGTGAAGCCGGGGTTGACGCCCGTCGCGAGCAGCGACACCTTCTTGCGCTTCGCCAGCCGGTCGAGCTCCTTGAACGCCGCCGCGCGCGCTGGCACCGGGTGGACGAGCTCCTCGCAGGTGGTGAGCACGTTGATGCGTCGGCCGAGGAGCGCCGCCACCTGCGGTTTCGTCTCCTTGAGGTGCGAGGAGGTGCAGACGAACGCCACGTCGGCGCGGACCTTCTTGAAGAACCGCTCAGGCCGGCCCTCGACCTTCACCTTCAGCTTGCGCGGCAGGCCCAGCACCACTCCGAGGTCGCGCCCGGCGCTGAGCGGCGACGGATCGGCGGCGGCCACCAGCTTGAGGCCCGGGGTCGCGAGGACAGCCCGGGCCACGGCCTGACCCACTGGCCCGAGCCCCGCAATAGCGATCTTGACCGTGCGCGCCATCGGCCTAGTTCCCGCGCCCTCCTACCGCTCCACCTCGATCGCCGCGACCGCGGCCTCGGGTTGCGTTGCGATGATCACGGTGCTGGCGATCGGCAGCAGCGTGGTGTAGCTGCCGCCCTGGAGGGCGAGGATGACCTCGTAGTAGCCGTCGTCGGAGATCCGGACCAGCCGGCCGTTCGCGGCCTTGGCCCCGCCCAGCAGGTTGGCGAGCAGCTCGCTGCTGATCTTGACCGTCGCTTCGCGCTCGATCATCTAAAGCTCCTTCAGGCTCTTTCGCACCAGGTCGAGGGCCGTGTCCGCCTCGGCGGGGGTGAGGTTGAGGGGTGGGCGGAACCGGATCGAGCGGACGCCGCAGCCGAGCAGCAGCAGGCCGTTCGCGAGCATGCGCTCCTGGGCGCGGTCGCGCAGCTCGGTCGTCTCGAGGTCGAAGGCGATCATCAGCCCGAGCCCGCGCGCGGCCCGCAGCCTGCCGCCGGTCTCGCGCTCGAGCGCCACGAGGCCGGCGCGCAGCCGCTCACCCACGACGCGGGCGTTCTCGAGCAGCCCGTCCTCGTGGATGATCTCGAGGAAGCGCGCGCCGCGCACCATGTCGGTGAGCCCACCGCCCCAGGTCGAGTTGATGCGCGAGGAGACCTTGAACACGTTGTCCGGCACCTCGTCCACGCGCGGTCCGACCATGCAGCCGCACACCTGCATCTTCTTGCCGAAGGCGAGCGCGTCGGGCCGCAGCCCGAAGTGCTCGTGGGCCCACATCTTCCCGGTGATGCCGACGCCCGTCTGCACCTCGTCCACGATGAAGAAGACGTCGTGCTCGCGCGCCTTGCGTTCGAGCGCGCGCAGGAACTCCGGCCGGAAGTGGATGTCGCCGCCCTCGGCCTGGATCGGCTCGATGATGATCGCCGCGATGTCGTCGGGGTTCTCCGCGAAGGCCTTCTCGATCTGGTCGAGCGCCCGCTGCTCGGCCGCCGCGGTGTCGCGCTCGACTTCGGGTGTCACAGGGAAGCGCATGCCCGGGTTCTCGATCCGCGGCCACTTGAACTTCGGGAAGAGGTCGGTCTTGCGCGGGTCGGTGTTGGTGAGCGACATCGTGTAGCCGGTCCGCCCGTGGAAGGCCTGCCGGAAGTGGATCACCTGCTGGCCCTTCTCGCCCGGGATGCCCTTCGCGCGGTTGCGGCGCACCTTCCAGTCGAAAGCGGTCTTGAGGGCGTTCTCGACGCCGAGGGCGCCGCCCTCGATGAAGAAGGCGTAACGCATGTGCGCGGGCATCGCCAGCCGCCCGAACACGTCCACGAAGGAGGCGTACTCGACGCTGTACAGGTCGGACAGCGCCGGCTTCAGCTGCGCCACCCGGTGCAGGACCTCCAGGAACTCGGGGTCCTTCATCTTCGGGTGGTTGTAGCCGATCGGGTTGGACGCGAAGAACATGCAGAAGTCGAGGTATTCCCGACCGCTGCGCGCGTCGTAGAGCCACGCGCCGTGGCTCCTCTCGAAGTCCAGGACGAGGTCGTAGCCGTCCGCGAGGGTGTGCTGCGCGAGGACGCGGTGTACGTCGACCGGGGAGATCGGACTGACGGTGGAAACGGTCATGTGCGGGGCTCCTTGTCGCTTGCCATGGGCCGAAGGGGGGGCAGGGTAAACCCCGCCCTACGTCATCCCGCGGTCGTATTGCGACAAGAACTCTCGTTTCAGAGACTTAGCCACGACGGCCCGCCCGATCGGGGCTGTACGGCCCCGCAGTTTGTCCAATGCTAGCACAGGTTTAGGAGCGCTGCCGGAGACCGCGTGGAGGCTATAATCCGGGCTCCCGCTCATGGACGAGCCGATCGATCCCGCCTTTCTCCGCGATTCCGAGCTTTTCGAGAACCAGTCGGCCGAGGTCATCCGGGCCGTCCTGGCCCAGGGACAGCTCCTCGAGTTCGGCCCGGGGGAGGTCATCTTTCGCCAGGGCGACGAAGGCGACCGGCTGTTCGTGGTCAAGAGCGGCGTGCTCGAGGTGGTGGCGACACCCACAGACGGCTCGGAGCCTACAGTGGTCGCCTATCTCGGGACTGGCGAAGTGATCGGCGAGTTGGCGCTGCTCACGGGCTCCCCGCGCAGCGCCACGGTTCGCTCCCCGGAGCACGCCGTGCTCTTCGCCGTCGAGAAGGCGGTGTTCCTCGACCTGATGGACGTGCTGCCGGCCTTCTCCCGAAACCTGTGCGTGGTGCTCGCGAAGCGGCTCGAGACCACGACGCTCAAGGTGCCGCGCGCCTCGGGCAAGCAGCTTCAGGGCAACCTGCGCTACTTCGACCTCGCTACGGTGATCCAGACGCTCATCGGCTCGCACCAGACGGGGGCCCTGGTGGTGACGCAGGACAAGCACAAGCTCGCCGAGATCTTCTTCTACCACGGCAACATCGCGCGGGCGCGCTACCGACAGCTAGCCGGCGACGACGCCGTGTTCCAGCTGTTCCAGAGCCCGGTCGAAGGCGAGTTCTCGTTCACCGGCCGCGAGGTGCGCGAGGAAGAGGTGCAGAACGAGGTCTCGATGCCCGCGATCTCGCTGCTGATGGAGTCGGTGCGGATGCAGGACGAGCTACCGATGCTCAAGGAGCGCCTGCCGGACGCCGAGCGGGTCTTCCGTCAGAAGGCGGCCCAGCTCGCCTGGGACGAGCCCGAGTCGATCGAGCTGGCGGCGTCGGTCTGGTCGCGCCTCAAGAAGGGGGCGAGCCTCGCGGAGCTGATGCGCGACGTGCCGCGCTCCACCTACTCGATCTACCGGACGGTCGCGATGCTGCTGGAGGACGGGCAGATCCAGTAGCGCACCCCGACGCCGAGGCGCCTCGACCCCGCCACAGGCAGCTCAAACCTTGCCCGCCTCGCGGATCTGCTGGCGCAGCTTCTGGCCCTCGGCGCGCGCCTCGTCGAGCTCGCGGCTGAGGCGGGTCATCGCGCTGCGCTTCGCCAGGAACGACCAGTTCGCCGCCTCGAGCAGCAGGCCCGAGACGATC
>DATEUE010000068.1:0-7390 GCA_035283305.1 Vicinamibacteria bacterium | reverse complement strand
GGGGACGCCCTGGTCGAGCACCAGGTGAGCGATGCGGTGCGTGATGACGCGGGTCTTGCCGCTGCCCGCGCCGGCCAGGATCAGCACCGGGCCCGCCACGGCCGCGACCGCTTCACGCTGCTGTGGGTTGAGTCCCGCGAGCGCCGTGGACGTCGTGTCCACCGCCTCGCTACTCCACCGTCACGGACTTGGCGAGGTTGCGCGGCTGGTCGACGTCGCGCCCGGCGCGCAGCGCCACGTGGTAGGCGATGAGCTGCAGCGGGATCACCGTCAGGAACGGCGACCACAGCTCGGGGCAGGCCGGCACCGGGATGAGCACGTCGCGCGCGGGCTCGACCAGGGCGCGAAGCGCCTCGTCCTCGGCCGTGCCGATCGCGATCAGGCGGCCGCCGCGCGCCTTCGCCTCCTGGATGTTCGACAGCATCTTGTCGTGGGTGGGACCGCCCGGGACGAGCGCCACCACCGGCAGGGCGTCGTCGACGAGGGCGATCGGCCCGTGCTTCATCTCGCCGGCCGGGTAGCCCTCGGCGTGCAGGTAGGAGATCTCCTTGAGCTTGAGCGCGCCCTCGAGGGCGATCGGGTAGTTGACGCCGCGGCCGAGGTAGAGGAAGTCGCGCACCTGGCTGAGCGTGCGCGCGAGCTCCTCGATGCGCGGCTCCTCGGCGAGCGCCCGCTCCATCTGGTGCGGGATGCGCGTGAGATGGGTGAGGTGCTCGCGGCACTCCGCGGCGCCGAGCGTTCCCCGCAACCGGCCGAGGTGCAGCGCCAGGAGCGCGAGCGCCACGAGCTGCGCGGTGAACGCCTTGGTCGAGGCGACGCCGATCTCGGGACCGGCGTGGGTGAGCAGCGAGCCGAGCGCCTCGCGCACCAGCATCGACCCCTGGACGTTGCAGATCGCGATCGGCAGGGCTCCGCGCGCCTTCGCCTCGCGGAACGCCCCGAGCGTGTCGGCGGTCTCGCCGCTCTGGCTGATCGCCACCGCGAGCGTGTCCTTGGCCACCAGCGGCTTCCTGTAGCGGAACTCGCTGCCGTAGTCGACCTCGGCCGGGAGGCCCGCGAGGTGCTCGATCAGGAACTTGCCGACGAGCGCGGCGTGCCAGCTGGTGCCGCAGGCCAGAAGCACCGCGCGGTCGACACCGCGCAGCCGCTCCGCGGCGGGCCCGAGCTCCTCGAGGTGGACCTCGCCCTCCTCCAGGCTGAAGCGGCCGAGCAGCGTGTCGCGCATCGCGCGCGGCTGCTCGTGGATCTCCTTCAGCATGAAGTGGCGGAAGCCGCCCTTCTCGGCCTGCACCGGGTCCCAGGCGATCCGCTGCGGTGCGCGCGCCACGGGAAGGCCGTCGAGCGTCACGATGCGGACCGCGTCGGGCGTGATGGTCGCGACGTCGCCGTCCTCCAGGAACACGAAGTCCCGCGTGTGCGGAAGCAGCGCCGGGATGTCCGAGGCGACGTAGTGCTCGCCCGCCCCGATCCCGATCACGAGCGGCGGCCCGAGCCGCGCGGCCACCAGCAGCCGCGGCTCGTCCTTGTGCAGCAGCACGAGCGCGTACACTCCGCGAAGCTCGGCGAGCGCGCAGCGCGCCGCCTGCTCGAGCGAGCCCTGGTAGTGCGAGGCCACCAGGTGCGCGATCACCTCGGTGTCGGTCTGGGACGCGAAGCGGTGACCCTCGGCCGTGAGCCGCGTCTTGAGCTCGAGGTGGTTCTCGACGATGCCGTTGTGGACGACCACGATGCACCCCGCGCCGTCCTGGTGGGGGTGAGCGTTCTCCTCGGTCGGCCGGCCGTGGGTGGCCCAGCGCGTGTGTCCCACGCCCCACTCGCCGGCGAGCGGCTCGCGGGCCAGGCTCTCGGCGAGATTGCCGAGCTTGCCGGCCGCGCGCCGCCGCTGCAGCACGCCCCCGGCCACGACCGCGATGCCGGCCGAGTCGTAGCCGCGGTACTCGAGGCGGCGCAGGCCGTCGAGAATCACGGGGACGGCGTCGCGGCCGCCGACGTACCCCACGATGCCGCACATGGAAGCTGGCTCAGCTGTCCTTCGGCTGCCGGGCCTGCCGCTCGCGCCTTTGCGCGGCCCAGCCCGGCTTCGTCACCTGGCGCGCGCGGCCGAGCGCCAGTGCGTCCTTCGGCACGTCGTGTGTGATCGTGCTGCCCGCGCCGACATAGGCGCCCTCACCGACCGTCACCGGGGCCACGAGCGTCGTGTCGCTCCCGATGAATGCGCCCGCCTCGATCCGCGTCGGGCTCTTCTTCACGCCGTCGTAGTTGCAGGTGATGGTCCCGGCACCGATGTTCACGCCCGGGCCGATGCTGGCGTCGCCGAGGTAGCTCAGGTGCTGGGCCTTCGAGCCTTCTCCGAGGTGCGTCTTCTTGAGCTCGACGAAGTTGCCGACTCTCGCCCGCTCGCCGATGCGGCTCTCGGGCCGCACGTGCGCGAACGGGCCGACGCTCGCCTCCGCCTCGACGACGCAGTCGCGCAGCAGGCAGTGGTCGAGGATCACGGCGTCCGCACCCACCTCGACGTTGACGAGCCGGACGAACGGCCCGACCGCGGCGCGCGCGCGCACCGTCGTGCGCCCCTCGAGGATCGTGAACGGCCGCAGCACGGCCCCGGGCTCGACGACCACGTCCTCCCCCACCAGGGTGCTCGCGGGGTCTTCGACACTCACGCCCGTGGTCACGAGCGTGTGCGCGCGACCCCTCGTTGGCCCGCTCACGGAAGCGTCGGCGCGACCAGTGCCTGGAACGCCGCCGCCTCGCGCAGCGGCTCGAAATCGGCGTCCCGGCGGGCCTGCGCCCGGCTCGCGGGGTTGGCGTGGATCGCTGACTTGAGCGCCTTCAGCGCCGCCGGCGCGTCGCCGGCTCGGGCCTGCGCCGCCGCCAGGCAGTAGAGGGCGCCCTCGTTCCGGGGGTGGATGTCGAGGGCCTGGCGCAGGTACTTCACGGCGAGCTCGTGTTCGCCACGGTTGTGGAGGACCACCCCGTAGTTGAGCAGCTCTTCGAAGGTCTTGGGGCGGGCGGGGCGGCGGGAGCGGTCGCACATGGCCCGGTACGTCCGTGCCCGCTCGACGAGCTCCTGCTGGTCGGCAAAGTCCTCGACGAGCGCGTCCAGCAGGTCGCGCGAGCGGTCGAAGTCCTTGCGGCCCAACGCTTTAATCGCCCTCTCGAAGATCTCGAGGGCCTGGTGGTAGCGGCGGTCGACGATCGGCGGCGGCAGCGTCTTCTTCGGCGAGCGTCGTGTTCCCATAGTTTCTTAAGGGCTGGTCAGCCTGAGCACGTTAGCATGGCCGGTTCCGGGCGGCAAAGGGGGCGTGGGTCCGGTAGAATGGGGTTTTGGGCCGAGCTTGAAGGACGACGCCAGGGACGAGCCGATCGCCATCCGGGGGGCCCGGGTCCACAACCTGAAGGGCCTCGACTGCGACATCCCCAGGAATCGCCTGGTGGTGATCACGGGACCCTCGGGCTCCGGCAAGAGCAGCCTCGCCTTCGACACGTTGTACGCCGAGGGGCAGCGCCGCTACGTCGAAAGCCTCTCGCCGTGGGCGCGACAGTTCCTCGAGCAGATGGACCGCCCCGAGGTCGAGTCCGTCACGGGCCTCAGCCCCGCGATCGCGATCGAGCAGCGCACCACCGTCGCGCATCCCCGCTCCACGGTCGGGACCGTCACCGAGATCTACGACCACATGCGCGTGCTGTTCGCGACGCTCGGCCGGCCGCACTGCCCGCGCTGCGGCGCGGAGGTGGCCGCCCAGAGCGCCGACGAGATGGCCGCGCGGCTCGTCGAGCAGGGCCAGGGCGCCGTCGCCGTGATCGCCGCGCCCGTCGCCCGTGGGAGGAAGGGCGCCTACCGCAAGGAGCTGCAGGCGGCGCGCCAGGCGGGGCTGCAGCGGGCGCGCATCGACGGCCGGGCCGCGAGCCTCGGCGACCGCCTCGAGCTCGACCCGCGCCGGGGGCACCGCATCGACGTGCTGGTCGACCGGCTGGTGCTCAGAAAGGACGCCGAGGAGCGGCTGCGCCAGAGCCTGGAGAAGGCGCTCACGCTCGCGCGCGGGGTGGTGCTGGTGTCGGTCGAGGGACGCGGCGAGCGGCTGCTCTGCCAGGAGCTCGCTTGCGCGCGCTGCGACGTGCAGATCCCGGAGCTCGTGCCGCGCGCCTTCTCCTTCAACAGCGCTCATGGCGCGTGCCCCGCCTGCGACGGGCTCGGCCAGCGCTGGGTGGTCGACGCCTCTCGCGTGATCCCCGACGAGTCGAAGAGCGTCCTCGACGGCGCGATCCGGCCGTGGCACCGGCACGGGCCGCGCCTGCTGCGCGAGGCGCTCGTCGAGGTGGCCGAGCGCAACGGCTTCTCGCTCGAGGTGCCGGTCGCCGAGCTCCCACCGTCCGCGCGCGAGGTCCTGCTGTTCGGCGACGAACACGGGTTCCCGGGCGTCGTCCCGTACCTGCGCAAGCGGGTGACGAGCCTGCTCTGCCTGGACCCGGTCCCCTCCGACGAGGAGGCCGAGGGGGGTGGCGAGGCGTTCGAGGACCTGCGCCCCTACCTCTCCGAGGAGCCGTGCCGGGCCTGTCGCGGCACGCGGCTGCGGCCGGAGAGCCTGGCCGTGCGGGTGGCCGGCCACTCGGTGGCCGACCTGGTGCGGCTGCCGCTCGCGCGCGTGCGCGAGGTCGTGGCGGCACTCGAGTTCTCAGAGCGCGAGCGCCCGGTCGCCGAGCGCCTGGTGTCCGAGATCACGGCGCGCAGCGACGTGCTGGTGTCGCTGGGCCTCGGCTACCTGACCCTCGACCGCGCCACCACCACGCTCTCCGGCGGCGAGGCGCATCGCGTGCGGCTCGCCACGCAGATCGGCGCGCGCATGCAGGGGCTGGTGTACGTGCTCGACGAGCCCTCGGTGGGGCTTCACCAGAGCGACAACGCGCGTCTGATCCAGACGCTGCTTTCAATCCGCGACTCGGGCAACACCGTGGTGGTGGTCGAGCACGACGAGGAGACGATCCGCACGGCCGACTGGGTGCTCGACCTCGGCGAGGGCGCCGGCGAGGCCGGCGGCCGGCTGATGTACTCGGGCCCGCCGGCTTCGATCGACGGCAGCCTGACCGGCCGCTACCTGCGCGGCGAGCTCGCGGTCGCGGTGCCGCAGGCGCGGCGACCGGCCCGCGGCTGGCTGCGCGTGCTGGGTGCGCGCGCTCACAACCTGCGCGACGTCGACGCGGCGATCCCGACCGGAGCGCTCACCGCCGTCACCGGCGTCTCGGGCTCGGGGAAGTCGACGCTCGTCGAGGACGTGCTGCACCGAGCGCTCGCGCAGCGGCTGTACCGGGCCACCGCCGAGCCGGGCCGCCACCGGGCGCTCGAGGGCGTCGAGGCCATCGACAAGGTGATCGCGATCGACCAAAGCCCGATCGGCCGCACACCGCGCTCGAACCCGGCCACCTACACCGGCGCTTTCGGCTTGATTCGCGAGCTGTTCAGCATGGTGCCCGAGGCGCGCGCGCGCGGCTATCGGCCGGGGCGCTTCTCGTTCAACGTCAAGGGCGGCCGCTGCGAGGCCTGCCAGGGCGACGGGGTGCGGCGCGTGGAGATGCACTTCCTGCCCGACGTGTTCGTGCCGTGCGAGGCGTGCCACGGGCGCCGCTACAACCGCGAGACGCTCGAGGTGCGCTACCAGGGGTTGAGCATCGCCGACGTGCTCGAGCTCTCCGTCGACGCGGCGCGCGAGCTGCTCTCGGCGCACGCGCGGCTGCAGCGGCTGCTCGCGACGCTGAGCGAGGTCGGCCTCGGATACCTGAGGCTCGGGCAGAACGCGGCGACGCTCTCGGGCGGCGAGGCGCAGCGCGTCCGCCTCGCGCGGGAGCTGGGCCGCCGCGAAACCGGCCGCACGCTCTACTTGCTCGACGAGCCCACCACGGGCCTGCACTTCGACGACGTGCGGCGGCTGCTCGAGGTGCTCGGGCGGCTCGTCGACGCGGGCAACACGGTGGTGGTGATCGAGCACAACCTCGACGTCGTCAAGTGCGCCGACTGGGTGATCGACCTGGGCCCCGGCGCGGGCGACGAGGGCGGTCGCGTCGTGGTGTCGGGCACCCCCGAGACCGTGGTGCGCTCGAGGCGCAGCCAGACGGCCCGCTACCTGCGGCCCCTGCTCTCCGGCCGTGGCGGCACGCCCAAGAGCGTGGCCTCAGAACCACACTGACCGGAAAGCGTGGCGTGGCAACCACACGGCGCCAGGGCAACGCACCCGTAAGCTGTTGATAAACCGAGGATGGAAGGCTCGGGCTCGCCCGGCACAGGGATTGCTCTGTTCCGCGCGGGCGTCTTGCGTCAACTCGCCCATCGGGGACGGTTCAACGTGGTTTATCGCCGTACGCTGAGACGCGAGGTCGCGTGCACCGGGATCGGGCTCCACTGCGGGCGGCCGGTGCGACTGCGGCTCGTCCCCGCACCCGCCGAGCACGGCATCCGCTTCGTGCGCACGGACGTGGGTGTCGAGATCAAGGCGACGCTCGCCCACATCGGCTCCCAGGATCACGCCACGACGCTGCACCGGGACGGGGTCTCGATCGGCACGGTCGAGCACCTGCTCGCCGCGCTTTGCGGTCTCGGCATCGACGACGTGCGCGTCGAGGTCGACGGCCCGGAAGTCCCGGTGCTCGACGGCAGCGCGTCACCCTTCGTGATCCTGCTGCACGAGGCGGGGCTGCGGCCGCTCGCCGTGCCGCGCCAGCTGCTGCGAGTCGTGCAGCCGGTCGAGGTGGTTCACGGCGGAAAGGTCGCGCGGCTCGTGCCGAGCGAGCACTTCGAGGTCAGCTACGCGATCGGCTTCGACCACCCGCTGCTGCGGCACCAGGCGCTCTCGCTGCGCGTGACGCCGCGCAGCTTCAGCGAGCAGATCGCCCCGGCGCGGACGTTCGGCTTCCTGCGCGAGGTGGAGCTCCTGCGCAAGAGCGGCCTGGCGCTCGGCGGCAGCCTCGAGAACGCGGTCGTGATCGGCGAGACCGGTGTGCTCAACAACAAGCTGCGCTTCGAGGACGAGTTCGTGCGCCACAAGATCCTCGACGCGATCGGCGACCTGGCGCTGCTCGGCCACCCGCTCGTCGGACGACTCGAGGCCACCCGCGCCGGCCACGCGCTGCACGCCGCGGTCGCGAACAAGCTGATCGCGACGCCCGAGGCGTTCGAGCTCGTGCCGGCGGACACCGCCGTCCGAGAGCCCGCAGTCGTCGCGGCGCAGGCGCTCGGCCCCGCGCGCGCCTAAGTCCCTAACTCCATAAATACGATGACGTATTGTACGTAGACATTCAGGCTCCAGGGCGGTACCCTCTCTGGCGAGAGGGTCGAATGCCTAGGCAGAGCCCGTTCCATATTGATCTCAGAACCGAGGACGAAGCCATTCTGGAGGCG
>DATEUE010000067.1:0-4989 GCA_035283305.1 Vicinamibacteria bacterium | reverse complement strand
GCGCCAAGGTGCTCGTGATGCTGCCCTCGGTCGGAGGCGAGAAGGAGATCACGGACTACATCAAGCTCTTCGATTACGATCTCGGCCTGCTGGTGGCGGCGATCAAGGAAACGGGGGCGAAGTAGCCATGGAGCTTGACGTTCTCAAATTCCTCGCCGCGCCGTTCGTGGCCAGCCTGATCCTGACCGGCATCCACGCCTACCTGGGCGTGCACGTGGTCGAGCGCGGCGTCATCTTCGTTGACCTCTCGCTCGCGCAGATCGCGGCGCTCGGCTCGACGATCGCGATCCTGCTCCCGTTCACGGGGCAGGACCCGCACGGCCCCTGGGTCTACTGGACCGGCCTCGCGTTCACCTTCCTCGGCGCCGCGATCTTCTCCACGGTCAGGATCCGCCACGCCCGCATCCCGCAGGAGGCGATCATCGGGATCGCCTACGCCGTGGCCTCGGCCGCCACCATCCTCGCGATGAGCCACGCCACCTCGGAGAGCGAGCACCTGAAGGACATGCTGGTCGGCAACATCCTCGCGGTCTCCTGGGGCGAGGTCGGCAAGACCGCCGCGCTCTACGCGGCGATCGGCATCTTCCACTACGTGTTCCGCCGCCAGTTCCTCGCGATCTCGATGGACCACGCCAAGGCCGAGCGCGACGGGCTGCGGGTCCGGTTCTGGGACTTCCTCTTCTACGCGTCGTTCGGCTTCGTGGTGACCTCCTCGGTGCTGATCGCGGGCGTGCTGCTCGTGTTCTGCTACCTGATCGTGCCCTCGGTAGCAGCCATGCTCTACGCCGACCGCGTGGGCCCGCGCCTCGCGATCGGCTGGACGATGGGAACGGTCGTGTCCGCGCTGGGCATCTTCCTGTCGGTGAAGCTGGACATGCCGACCGGGGCCGCGATGGTCTGCACCTTCGGCCTGGTGCTCGTCCTGATGGCCGCCGTCAGGCCGCTCTTCCGCCGGGCGAGCGACGCGTCCGTCGCGGAGTCCGGCCGTGGTTGAGCGTCACGGCCGACTGGCGGTCAGACCTGGCTGAGGCGGCCTACTCGACCGACTTGTCCTTCGGCAGGCCCAGCTTCTCGTAGAGCTTGCGCCGGCCGGCCTTGTCGCCCTCAAGGATGCGCCGCGCGTAGCGCGCGGCGTCCTTGGCGTTCGCGCGCGGCACGACGAGGACACCGTCGCCGTCGGCCACGATCACGTCGCCGGGGATCACGAGCACCCCGCCACACACGATCGGCCGATTGACCGACTCGATCTCGTTGCGGCCCGGCCGGATGCCGCGGCCCGGCCGGCGGAAGTAGAGCGGCATCCTCTCGGTGGCGATCTCGTCGGTGTCGCGCGCGGTCGCATCCGTGACGACGCCCACGGCTCCGCGCAGCTTCCAGGCCATGATGTTGTTCGAGCCGATCGATCCCACGTCGGCGCGCGCCGCGTCGTCGATCACGAGCGCGCTGCCGGGCCGGAGCAGCTCCTGGAACGGCTCGGGCGAGAGCGTGCCGTACCAGTCGCCCGACCACTTGTCGTACTCCGGGACGGCCCGCCGTCCGGCCGCCGCCCGCTGCGTGGGCACGTAACGGGCGGTCACCGCGATCCCGACGAACCTGTGCGTGAAGGCCTGCGTGTCCTTCCACAGGGGACGAATCCCGGGGTCCATCAGGCCCACGTTCTGCAGCCCCACCGCGTCCATGCCGTCGGTCACGTCGGCCACGCGCAGGCCCTCGAAGAGCGCAAGCAGCGTGCGGTCCTCCTCGGGGGAAAAGACGGGCGTCGCGATGAAGCTCTTCCCGGCGCGCGGGTTGGCTGCGCCGGCGTCGGGCGCCTGCGCCAGGGCAAGCGACGGGAACGCCAGTAAGGCTACAAGCGCGAGACGTATCCTCGGCATCTCACTTCCCTCCCGGTGTGGAGTGGTAGTAGTGGCCCAGCCAGCCGACGATTCGCCTGCGCACCTCGTGCATGTCGAAGGCGGCCTCGCTGCGGTAGATCACCTCTCCCCCGGGGGCGACCAGGATCGTGTGCGGCAAAGCACCCTGCCACTTCGGATCCACCGCCTCGATGAGCGCGTAGGGGTCGCCCTTGTCGAAGGCGTAGTTCCGCGTCGAGGCCTGCGCGGCCTTCAGGAACTCGAGCGCCTTGTCCCGCTTCTCCGGGTCGTCGGCGTTCACCGTCACCACCTCGAACTCGCGGCCGCGGTAGATCCGGTGGAGCGACACGAGGTCGGGGAACTCGATCACGCAGGGCCCGCACCAGGTGGCCCACAGGTTGATGAGCCGCAGCTTTTTGCCGCCCTCGTTCTTCAGCTGGGCCTTCACGCCGGCTTCGTCGATCGGCTCGAGAGCCACCGGCTCGAGTGCCCACTTCGCAAAGCCGTCAGCCACCGACCCCCGCTTGTCCGACCACTTCACCGAGCAGCCGAAGACCTTGGTGGTCTCGACCTGGACGGGCCTGCCGGCGAGCACCGCCTCGATCGCATCGCGCGCCTCGCTGGTCGTGGCCTTCGCGGGGTTCTCCTTGTCGTCGACGCGGCCGGCGTAGCGGAGCTTGCGCTCGGCGTCGAACACGAAGACGTGCGGGGTTGCGATCGGCCCGTACTGCCGCGACATCGACTCCGTCTCGCCGTCGTAGAGGTAGGGGAAGCTCCAGCCCCGGTCTTTGGCGCGGATCTTCATGTCTTCGAGCGTGTCGCCCAGGTCCGTCCAGGCCTGCTCGTCGAGCCGCAGCGCGAGCGGGTCGTTCGGCGATACGAGGACGAGCTGGACGCCGCGGCTCGCAAAGTCCGTGTGGAGCTTCGCGATCCTGTCCTCGTAGGCCTGCGCGGTCGGGCAGTGGTTCGCGGTGAAGACGAACACGAGCAGCTTCGCCTTATCGAAGCTCGCGAGCGTATAGTGCTTGCCGTCGACGCCGGGCAGATCGAAATCGGGGGCCTTGGCCCCGATCGCGAGCGTCGGCACGGACGGCCCCTCGGCGACCGCGGGGACGGCAAGGGTGAGCGCGGCGACGAGCGTCGCGGGGATCGCTGCTCTCATGGGACCTCCGTTTCTAGCGCAGCCCACGGCCGGTGACGAGGTAGACCGCGAAGGTGCCCAGCCAGTGGCCGCCTTCGTAGTGCTCACCCGTCACGGCCGCGAGGCCCTTCTCGCGGTGCACCGCGGCCGCCGCTCGCAGCGCGGCGATACGCTGGTCGCGCTCGGGAAGGCCCGCGGCGATGCCCTCGAGCATCCACGCGCGGCTCAAGTTGAGCCCGTCGAGATGAGCGAGCTTGGGATCGGTCGGGTCCGTGACGATGCCCGGGGCGAGCCAGTCGGCGCGGCCGTCGCGCGGGAGCCCGGGCAGGAAGGTGTCGAGCCAGCCCGCGTACTGCGCGGGCTTCAGCACGCGGCGCATCAGGTCGGCTTCGCCCAGGCACGGGGAGAGGAAGTCCTCTCCCGACGGCTCGTAGCCGAGCGGGCACGTGCGATCCGCCCCATAGAAGTCGCGGCTGCGGGCCACGACGAGCGCCTCCATCTCCCGCTCGCCGGCCACGCGCGCCCAATCGAGCACCAGGCCGAGCGCGAACGCGGTCTGCGAGTGCTCGCCGATCCGCACGGGATTCGTGAGCTTCGGCAGCCACTCGCGCAGCCGTGCAACGGCCGTGCGCTCGAGCGGGGCCATCGCCTCGGCCCAGGCGCGAGCCTCGGGCGTCACCCACCCGCGCAGCTCGGCCGCGAGCTGAAGCAGCCACGCCAGGCCGTAGGGCCGCTCGAAGCTCGCGCGGCCCTTGCCCTCGAGGTAGCGCACCTCCGCGGCGAGCTTCTCGGGCGTCAGGCTCAGCGCCAGCGCCGCGCGCGCGTCCTTCGCCAAGGCTGCCTCGGGAGCGAGCCGCGCGACGCGCGCGAGCAGCCAGTGGCCGTGTACCGAGGAGTGCCAGTCGTAGCACCCGTAGAAGGCCGGCGTCAGCTCGCGCGGCACGCGCGCGTCGGCGTCGGCGTGCAGCACGTGCGCGATCTTGTTGGGGTATTCCTGGTGGACGCAGGCGAGCGCGAGCCGCGCAAAGCGCTCGGCGAGCGCAGGCGAGGCGGCGGCGCCCTGTAGCGACGGCGTCGCTGCGAGCAGCGCCACGAGCGTGGGTGCGAGCACGGCCACATCCTAGCGCTAGAATGCGGCGATGGGCGATCCGGTATCCCTCGCGCGCGCGCTTCTCCTCGAGGACCCCGACCCCGAGACACGGGCCGAGCTCGAGGCGCTGCTGACGCGCGCGCAGGGCGGCGACGAGGCCGCGCGGCGCGATCTCGCCGACCGTTTCACGGGTCCGCTGGAGTTTGGCACCGCGGGCCTGCGCGGGCGCGTCGAGGCCGGGCTCTCGCGCATGAACCGCCTGGCGGTGATCAAGGCGACGTGGGGCTTCGGCTCTCACCTGCTGCAGGCGCCTGGCGCGGAGGCAAAGACGCGCGGCGTCGTGATCGGCTTCGACGGCCGCTACTCCAGCCGGCGCTTCGCCGAGGACGCGGCCGCCGTGCTCGCGGGCCTCGGGATCCCGGTGCGCCTGTTCCCCGACCCGGTGCCGACGCCGCTTTTGGCGTTCTCCGTCCCCCAGCTCCGGGCCGCCGGAGGCGTGATGGTGACGGCCAGCCACAACCCGCCGTGGGACAACGGCTACAAGGTCTACATGGCGACCGGCGGCCAGATCATCCCGCCCGTGGACGGCGCGATCGCGCGCCAGATCAAGGCCGCGCCGCGATGCGATGCGATCGCGCGACCGGCGCCGATGGACGCGGCGGCGAAAGGCCTGCGGACGCTCGTGGACGCGCGCGACTCGGCCGTCGAGGAGGCCTATCTGGACGGGCTCGCCCGCGCGTCGCTGCACCCGGGCGAGGGCGGCTCGCTGCGCATCGCCTACACGCCGATGCACGGCGTGGGCCACCGGCTCGCGATCCGCGCGCTCACCCGGGCCGGGTTCGAGGGCGTCGCGGCGGAGCCGGTGCAGGCCGATGCGGACGGCGCTTTCCGCACGGTCTCCTTCC
>DATEUE010000066.1:0-6447 GCA_035283305.1 Vicinamibacteria bacterium | reverse complement strand
CCACGTGGCAGCGCGCGCACTCGACTCGCGTGTGCGCACCCGTCAGCGGGAAGCGGGTGCGGTTGTGATCCACGCTCGCAGGCCGCCACGCACTCGTGCCGTGGCAGGTCTGGCACGTGATCGGGAAGCTGCCCGCCGCGTGGTTCGGGTTCGTGGTGCGCGCGTAGTCCGGCTGGTGGCAGGAGTTGCAGTCCGTCGGCGTGCCCGTGTAGCGCCCGCTCACGTGGCAGCGCGCGCACTCGGTTCGCTCGTGCGCGCCCGTGAGCGCGAAGCGCGTCCGCGAATGGTCGAAGTTGGCCGGCTTCCAGGCCCCGGTGTTGTGGCAGTCCTGGCACTTGGTCGAGAAGCGTCCCGCCTGGTGGTTCGGGTTCGTCGTGCGCGCGTAATCCGGCTGGTGGCACGAGTTGCAGTCGCTGGGAGTGCCCTTGTAGCTCCCGCCCACGTGGCAGCGCGCGCACTCGGTCCGCGTGTGCGCCCCCGTCAGCGGGAAGCGGGTCGCAGCGTGGTCGAACTTCGCCGGCCGCCAGGACACGCTCGTGTGGCAGTCCTCGCACGTGCGCGGGAAGCCGCCCGCGGTGTGGCTGGGGTTCGCCGCCGCCATGAAGGCCGGCTCGTGGCAGGACACGCACGCCGCCCCGACCGCGTGGGGCTTGCCGGCGCCGTGGCAGCGCGAGCAGGCGAGGCCACCGTGCCCTCCGGCGAGCGGGAACGTGGCCGGGTGCGAGAAGGCCGAGCTCGACCAGCTCGGCGCGGTGACGCTGTGGCAGTCCTCGCAGCGCCGGGAGAAGCCGGCCGCGGCGTGGCCCGGGTTGGTCGTCGCCAAGTAGGTCGAGAGGTGGCAGTTGCCGCACTCGGCGGGCGTCGTCGCGTACTGATAGGGGCGCTGGCTGCGGTGGCAGGCGGCGCAGTCGAGCCGCGCGTGCGTGGCGAACAGCGGCAGCCGCGTGCGGTTGTGAACCTGCAGCATCTGCGTCTGGTTGGTCCAGCTGGCCGGGACGTGGCAGGACTCGCACTGCGAGCCGAGCTCGCCGCGGTGCGCGTCCTTGTGGCAGTCGGCGCACGCCGTGCCCACGTGGTTGAACACCAGCGAGCCGTGGCAGGCGCGGCAGGACGCCTGGCCGTGGGCCCCCTCGAGCCGGAATCCCGTCGACTCGTGGCGGAACTTGGACGGCTTCGCGACCGGAGTCCAGCGCTCGGCGCTGTGGCAGTCGCCACAGTCCTTGTCCAGGTTGCCGTGGGGCTGCTCCTTCGCGCTCTGCGCGTGGATCGCCAGCACCGGCACCAGCGCGAGCAGGCCCAAGGCCAGGATCGCCTTCCTCATCGCGGTCCTCCGAGGGCGGCGGTCTGCCGGTTCCCGTGGCAGCCCGCGCACGTGAGGGGCAGCGGCTTGTAGTGGACGACGCGTTTGCCGTCGCGCATCTCCGGCTTGTGACAGGTGACACACGCTAGGCGCACGTGTGCGCCGTCGAGCTTGTAGCGCGAGTCCCGGTCGTGCGAGAAGCGCGCCGACTGGAGCGAGTCGGTGGCGTGGCAGCGCTCGCACGCGGTGCGGCCTCCCGCGCTCGTGGCGAACTGCCCGGCGTGCGGATCGCTGTGGCAGGCGGCGCATTCTGTCGCCGCTCCCTTGAAGGCGAGGCGGGCGGGCTCAGCCTGCTGGGCGCGGGTGTGGCAGCGGGCGCAGGCGACCTTGGCGTGCCGGCCCGACAGCGGGTAGCGGGTCTTGGCGTGGTCGAAGCCGACCTCGCGCCACGCCTCCACGCGGTGGCAGGTCTCGCAGGCGTTCCCGGCGGCCACCGCGGCCGTCTCGCCGCGATGCGGGTCGCGGTGGCAGTCGAAGCAGCGCGTGGCGGCGAGCTTGAGCGGCACCACCGCGCCCTGACCCGAGAGCGACGCCCGACGCACGCCCGCGGCCGCGCCGCTCGGCGGCCGATGACACTCGTCGCACGCGATCGCGAGGTGCGCACCCCGCAACGGGTAGGCCGTCTTCGCGTGATCCTCCGCAGCGTAGCGGGCGGGCCGGAACCCCTGGACGTCGTGGCAGCTCTCGCAGCGCCCCCCGTCTGCGCGCCGCACCAGCTCGCCGCCGTGGGCGTCGCGGTGGCAGTCGGCGCAAAGATCGTGCTTCACACGCAGCGGTCGGCCCGGGACGTGGCACTTCTCGCACGCCACGGCGGCGTGTCGTCCGGTGAGCGGGTAGGCCGTGCGCCCGTGGTCGAAGCCCGTGGTCTTCGTCTGCTTCCATGCGGAAGTGTTGTGGCACGAGACGCAGTTGCTGCCGAGCCGGGCCTTGTGCACGTCCGCGTGGCAGCTCGCGCACTCCCGCCCGGCCGCGACGCGAAACACCCGGAAGCTCTCGGCCGGGCTCTTCGGGTCCGGCTGGCGCCTGGAGTGACAGCGCTCGCACGCGACCACCCCGTGGCGGCCCGTGAACGGCCAGGACGTCTTTGCGTGGTCGAAGCCGGGCGCCGGCTTCCAGGCCTGCTCGCCGTGGCAGGACGCGCAGGCCCGTCCGGCGAACTGGCCGCGGTGCTCGTCCTTGTGGCACGAGGCGCACTCGGTCACGGCGCCGAGGAAGGAGCGCGTCTTGTGGCACTGGTCACAGGCGAGCCGCGCGTGCTTGCCGGCGAGCGCGTGCCCCGTCAGCGTGTGGTCGAACGCCGCGCGCCCCGGCTTGCCCCAGTAGACGAGATCGAACTCGGTCCCCTGGTGCTCGACGTGGCACTTCCGGCAATCGCGGTAGTCGGGTCGCGCGTGCAGGCCCTTGCCGGCAGCGATCCGCTTCGCGAGCGGCTCGTGGCACACCAGGCACTTGCTCGTCGCGACTCCCTCTTTCGCATCGTGGCAGTCGAGGCAGCGCGAGCTGCCCTCGAGCTTGGCGTGCGCGCGGCTCAGCGGCCCGGGCGAGATCTGGCCGCGTGCAGCCGTTCCGAGCGCCAGGAACGTGAGTGTGGCCACGAGCGCCCGCGCCGAGAGGCCGGTCACGGCCCGCTCCCCCACGCGTAGCCCGTCATCACCGCGACGGCCACGTGAACGACCATGAACAGGTACATCACCAGCGCGAACGGCTTGTGCATCACGTGCCAGTAGTGGAACAGCTCGTGCGCCCGGTCCCAGAGCAGGATTCGGCGCCGCACGAGCGCCTTCTGCTGCACCACGCGCTCGAAGTCGCGGTAGAGCGGCCGCGGCACGCCCTGGAAGCCCCGGGCGAACGCGGCGAGGGCGGCGCGCAGCCGCAGCTGCCCGACGACCATGCGCACGAAGCCGAGGACGAGCCCGCTCCGCTCAGGGACGGCGACGAGCGCGTCGATGCGCTCGAGCTGGGCGTCGTCCAGGCCGAAGCTCGCGCGCAGCCGCTGCGACAGCTCGCGGTCCTGCTTCTCGATCTCGGCGAGCGCGAGCGCCTCGCCGGCGCGCGTCCGTGGAATCTGCAGGTAGAGGTAGCGGCCCAGGACGCCGCTCGAGGCGACCACGATCATCGACCAGAAGCTGAGCGCCACCAGGCCCTGCACCTTGAATCCGCTGTGCAGCACCACCAGCAGCGGCCCGAACACGCCCAGGAAGATGTGCACGTCGAGCCAGCGGCTGAGCGCTCCCAGCCGTCGCAGCGCCGCCACCCGCTTGCGCAGCGAGTAGCCGAGCATCAGCACCATCATCGAGGAGCCGACGACACCCAGCTTGTGCCCGAGGCTCCCGCCCGCTTTCCAGGTCCAGTAGCCCTCGTGGTGAGCCCGCTCGAGCAGCGGCGTGCGGTAGTACCCGGCACCGTTCACGAAGAGCAGGCCCACGACGGCGAAGCCCACGACGTAGACGGCCGCCCAGCCCGTACGAGCGGATCCCTGCTGTCGAGACACGGACACCTTCTGCTGTCGAATCGCTGGAGAGCAGCTCGGGGCCGGTCACGCAACCGTGCGACGCTGCGCCGGCTCCCGCTGCGAGAGTGATCCCATTTGATGCGCGTGGAGGTCTTGGTGGAAGTGCGGGACGTCACACTGTGCGCGGGGTCACGTCCGCGGGGCTCAAACCGCTCGAATCAGCCTCGGCGAGCCCGCCACAGCACGACGCCGCCCCAGGCCAGCGCGCCCACCATCGCGAGCGCGCTGAGTGCGAACGACAGCCGACCGAGCGTGACGTCCTGGCTCAGCAGCCCCAGCGTCCCGAGCAGGTATTCCCAGTCGTGGCCCTCGACTTCGGCGCCCGTACGGCCGCCGAGGAGCGGCAGTCGCAGCGAGCGGGCGTCGGCGATGTAGGGCGCGAGGTCCATCAGGCTCGCCCCGGTCCACCAGAGCGTGATCGACGCTGCGAAGGGATCGCGGTTCTTCAGGAGAAACACGGCGCCGCACAGTAGAGGGATCGCCACCTGGAAGGCCGACCCGCCGAGGACGCTCAGAAAGCGCCCGAGCGGCATGAGCAATACGTGTCCGGCCTCGTGGAACGGCAGGTGGATCATGTGCAGGAACGAGTCCATCAGGTAGCGTGCGTCCATGCCATGGCGCAGAAAGCCGAGCGTCCACAGCGCGAGCAGCGCGAGGAACACAGCGCGGGCCACGAGCCCGGCGGAGCTCAGCTCGTGCGGCATCCGCAGCAGCCGCTCGCGCCACGATTCGTCCTCGTCGAGCCACAGCCTCAGGCTCAGCATGTGGGCCGCAGGATACTCCCTGAAGCAGAGCTAGTCGGCCGCGCGCGCACCGGCTGATATAGTGCCGCGCATGCGGCGGCTCCTGGCGCTCGGCCTCGCCGCAGGCCTCTGCGCCTGCCAGCGCACGCCTGCCGCGCCGAAGGTGGCGCGCCACGTCGTGATCGTCACCATCGACACGCTGCGCGCCGACCGCCTCGGCTGCTACGGCGCGCGGGACGTGAAGACGCCGCGCCTCGACCACATCGCCGCCACGGGCGCGCTCGCCGTGGAGGCCTCGGCCCACGTCCCGCTCACGCGCCCCTCCCACGTCTCGCTCTTCACCGGCCTGCTGCCGATGGAGCACGCCGTCCGCGACAACGTCTCCCCGGCGGTGGTCCCGCGGGTGCCGCTGCTGGCCGAGCTCTTCCGCAAGCACGGCTTCGCGACGGGGGCTTTCGTTTCCTCGGTCGTGCTCGACTCGCAGTCGGGCCTCGACCGCGGCTTCGACGTCTATGCCGACAGCTTCGAAGGCGCGAGCGGCGACGCGCAGTTCCTGAACACGGTCCAGAAGAAGGGCGAGGACGCGATCGCAGAAGCCGTCGCCTGGCTCCGGGGGCAGGCCGGGCGCCGCGTCTTCCTCTGGCTCCACCTCTACGAGCCTCACGATCCCTACGAGCCGCCCGAGCCCCTTGCGTCGCGCTACGCGGGCCGCCCCTACGACGGAGAGGTGGCCTGGGCCGACGAGCTCTTCGGCCGCTTCGAGGACGCGCTCGCCTCGCTCGGGCTCGGAGACGACACGGCACTCGTCGTCACCTCCGACCACGGCGAGGGCCTCGGCGAGCACGACGAGGCCCTGCACGGCTTCTTCGTCTACCAGACGACACTGCGCGTCCCCTTCCTGGTGCGGGCTCCTGGCATCCCGCCGGGACGCCGCCTCGAGCGCACGCTGCGACTCGTCGACGTCTTCCCCACCGTCCTCGAGCTGGCGGGCCTCGGAGCACCCCGGGAGCTCGCGCTCTCGGGCCGCAGCCTGGTCGCGGCACTGCGCGGGGCGCCGGAGCCCGACGAGCCCATGACCTATGCCGAGACGCTCGTGCCCCTGCTGCAGTTCGGCTGGAGCGACCTGCGCGTCATCCGCGAGGGGCGCTTCAAGTACGTCCAGGCACCACGCCCGGAGCTCTACGACCTGCGCGAAGACCCTGGCGAGCGCCACGACCTCGCGCGGGAGAAGGGACCCCAGGCCGCGGCCATGCGGGCGGCCCTCGCCAAGATGCTGGACCGCGAGCGGCAGGTCCGGCGCGAGGGTGGCTCCGCGCCTCCGGACGAGACCATCGAGAAGCTGGGCGCCCTCGGCTACGTCGGCGCCTCCGGCCCCGCCGAGACGGCGACGCCGGGAGCCGATCCCAAGGACAAGATCGCGGAGTTCCGGATCGTCAACAGCCTGATCCGCGAGGCGCTCCTCGCCTTCCACGCCAAGGACCCCGCGACGAGCGTGCGGAAGCTGCGCCAGGTGCTGGCGGGTGGCGTCTCCAGCTTCGAGGTGCACTATTACCTCGCACGGGCGCTGGTCGCCGAGGGTCGGCACGCCGAGGCGGGTCCGCACTTCGACGAGGCCGCGCGCCGCGTACCCGCCCACGTCGCCGCCTGGCAGGGAGCAGCCGAGTGCCGCGTTCGGGCGGGCGACAGCGAGGGGGCGCTCGCGCGGCTGCGCAGCGGGCAGGCCGCCTCGCCGGACGACGCCGGCCTGAGGCGGCGCGAGGCGCGGCTGCTGCGCGAGCTCGGGCGCAAGCCGGAGGCACGCCGCGCGTACGAGGCCGCGCTCCCGCTCGCCC
>DATEUE010000065.1:0-7150 GCA_035283305.1 Vicinamibacteria bacterium | reverse complement strand
ACTCGCCCGGCTCGACCTCCGAGAGGTCGAGCCCCTCCACGACCACGACGCCGGCGCCGAGCAGCGCGTGGTGCGCGGGGTAGGACGCGTCGCCGTAGCGGTCGATCGACAGGTAGTCGAACCCCACGAGCTTGAGGCCGGCTTGCACCAGGTAGTGGGCCGCGTCGCCGGTCATGTAGACGTGGTCTTCCTGGTAGCCCGCCTTCAGCAGCTGGCCGGACATCCGCGTCTTGAGCAGCACGCGCAGGTCGTCCCGCAGGTCGAGGGCTTCGAGATCGGCGCGCTCGACGCGCTCGCGCGCCTGGATCTCGACGACGCGGGCCTTGCCCAGCAGGATCTCGAGCGGCAGGGCGTCGACGGGGGCGCCGCCCGCGACGAAATGGAGGGGCGCGTCCACGTGGGTCCCGCTGTGGGTCGTGAGCGTCAGCCGGGCGAGACCGTAGGGCGACTCCCCGGCCCGCTGCACCGCCTCGACCACGAGCGGCGGGTCCCCGGGGTAGACCGGCAGCCCGGGGACGAGGGGTACCGAGACGTCGTGGATCCTGGCCATGGGTCGCGCGCGGGGCGGAGGGCCCTTATAGCACACGCCCCCGGCGCGCCGCATGAGCCGGCCCGTCCAGGCCCTCCGGTCGGGCCCCTTCGGGGCGCGAGGGCCCCTGCTATTGACAGGGGCTCCAGCCCCTTGGTACGGTCGAGCTTGGCAACGGGTCAGGCATCCCCCTGGAGGTCAGCGCGTTGAGTTCCTGCCGAGGCTTCGGCTGGGCGGTCGTCGCCTCCACGATTCTGTCTCCACTCACGTCTCCACAGGCTCGAGGGGACGAGGGAGGCGGGCTCGTCGGGTGGGTGGAGAGCACGCGCGGGGTCCCGGTCGCCGGCGCCCTCGTCTCGATCTTCGGCAAGGGCATCCGCGGCGGCAGCCTCGTGACGCTCGCCGACGGCATGGGGCAGTTCGTGCTGCCATCGCTCCCGGCCGGCTCCTACACGCTGCGTGCGATCGGCTCGGGCCACGAGCCCTCGGCGGCGCGGCACGTGACGGTGCTCCCGAACCGCGACGCGCTCTACACGCTGAGCCTGACGCCGGTCGGCGAGCAGGCCAAGGCGGCGCAGGCTGGCGAGGAAGGCAAGGCCACCAGCCAGGACGAGTGGCGCTGGCTGGTGCGGCACAAGCGCCGCTCCGTGCTCGAGACCTCCGGTCCCGAGCTGCCGGAAAGGGACGACGCTCCGGCGCTCGCGCTCGACACCGGGGCGCCGCTGAGGCTCGACGCCTTCGACGGCAGCGTCGAGCTGGCGGCCACCGGCGGCCCGGGTGGCGGCGTCCCCGCCGCGAGCGGCCTCGGCCTGCCGGCGGGCATGGGCTCGCTCCAGCTCCAGGGTCGCCTGACCGAGGGTGTCGCGTGGACGCTCGGCGGCCTGATGAGCGAGAGCGAGGGGCGCGGCTGGCGCGTGGCCGCCGAGTTCGTGCTCGAGCCCGGAGCCGGCCACGAGATCGAGGTGGGGGCCGGCTACGGCGCCGCCGACAGCCGGGACGCGTTCGGGCCCGGACTGGCCGAGCCGGGCCGCACGTTTGGCGCCGTCTTCGTGCGCGATCGCTGGCGGATCGGCGAGCGGCTCAAGGCCACCGCGGGCGCGCGCTACACCTACCTGGGCTTCCTGCCCGACTCGCACCACGCCGACGCCGTCGTCGAGGTCGAGATGCAGGGCGACAGCGAGACGGTCGTGCGCGGCTCGTTCGCCACGCGCACGCTCGCGCCGGGCGGCGACCTGCTGACGCTGTCGACCGTGGCGGCCTCGCCCGGGATCACCTGGGCCCGCCTCGACGAGGACCTGCGGCCGGGGCGATCGCTGCGCTTCGAGATGGGCGTGACGCGGGCGCTCGGGCCTTCCGCGCACGTGGGCGCCCAGCTGTTTTCCGAATCGACCCACGACGCACTGCTCACGGTGTTCGAGGACGGCGCGCCCTTCGTGCGCAACACCGGCACGCTCGCGGCGAAGGGCTTCGGCGTGACCGTGGGTCGCCGCTTCGGGGGCGTCGTGGACGGCTCGGTCACCTACACCTTCGGGCAGGGTCGCCGGTCGAGTGCGGCCATGCTCGCCGCCGTCGCGCCGATGACGGCGTTCGACGAGGCCGAGTTCCACGACCTGGCCGCGCGGGTGGAGACGTTCATCGGCTGGTCCGATACGCGCGTGGCCGCTCTGTGCCGCTTGAACGCGCTCTCGGACTCGGGCACCACGCTCGCCACGGGCTCACGAGCCGTCTCGACCTCGACCCGCTTCGACGTCCAGCTGACGCAGGGGCTCCCGTTCCTCGCGCCGCTGACGCGCGCCGACTGGGAGCTGCTGCTGGCCGTCCGCAACATGTTCTACGAGGCGTCCCAGGCCGGCTTCCTGGACGAGCTCGCGGTTCAGGACCCGCCCACGCGGGTCGTCGGAGGGATCTCGGTCCGTTTCTAGGAAGGGGCTCTCGAAGGCGTCGATCGGTTTCTCAGAGAGGAGGCTCGAAGGGGCCTCACTTTTTTTCGCTCGAGAATCGATCCAAGTTTTCGGTTTCGACTTCGATGCGCTGGATTCAAGATCGGGGAATCGCGAAGAAGACCTTGTTCTATATGGATTTGTGCGGGCCCACTGACCTGACGTCCAGGCACGTGGATTGCTTTGATTTGGAACGACGTCGAATTGTGGCCGGAGAGCCACGCCCGTCATGAAAGCCAGCCGTTTCAAGAACGCCGTGGTGGTCGCAGTGGGACTCGCGCTCGCGGGCCTCGGTGTGGCCAACCTGGTCCTGAAAGCGAGCTTCACGCTGATGGACGACGGCGCGTTCTGGCGCCAGACCACCCAGGGTCTGGTGGCCACGCGCATCGCCCCGGGGGGACCGGCCGACGACGCGGGCGTCCGCGTCGGGGACGTGCTCGTGGCCGTGGACGCCGAAGAGGCGCTCAGCCCGAGCCGGCTCGAGAGCCTGCTCGCGGCGCGCCGCGCCGGGGAGCGCGCGACCTACACGCTGCTGCGCGAGAGCGAGCGGCGCGTGCTGGACGTCGTGGTGGCGCCGCTCGCGCGAGGCAACGTGAGCGCCTTCTACTACCTCTCGCTCGCCGGCTTCTTCTGCCTGGTGGTGGGCACGGTCGTGCTGCTGCGGCGGCCCGCCGACCGCGCGGCCCTGCACTTCTACGCGGTGTGCGCCCTCTTCTTCCTCGTCTACTCGATCTCCTACACCGGCTCGCTCACCCGCTTCGACTGGCTGCTGTTCTGGATCGATTCGCTGGCGGTCTTGTTCCTGCCGGCCGTGTTCCTCCACTTCTGCCTGGCGTTTCCCGAGCGCCGCCCGCGCGCTCGGCGCGCCTGGCTGGTCCCCGCGCTCTACCTGCCCGCGCTGGTTGTGACCGGCGCCGGGGCGATGAGCCACGCGCTCGTCGCCTCGGGCGAGGAGCAGGGCGCGCTCTGGTCGATCGTCGCGGCGATCGACCGCGCGGAGCCGCTCTACTTCGCGGCCTACTTCACGCTCGCCGTGGCGGTGCTCGTCGACTCCTACCGCCGCACGCGCGGGCTCGTGCCGCGCCGCCAGGTCAAGTGGCTGCTGTGGGGCACCGCGGCGGGTGTGTTTCCGTTCCTGGCCTTCTATGCGCTGCCGTTCGCGCTCGGCCGCCAGCCCGGGCTCGCGCTCGAGCTCGCCGGCTACGGACCGCTCGCGCTCATCCCGCTGTCGCTCGCGTATGCGGTGGTCAAGCACCGGTTGATGGACGTGGAACTGCTGTTCCGCCGCGCGCTCGGCTACGTGCTCGCGGTCGCGGTGATCATCGGCCTCGCGCTGCTCACGGTAGGGCTCACCGACGTGCTGTGGGAGGAGCCGCATGCGACGCTGATCGCTCTGCTGAGCGCCGTGGTGGTGGTGCTCGCCTTCTCGCCCGTCAAGACGCGCATCCAGGAAGCGCTCGACCGGCTGTTCTACAAGGAGCGCTACAGCTGGAGGAAGGCACTCGTCAGGCTGTCCGAGGACCTGAACGCCGACCTCGACCTCGAGCGGACCGCCGAGCGGCTGCTCGAGGGGATCGGCGCCGCGCTGGGCTTGCGCGAGATGGCGCTGCTGCTGCCCGACGCCGCGGGCGACCTCGTCCCGTTCCGCAGCCACGGCGTTCCCCGCACCGGCGAGGGCCGGCCGCGGATCGCGAAGGGCACGCCGCTGCTGGGGTGGCTCTCGGCCGGGCAGGCCGTCGACATCGACCAGAGCCCCACAGGCACGCCGCAGCTGGTGGCGTCCGGCCTCGCGTGGCTGTTCCCGT
Organism: Vicinamibacteria bacterium; assembly: GCA_035283305.1. GTDB lineage: Bacteria > Acidobacteriota > Vicinamibacteria > Fen-336 > Fen-336 > DATBSL01. The sequence goes on along the minus strand of DATEUE010000065.1, from coordinate 2,876 downwards.
GCCGCGTCAAGGGCGAGGTGATCGCCGTGCTCGGCGTCGGCCGCAAGGACGGGCTCGACCCGCTCAACAGCGAGGAGGTCGACACGCTGAAGACGCTCGCGGCGCAGGCGGCCACCGCGATCATGAACGGCCAGCTCTACCGCAGCCTCGCCGAGAAAGCCGACGAGCTGCGCGGGCTCAAGGACTACAACGAGAACATCCTGGAGAGCCTCGACTCGGGCATCGTGGTGCTCGACCTCGACGGCCGGGTGGTGCGCTGGAACCGGGCGATGGAGGGGCTCTACGGCCGCGCCCGCGCCGAGGTGCTCGGCCAGGCGCTCGACAGTGTCTTTCCCGAGGCGTTCCTCGAGGCGCTGCGCGGCTCGCTCGTGCTCGGCGACCACGACGAGATCGCGCACGTCTACAAGCTGCACCTGCCCGCGGCCGACGGCCGCAGCCAGATGGTGAACCTCTCGGTGGCGCCCTTCCAGTCGGGCCCGGGCGAGCGCTGCGGCACGATCCTGATCCTCGACGACATCACCGCGCGCGTCAGGCTCGAGGAGCAGCTGCAGCACACCGAGAAGATGGCGTCTGTGGGTCTGCTCGCCGCGGGTGTCGCGCACGAGGTGAACACGCCGCTCGCGGGAATCTCCTCCTACACCCAGCTGCTGCGCGGCCAGCTCGACGAGCAGGACCCGCGCCAGCTGGTGCTCGAGAAGATCGAGAAGCAGAGCTTCCGTGCGGCCAAGATCATCAACGGGCTCCTCAACTTCTCGCGCTCGAGCGGGACCGAGTTCGACCGCGTCGACGTCAACAAGGTGCTGGCCGACGTGCTGGCGCTCGTCGAGCACCAGCTCGACGGCTCGCGCATCCGCGTGCGCCGGGAGCTCGCCGCGCAGCTGCCGGCGATCCGGGGCAACGAGAACCGCATCCAGCAGGTGTTCTTCAACCTGATCCTGAACGCGCGCGACGCCATGCCGAGCGGCGGCTGGCTCACGCTGCGCACCCACGCCGACGACGAGACCGTCGTGGTGGAGGTGTCCGACACCGGCCACGGGATCCGCCGCGAGCACATCCGGCGCATCTACGACCCGTTCTTCACGACCAAGGGCATCGGCAAGGGGACCGGGCTCGGGCTCTCGGTGTCCTACGGGATCGTCCAAGAGCACGGCGGGGCCATCTTCGTCGAGAGCGACCCGGGCCACGGCACGACCTTCCAGGTGGCGCTGCCCGCTTTCGTGCTCCCGGAAGCCGCGCTGCAGGGGTGAGATGAGCCAGGAACAGGTCCTCGTCGTCGACGACGAGGAGGTGATGCGCGACGTGCTCGGCCGCGTGCTCTCGGGGGCCGGCTACGAAGTGAGCTTCGCGGAGACCGGCCGGGAGGCGGTCGAGGCGGCCCGCAAGGGCAGCTTCGCGGCCGCGATTCTCGACGTGATGCTGCCCGAGATGGGCGGACTCGAGGTCCTCGAGGAGCTCAAGAAGCAGGATCCCGAGCTGGTGGTGCTGATGATCACGGCCTTCGCCTCGATGGAGATGGCGATCGACGCGATCAAGAAGGGCGCCTTCTACTTCGTGCCCAAGCCCTTCGACAACCAGCAGCTGCTCCACGTCCTGGCGAGCGGCCTGCTGCAGCGGCAGCTCGCCGACGAGAACCGCCAGCTGCGCACGGCGCTTCGGGACCAGGGCCGCTTCATGGAGCTCGTCGGCAAGAGCCAACGTATGCTGCAGGTGTTCCAGCTCATCTCGCAGGTGGCGCCCTCGCGCTCGACGATCCTGGTCGCGGGCGAGAGCGGCACCGGCAAGGAGCTGGTCGCCAAGGCGATCCATCAGAACTCGCCGCGGCGCGACAAGCCCTTCATCGTGGTCAACTCGGGCTCGCTGCCGCATGAACTTCTCGAGTCGAACCTGTTCGGCCACGTAAAGGGGGCCTTCACCGGCGCCGTGTACGCCAAGAAGGGCCTGTTCGAGCTCGCCGACAAGGGCACTCTCTTCTTCGACGAGATCGGCAACATCCCGATCGAGACGCAGGCCAAGCTGCTGCGGGTGATGCAGGAGCGCGAGTTCATGCGCCTGGGCGGCGTGGACATCATCAAGGTCGACGTGCGCGTGGTGGCCGCGACCAACGTCGACCTGCGCCGCTCGGTCGACGAGGGGCGCTTCCGCGAGGACCTGTTCTACCGGCTCAACGTAATCGCGGTCCAGCTGCCGCCGCTGCGGCAGCGCAAGGAAGACATCCCGGCCCTGGTGGCGCACTTCGTGGACAAGTACGCGCGCGAGAACGGCAAGGAGGTCGAGACCGTCACGCCCGAGGTGATGCAGGTGCTGATGGACTACGACTGGCCGGGCAACGTGCGCGAGCTCGAGAACGTGATCGAGCGCGGCGTGGTGCTCGCCACCGGCCCGCTGATCGACCGCGAGCTCGTGCCCGAGAGCGTGCGCACGAGCCCCGGCTTCTTCCAGATCCCGCCGGTGTCGGTGCCGCCCGAGGGGATCAACCTGCGCGAGGTGATCGCGAGCTTCGAGAGGCGCATCATCGAGTCGACACTCGATGCCACCGGCGGCGTGCAGAAGGACGCGGCGCGCTTGCTGGGCCTGAAGCCGACGACGCTGAACGAGATGATCAAGCGGCACAGCATCCCGCTCGCGCGCGACCGCGAGCGCCGCACCCTGGCCGGCCGCGAAGAAGCACTGGCGAAGAACAGCTAACGCCAGCGGGGGCACGGGGGGCGCTCAGCCCCCCGATAGTTCAGTCCAGAGAGTCCTGGCCAGTTTCTCGTTTGTCCAGGTTCTTCTTGATGCGGCCCTGTTCGGTTTGATTCGTCCTGTTCGGCACGTCCGCGTTTCGCGGCCAAGAGCCAAACGGAGTTCCGACGACCAACCTTGCGGGGGGCATCCCG
>DATEUE010000064.1:0-12397 GCA_035283305.1 Vicinamibacteria bacterium | reverse complement strand
CCGCCAGCAGGCGGTGGCCCTCGGCGCGCTCGATCTCGGCCGCGGCGAGCGCCTGCTCCGTCTCGGCCAGACGCTCGGCCGCCGCCTTTCGCTGCTGCTCGGCCTGCGCGCGCTCGGCGTCGAGCACGACGCCCTTGCGGTGCAGCCGGCCGGCCTCGTCGTCCGCGGCCTGGATCTCGTGGCGCACCGCCACCAGCTCCTTCTCGGTCGCGTGGATCTCGTCGTCGAGCGCACGCGCCTCGGCGACGGCGCTGGTCACGACCCCGAGCGCATCGGCCGCCTCGGAGCGCGTCGCCAGCAGGCGCGCCTCGAGCTGCTCCTGCCGCGCCGCCACTTCCTTGATCTCGCGGCGCGGGGCGAGCAGGCCCTTCACGCCACGGCCGCCCTCGACCATCGCGCCGCGCAGGGTCTCGCCCTCGAGCGTGACCACGGCCACCGGGCCCTGGCGCGTGGCGACCTCGAGCGCGTCCTCGAGCGTGGCGACGACGATCGCGTCGGGCAACGACGCGCGGATGCGCTCGGCGTGCGGCCCGCTCACGCGATAGAAGTCCGAGAGCAGGCCGAGCGCCTTGGGCTCCTCGGCGGCGATCTCGCGCAGCGGCCCGCAGTCGCTGCGGGTGCGGGCGGAGGCGAGCGGCAGGAACGCGCCGCGGCCGGCGCTCTGCGACTGCAGCCAGCGGATCCCGACGAGCGCCTGCCCGGCATCGGGCACCAGCACGGCCTGCAGCCGGTCGCCGAGGAACGCCTCGAGCGCGCGCTCGTGCTCGGAGCCGGTCTCGAGCGCGTCGGCCACGACGCCGATCACCTCGACGCCCTGCGGGCGGGCGAGCAGCGCGCGGACGCCCTCGTCGAAGGCCGAGTGCGTGGCGACCATCTCCTCGAGCGACGCCAGGCGGCCGGCGAGGCCGTCGCGTTCGCTCTGCTGCGTCTCGACGTCGCGCGCGAGCAGCTCGGCCCGCGCGCGCGCCGCCTCGGCGCGTGCGCTCGCCGCGTCACGCGCGCCCGTCAGCTCGGCCGCGCGCGTCTCGGCGACGCGACCCTTCGCGCGCGCCGCCTCGCGCACCGTCGTCGCGTGCTCGCGCTCGCGCTCGAGCTCCCCGGTCTCGGCCGCGAGCTTGTTGAGGTCGGCCTCCGCCCGCTCGGCGTTGCCCGACACCGCGGCCTTCGAGTTCTGGAGCGTGGCGATCCGGCCGAGCAGCGCCACCTGCGCCTCGCGGCCGCGCTCCTGGTCGGTCTCGGCCGTGGCCAGCCGCGCCGCCGCCTGGGCGACCGCGGCCTCGGCGGCCGAAAGCTCCGCCTCGGCGGCCAGCAGCTCGTCGCGCAGGCGGCTCTGCTCGCCCCGCCGCGCGCCGAGCGTTTCGCCGAGCGGTGCGACCCGGGCGACGAGCTCCTGCTCCTCCCGCGCCGTTTCCTGGGCGCGCACGTCGGTCTCGGCCAGCTGCTGCTTGCAGTAGCCGCTGCGGCCCTGGTGACGATCGACGGCGAGCGTCAGCTCGTTGAGCCGCGCCCGCGCGGCCTCGAGCGCGGCCTCGTGCTCGTAGAGCGATTGGCGCAGCACCTCGAGCTGCGCCTCCTCCGTCTCGAGCGCGATCGAGGCCGCGCGCTCGCGCTCGGCCTCGGTGTTGTGGCGCTCCTCGAGCGTGCGCGAGCGCTCCATCAGGTCGAGGAAGCGCCGGCCGAAGAGCACGCGCTCCCGCCCCTGCATCTCATCCTTTACAGCGCGCCAGCGGCGCGCCTTGGAGGCCTGGCGCTTCAGGCTCTCGAGCTGCTTCTCGACTTCGTTGACGATGTCGTTCACGCGCAGCAGGTTCTGCTGCGCGGCTTCGAGCTTGAGCTGGGTCTGGCGGCGGCGAGCCTTGTACTTCGTGATCCCGGCGGCCTCCTCGATGATCGCGCGGCGCTCCGTGGGCTTCGACGAGAGGATCTGGCCGATCTTGCCCTGCTCGATGATCGAGTAGGCCTTCGACCCGAGGCCGGTATCCATGAACAGCTCGTGGATGTCGCGCAGGCGACAGATCTTGCCGTTCATCAGGTACTCGCTCTCGCCGTTGCGGTAGAGGCGGCGCGAGACGACGCACTCGGGCGACCCGTCGGGGCTATTACCGTTGAGGCCCGAGACCTTGAGATTCACCTCGGCCATCTGCAGCGGCTGGCGGCTCGAGGAGCCGTTGAAGATCACGTCCTCCATCGACGTGCCGCGCAGGCTCTTGACGCTCTGCTCGCCGAGCACCCAGTTGATCGCATCCGAGACGTTGCTCTTGCCGCAGCCGTTCGGGCCGACGATGCCGGTGACGCCGCCCGTGAACGACAGCTCCTGGCGGTCGCAGAAGCTCTTGAAACCCGTGATCTCCACCGAATCCAGACGCATCGAGCCCAGAGTGAAACCCCCTAGATCTTGTGCAACCGGGCGAATCTAACACAACCCAAAGCGCAGCGTAAACGATGGACGTCGCGCGCGCAAGCCATTGATCTCGCGGACCTTGTGAATGCCGGATTGACGCTCCCGCACAGCGGGCCTAGCATCTCGGTCGTCGCGCGACGTCCCGAAAAGCCGCCCCTTCCCGAACACGACCGGAGGATTCGCATGAAACGCTTCGCCCTGCTGCTCCTCGTGGTGCTTGCCGCGGTCCCCGCCGCGTCCGACGACAAGAAGAAGGACGACAAGAAAGGCAAGCAAGCGCCGGCCCCCGTCGTCGTCGACGCGGTGAAGGACGCCGACGCCAAGATCGCGGCCGGCGACGTGGACGGCGCGATCAAGGCGCTCGAGGCGGAGATGAGCACGAACGGCGCCGCGGCGCTCAAGCTCGGCGTCCTGCGCGAGGGGCGCGGCGAGATCGACGTCGCGGTCGATGCTTACAGGGCCGCCGCCGCGACGCTCGCCGGTCCCGCGAAGGGCGAGGCGCTCGGCCGCATGTCGGTGGCGCAGGACGCACGCGGAATGGCGGACGCCGGAGCCACTGCGGAGGCTGCCGTCGCGGCCGACCCCGAGGGCCTCTGGCCCACGATCGCGATGGCGCGGCAGCGCGTGCATCAGGGACAGGCCGACGACGGGATCACGCTCGCTCAGAAGGCCGTCGCGGCCGGAGGCGGAGCGGCCGCGACCGCCGCGCTCGCCCACGCGCAGGAGGCGAAGGGCGACATGGCCGGAGCCGAGGCCTCCTACCGTCAGGCGATGGCCGCAGACCCGAAGGGCATCTCGGCGGCCGTCGGCCTCGCGACGGTGCTGCGCAAGACCAGCCGCGCCGCCGAGGCGGAGCCGCTACTCGCCCAGGTGATCGAGTCGACTCCGGGTGCGGTCGAGGCCTACAAGGAGATGGCGCGGGTCAAGCTCGCGCAGAACCGCCCGCAGGAGGCGCTCGCCGACGCCAACCTCGCCGCCGCCATGGCCGAGAACGATCCCGAGGCGCGGGCGCTCGTCACGGAGGTGCGCGTGGCCGGCGCACTTTCGTCGCTCGCAGCCGGACAGACCGACATCGCCGTCTCGGAGCTGATGCAGCTGCGCGACAAGAACCCCGAATCGGTGCCGGTGCGGCTGGGCCTGGCGAAGGCCCAGGTTGCGCGGCGCGACGTGGCCGGTGCGCTCGCGGAGCTGCACAAGGCGGTCGAGCTCGCGCCGAAGAACGCCGAGGCGCAATACCAGCTCGGTTACGTCCTGCTGCGCATGAAAGGCGATGCCGCGTCGGCCGTCGCGCCCTTCCAGACGGCGGCGACGCTCGAGCCTGCGAACAGCCTCTACGCCACGGCACTCGGCTCGGCGCTCGTCGGCGCGCAGCAGTTCGCGCCGGCGATCGACGTGCTGACTCGCCTGACCGCGCAGGCCGACTACAAGCAACCGGACGGCTTCGTCGCGCTCGGCCAGGCGTACGTCCAGGGCAAGCGTTACAAGGACGCGGTGCCGGTGCTGGAGAAGGCGACCGCCCTCGCCCCGGACAACGCCGACGCCTGGGCGACGCTGGGCTGGGCCTACTTCGGCCTGAAGGACGCCGCGAAGTTCAAGGAATCAGCCGGCAAGGCGCGCACGCTCGGCTACAAAGAGCCCACGCTGCTCGCGTACCTGAAGCGTATCGAGGGCGGCGAGACGATCAAGTAAGGCTCGAGCCACGAGGGAGGGCCTCTAGGACGATGGGCGCGCGCTCGGTGGTACTGCAAGCGCTCGAGCGGACCGCGGTCCTGCTCGTGTGGGCGCTCGTCGGATGGGGCGCCCTGCTCGTCGCCTCGGCCCTGGCGAACGGGTTCACCGAGGGCGGCGGCTCGGCCTTTTCCCGCCTGCTTCCCGTCCGCGGCGCGTCGATCTGGGGATGGCTCGGGCCGCTTTCGGTGGCGCTCGTGATCCTCGCGGCGCTCGCCTTCGCCGCGCTCGCCCTCGCGAGGCGATGGCAGGGGGAAACGAACCCCGAGCCTTAGGCCGCCTCCGCCAGCGACCACCGCAGCCAACTGCACGACGGGCTGGACTGAGCACGAGGGGGGACATCCCTAGCCCCCCGGGGCGACTTGACAAATGATCGCATAGTGATATCATAGTGATGTCGGAGGAGGAGAGGCCATGAACGGCGTGTCCGCGTGTCCGAACTGCGGGGGGAAGACCCAGTACAGCGGTCCCGCGACGAGCTCGGGAGGAGGGCATGCGCCCAACTACCTGCCGGGTCTCGGGAGCTTCCTGCGCGCGGCGAGGTTCACGCTCGTGGTGTGCCGGGACTGCGGCCTCACGCGTTTCTTTGCCGCGCCGGAGGCGCGCGCGAAGCTCCGGGAATCGGGCAAGTGGAAGTCGCTGTAGGTCCGGGCGCCCGCTAGCTGGGGGAGCCGTGGCCTGGGCCGGAAGCACCAGAAGGAGGGACCAGATGATCCGGGAACGGGAGCGCCAGACGGCCTCGGGATTGCTGATGCTGTCTGTGTTTCTGATCGTGACCGTCGTGGCCTTGGGCGGGCTGATCCGTGCCGCCCGAGCGGACGACCGTGGCGTGGCGATCTTCTGTGCGATCGTCATGGTGCTCTCGTCGCTCGGTCTCGCGGGGTTGTTCACGGTCGCGCCGAACGAGGGGCGTGTGCTACAGCTTTTCGGCGCGTACCGCGGCACGGCGAAAGAGGAGGGACTGCGCTGGGCGAACCCCTTCTACACCAAGAAGCGGATCTCGCTGCGCGTCCGCAACTTCGAGAGCGCCCACCTGAAGGTCAACGATACCGACGGCAACCCGATCGAGATCGCCGCGATCGTCGTCTGGCGCGTGGTGGACACGGCCGAGGCGGTCTTCGAGGTGGATGACTACGAAAACTACGTGAAGGTGCAAACCGAGTCCGCGCTTCGGAACCTCGCCACCCACTACCCCTACGACGCGCACATCGAGGGACACCTGTCGCTGCGCGGCAGCACCGACGAGGTGGCCAAGGGCCTGAAGCGCGAGATCCAGGACCGGCTCTCCAAGGCCGGCGTCGAGGTGATCGAGGCGCGCATCAGCCACCTGGCCTACGCGCAGGAGATCGCGGCGGCGATGCTGCGGCGCCAGCAGGCTGGAGCCATCATCGCGGCGCGGCAGAAGATCGTCGAGGGCGCGGTGGGCATGGTGGAGATGGCGCTCGACATGCTGTCGAAGAGCACGCAGGTGAAGCTCGACGAGGAGCGCAAGGCGGCGATGGTGAGCAACCTGCTGGTGGTGCTGTGCGCCGACCGCGAGGTCCAGCCCGTCGTCAACACCGGGACGCTCTACCAATAGCAGGGGAGCCGACTTGGCCGAGCGCAAGCCCTTCCTGCTGCGGATGGACCGCGAGGTGCTGGACGCGGTCCAGCGCTGGGCCAGTGACGACCTACGCAGCCTGAATGCGCAAGTCGAGTTCGTGCTGCGGCGGGCGCTCGCGGCCGAGGGCCGGCTCAAGCTGGCTCCCGGCCCGGCCACCCGCCGCGGCGAGGGTGATCGGCGCGAGTAGGCGAAAAACGGCCTCCCGGCCCCACGTTGCCGCCGGCGCTCGCCCCGGCGCACAATGGTCGAGTGCTGATCCCGACGTTCCGCGAGGTCCAGGACGACATCACGGCCATGCTCCGCCAGCAGGGCTACCTCGCGGCGATCCTCGTCGACCTCTCGCCGCTCGCGCACATCGAGAAGAGCTTCGGGGGCGCGGCCTTCCGCAGCCTGCGCGAGCAGGTCGATCCACTGCTGCAGTCGATGCGCGAGCGCTTCCGGCAGGACGACTTCGTCACGCGCGACGAACGCGAGGGCGACCGCTTCCTGCTCTTCCTCTCCGGCCCGCGCCGCGGCGACACGCCCTTCCGCTCGGAGACGCTGCGCAAGCTGGTCGCGCGCGTCGAGGAGTACCTGAACCCGCGCGTGGGCCGGCTGACGCTGCCGTATCTCAAGGAGCGGCCGGTGCTGGTCGCCGGCTACGGCGTCGTGCTGTGGAGCCCGCTCGAGAGCCCGGAGCGTCAGATCCTGCGGCTGGTGGACGACGCCGTGGCCTGCGCGCTCATGCGCGTGCGGATCCGCGAGCGCGACCAGCGCGAGCGGCTGCTCGAGATCATCCAGAACCGCGAGGTCTGGACGGCGTTCCAGCCGATCGTGGACTTGAAGGACGGCAGCGTCCTGGCGTGGGAAGGGCTCTCGCGCGGCCCGCGCGGCTCGGACGTCGAGCTGCCGATGGTGCTGTTCGGCCAGGCGGCGCGCTACGGCGTCACCGAGGAGCTCGAGCGGGCCTGCCGGCGCCAGGCCTTCATCGACTGGCACGCGCTCGGTCAGAGGGGGCGCCTGTTCATCAACACGGTGCCGGCCACCGTCCGCGACACGAGCTTCCTCGGCCACGGCGTCCTCGAGTACCTCGGACCCGACCTGGCGCCGAGCGCCGTCACGCTCGAGATCACCGAGCGGCAGGTGATCGAGAACCTCAACATCTACCGCGAGGCGATGCACTCTTTCACCGATCTCGGCTTCTCTTTTGCGATCGACGACGTCGGGGCGGGCTACTCTGGGCTCGAGACCGTGGCGACGCTCAAGCCGGCGTACCTGAAGATCGACATCGCGCTGGTGCGCGACGTGCACCAGAAGAAGGTGAGCCAGCAGGTGGTGAAGGCCATCCTCGACATGGGCGCGGGCCTCGGCGCGACCGTCATCGCCGAGGGCATCCAGGTGGTCGAGGAGGTCGAGGTCCTGCGCGAGCTCGGCGTGCCCTGGGGGCAGGGCTACTTCTACGCGCGACCGGTCGACCCCTACGCAGCGCAGCCCGCGGCCGCCCGGGAGAGCCGAGGATGAGCACGCGGCGCGCGGCGTCCTCGGTCCTCGCCCTGACCCTGGCGCTGCAGCTTCCGGCGTGTGGCGGAGGCGGCTCCGGGTCGCCCTCCGGCGGCTCGCCGAATCCGACGGCGGCCCCGTCCGGGTCGGGCTCGGTCAACCCGTGCACCGCCGCGCTCGCGGCGCTGCCTGCCGTGACCGCGGCCGCGGTCTCCGCGGCTCCTGCATCGAAAACCGGACCGCTCGGCTACGACGACCGCGACCCGCGCGAGTTCCTGGCGCTGCACCAGCTCGCCGGCGGAGCAGTCTCGGCCGCCGAGTCCGGGGCGGTGGCACAGCCGCGGTCCGGCGACATCGCGATCCTGAACGACAACGGCTCGTTGGTGGTCGGGAGCAACAGCTTCGATCTCGCCAGCGCGGGCCTGCGCTTCGAGCCCAACGGCCAAGGCGGCTACGACGCGACGCGGACGGACGGCGCATTCCGCCCGGATCTCGGCCGGCGGCTCTCGCTCGGCGACGACGCCACGACCGAAGAAGCGCTGGCCTTCGCGTTCAGCTTCTACGGCGCGGCCCGCAGCTCCGTGTTCGTGAACTCCGACGGGAACCTGAGCTTCACGCGTGGCGACGACGCGAGCACCGATCGCTCGCTCGGCCGCGTCCTCGGCGGACCTCCGCGCGCGGCGCTCTTCTTCGCCGACCTCGATCCGACGAAGGGCGGCGGCATCTTCGTGAGCTCGGCGGCGAGCGCCTTCAGCGTGACCTGGTGCAGCGTGCCCGATTTCGACAACACCGGCCGCGTCACCGCGCAGGCCACGCTCTTGCCCGGCGGCGGCGTCGAGATGCGCTTCGACTCGGCCACCACGCTGCGCGACGCGGTCGTGGCCGTCTCGCCGGGGGCGACGTCTTCCTTCGCGGCCCTCGACCTGTCAGCCGCCAGCGCTCCCTCCGCCGGCGGTGCGGGGGCAGTGGGGGAGCGCTTCGCGAGCGAGAGGTCGTTCGACCTCGTGGGCGCGGCACGCGTCTTCTACTCGGAGTTCGGCGACAGCTACGACCAGCTCGTGTTCTGGACGGACACGCGCGTCACCGACACCGACACCTTCGCCTTCGAGAGCACCGTCAAGAACCAGGTCCGCGGCATCGGCCAGAGCCTCGTCGACCTGGCAGACGAGTACGGCAGCGGCGGCCGGCTCGCGAGCGTCGTGCTGATGGACGCGCTCACCAAGTACCCGACCGACACCAACCAGCGCGTCAACGGCGAGAACACCACGCTGTCGCTGGTGGCGCACGAGACCGGGCACCGCTGGGGCGCCACGCTGCGCTTCCGCGACGGGAGCGCCGGCAGCGACGCGTGGCTCGGCCGCCAGCTCGCCCACTGGAGCTTCTTCACCGACTCCGACGCATCCGTGATCGAGGGCAACGAGATCGCGGACCAGGGCGGCGCGAGCTTCCACACCGGGGCGCCGTCGTTGCGCTACTCGCCGTTCGACCTCTACGCGATGGGAGTGCTTCGCGAGTCGGAGGTAGCGGCGACGTTCTACGTGGAGTCGCCCGTCATCACCGAGCCCACCACCAGCAGCTTCAACCGCGAAAGCGCGCCGCGCTCGGGCGTCAGCCTGACCGGCACGCGGCGCGAGGTGACGATCGGCGCCGTCGTCTCCGAGATGGGCGCGCGCAGTCCGGCCGCCGGCAACGGGCCGCGCGAGCACCGCCAGGCGTGGATCTACGTGGTGAGCGCGGGACGCACCGCCGACCCCGCCGCGATCTCCAAGCTCGAGACGTTCCGGCGCGCGTTCGAGGACTTCTTCGCGCAGGCGACCGGCGGGCGCATGAGCGTCGAGACGCGCCTCGAATGAGCGTCCGCCTCTGCCGCGGCGCGCTCGAGGCGATCCGGCGGGAGGCCGCGCGGGCCTATCCGCACGAGGCCTGCGGCGCGCTCATCGGCTGCTTGCCGGCCGACGTGACCGAGGCCGTCGCTCTGTCGAACCGGGAGGCCGCCAGTCCGGCCACCCGCTTCACCATCGCGCCCGCCGACTACCTGGGCGTCGAGCAGGCCGCGGATGCGCGCGGCGCGCAGCTCATCGGCTTCTGGCACAGCCACCCCGACCACGCGGCTCGTCCCTCGGCCACCGACCGCGAGCACGCCTGGGAGGGCCTGCTCACGGTCGTGGTCTCGGTCGAGCAGGGTGAGCCTCGCGAGATCACCGCCTGGAGCGTGCCGGGCCGCGGCCAGCCGTTCGCCGAGGTGCCGTTGTCGCTGGAGGAGGCCTGATGTCCGCCGAGCTGACGCGCGAGGAGATCGCCCGCTACTCGCGCCACCTGATCATGCCCGAGGTCACGATCGCCGGGCAGCGCCGCCTGAAGCAGGGCAGCGTGCTGCTGGTGGGAGCGGGCGGCCTCGGCTCGCCCGCTGCTCTCTACCTGGCCGCGGCCGGCGTCGGCCGCATCGGCATCCTCGACTTCGACGTGGTGGACGAGAGCAACCTTCAGCGCCAGGTGCTCCACGATACGACCTGGGTGGGCAAGCCCAAGCTCGAGAGCGCGCGCTCGCGGCTCGCGGCCCTCAACCCGCACGTCGCGATCGAGACCCACGCGACGGCGCTCGACTCCGGCAACGCGCTCCGGATCCTCGCGGGCTACGACGTCGTCGTGGACGGCACCGACAACTTCGAGACCCGCTACCTCACCAACGACGCCTGCTACCTGCTCAAGAAGCCGAACGTCTACGGCTCGATCTTCCGCTTCGAGGGGCAGGCGAGTGTCTTCTGGCCGGACCGCGGGCCCTGCTACCGCTGCCTCTATCCGGAGCCGCCCCCGCCTGGCCTGGTGCCGAGCTGCGCCGAGGGCGGTGTCCTCGGCATCCTGCCCGGCGTCGTCGGAGGGATCCAGGCGACCGAGGCACTCAAGATCCTGCTCGGGATCGGCGAGCCGCTCGTCGGGCGGCTGCTGCTCTACGACGCGCTCGCGATGAGCTTCGACGAGCTCAAGCTGCGCCGAGACCCCAAGTGCCCGCTCTGCGGCGAGAACCCCACGATCCGCGAGCTCCAGGACTACGTCGCCTTCTGCGGGATCGGGCGCGGCGAGGACGCGGAGGCGGTCGAGGAGATCTCGGCGGGCGAGCTCAAGCGCCGCATGGACGACGGCATAGCACTCGAGGTGATCGACGTCCGCGATCCCCACGAGTGGGAGATCTGCCGGATTCCCGGCACGCGGCTGGTGCCGCTCGGGAGCCTGGGCGAGCGCCTGCACGAGTTCGACTCGTCGAAGACGTACGTCATGCACTGCAAGTCGGGGATCCGTTCGGCCAAGGCGATCGCCCAGCTCCGCCGCGCGGGGTTCAAGCGGCTGCTGAACCTCAGGGGGGGCGTGCTCGCCTGGTCGCGGGAAGTGGACCCGTCGGTCCCGACGTACTAGGCTCTGCGGTAGAGACCGCCAGTCCATGAGCTTCGTCCGTGGCCTGACCTGCAAGGAATGCGGGACGGCTTACCCCGTCACGCCGCGCATGATCTGCGACGAGTGCTTTGGCCCCGTCGAGGTGAGCTACGACTACGCCGCGATGCGCGGGGTCGTGACGCGCGAGCGGATCGAGTCGGGGCCGCGCTCGCTCTGGCGCTACCGCGACCTCTTGCCGATCGAGGGCGAGCCGCGGGCCGGCCTGCGCTCGGGCTACACGCCGCTCGTGCGGGCGGAGCGCCTGGGCCGCGAGCTGGGCGTGCGCGAGCTGTACCTGAAAGACGACAGCGCCAACTACCCGACCTTCAGCTACAAGGACCGCGTGGTCGCGGTGGCCGTGACGCGCGCGATCGAGTTCGGGTTCGACACCGTCGGCTGCGCCTCGACCGGCAACCTCGCCCACGCCGTCGCGGCCCACGCCGCCGCGGCGGGGCTCAGCGCCGTCATCTTCATTCCCCACGACCTGGAGGCGGGCAAGGTCGTGGCGACGCTCGTCTTCGGGCCCCGGCTCGTGAAGGTCCGCGGCAACTACGACGACGTCAACCGCCTGTGCACCGAGATCGCCGACGAGTACGGCTGGGCGATCGTGAACGTCAACCTGCGCCCCTACTACACCGAGGGTGCGAAGACGCACGGGTTCGAGATCGCCGAGCAGCTCGGCTGGCGCCTGCCGAAGCACACGGTCGTGCCGGTCGCGGGGGGGACGATCCTGCCCAAGGTGTGGAAGGCGTACCGCGAGTTCATCGACCTCGGCCTGGTCGCGGACGACGGCCCGCGCATCCACGCGGCACAGGCCAAAGGCTGCAACCCGGTCGCCCGCGCGATCGAGTCGGGGGCCGACACGTTCCAGCCCCAGAAGCCGAACACCATCGCCAAGAGCATCGCCATCGGGAACCCCGCCGACGGGCCCTACGCGATCCGCGTCGTCCGCGACTCGGGGGGCTTCGCGGCGTCGGCGTCGGACGGCGAGATCCTGGACGCGGTCGAGCGGCTTGCGCGCAGCGAGGGCATCTTCACGGAGCCCGCCGGCGGCACGACACTCGCGTGCGCGATCCAACTGATCGAGTCCGGGCGCATCCCACGCGACGAGCCCGTCTGCGTCTCGATCACGGGCAACGGGCTGAAGACGATCGAAGCGCAGCAGGGCCGACTGCCCGAGGTGCCGGTGATCGAGGCGCGGCTCGAGGCGTTTGCGGCGATCGCAGCACCGCCGAAGACCGCGGCGCCGGCGGGATCGGGCTAGGAGGGCGAGGTGGCCGAGAAGGTGAGCATCCGGATTCCGACGCCGCTGCGCGGGCACGTGGGCGGCGCGGCGAGCGTCGAGCTCGCGGGCGCCACGGTGGGGGAGGTGCTGCGCGAGCTGACGCAGCGCCACGAGAAGCTCCACGGCCGCCTGTTCGACGAGCAGGGCCAGCTCAACCGCTTCGTCAACGTGTTCTTGAACGACGAGGACATCCGCTTCCTGCAAGGCCTAGACACCCAGCTGAAGGACGGCGACGGCGTGAAGCTGGTCCCCGCGATCGCGGGAGGGTCGGCAGGAACGCCAACCGGAGAGGGAGGGGGCCCATGCAGGCAGTGACTCGACCGTGGGTGGGATTGGCGCTTGCCTTGCTGCTGGCGGGCGCGCCCGGCGCGCTCGCCGACAAGAAGGAGAGGAAGGACAAGGGCAAGAAGGCGGCGGGCGCGTCGGTGACGGTGACGTTCACGACGGACCAGCGCGGAGCCGCCCAGGGGTG
>DATEUE010000063.1:0-4420 GCA_035283305.1 Vicinamibacteria bacterium | reverse complement strand
CCGAGCGGCCCGAGCCAGGGGAAGGTCGGCGTCAGCGGAAAGTAGGGCAGCCCGAAGGGCCGGCCCACCCAGTCGGCCTTGCCGATCACGGGGTGGATCTCCTCGGCGCCCACGATCGCGCACGGGACGATCGGCGCGCCGGTGCGCAGCGCGACGCGCACGAAGCCGCCACGCCCGAAGCGCGCGAGCTTGTAGCGCTCGTGGAAGCGCTTGCCCACGCCCTTGACACCCTCCGGGAAGACGCCCAAGAGCTCGCCCTGGCGCAGCAGGCGCTCGGCGTTCTCCGGGTTGGCGCGGACGGAACCCGACTTCGACAGCATCGGCGCGAGCACCGGCAAGAGCGCGAACATGTCGAGCGCCAGCATCCGGCACAGCCGCCGCGCCGGATGCTCGTGGCGGATCGCGAGCTGCACCATCAGCCCGTCGTAGGGCAGCACACCCGAGTGGTTGCACACGACGAGGCCCGGCCCGCTCGCGGGCACGTGTTCGGTCCCGGTCGCCTCGACCCGCCACCACACCGCGTACAGGAAGTCGAAGAAGGGCTCGATCGTCTCCGCGAAGCGCGCGTCGGCGCCGAACTTGTCGGTCTCCTCGGAGTGCCACGCGAAGTACAGCGCCCGCTGCAGCCGGGCGAGGCTGGCCCAGGTCATCCCGCCCGCCCCCGAGCTGACGGCACGCGCCAGGGCAACGAGCAGGCTCTCGCGCCGCTCGGAGCCGCGCAGGTCGCTGAGCTCCTGCTCCAGATCGACGACGCGGCGCCGCAGCAGGGCATCGCCCGCAGGCGGCTCGCGGCGCTTCGTGCGGGCCCTTCGGCTCGCGATCGGGACGACCTTGGCCTGCCCGCTCACGCCCCCACCTCGTGGGCCTCGCTCTCGCTCGCCCGCCTCGCCTCGGGTGCGCGATGCGCGGCCTCGGGAAAGCGGTAGGCCAGGTACGCCTCGAGCGCGTCGCGACTCGAGTGGCGCGCCCTGAAGCCGAGCTTGACGCTCGCCTTCTCGCCGTCCGCAACGCAAGGGAAGCGGGCGTAGTCGATGAAGCCGCTCGGCGCCTCCCCCACGCCCGAGCCCCACCACAGCTCGGCGAGCGGGTAGGCCACCGGGTGCGGCACCGGCACGATCACCTTGTCCGAGAGGTGAAGCGCCGTCAACAGCGTGATCGAGGCGCGTGGCACGACGTTGACGACTCCCGACGGCCCCTTCTCGAGCGCCAGCGCCGCAGCCTCGAGCGCGTCGTCCGGGTGGAGCAGCTGCACCAGCGGGTCGTACCCGAGCGGCACCGGCACCACGCGCTTGCTGAGCAGCCGCGTGTAGAACGTGTGGACACCGGGGCCGAGCAGCGTCGCGAAGCGCAGCACCGTCACGCCGAGCCCAGGATAACGCCGCGAGAACGAGAACGCGTGCGCCTCGGCCTCCACCTTGTCGCGCACCCAGCTGAGCCCTGAGTCGGCCTCGGGCTTGCTTTCCTCGGTCAGCAAGCTCGGGTTCTGTCCGCGTGCCCCGTAGACCCCGGTGAAGGAGCGCAGCAGCAGGTGCCGGACACCCGCCGCCGCGGCGCCCGCGGCGAGGTGCAGCGTCCCGATCGACTCGAGCTCGTGCGCGTACGCGGAGTCGCGGCGCGGCGTCGTGAAGAACGCCGCGTGCACGACCGTGTCCACTTCTTCCTCGCGGAACACCTCCAACAGGCGCCGGTCGGCGCCCGGCAGCGTCAGGTCCACCATCCGGTGGCGGACGCCGTGAAGCGTCGTGGGCGGCGGCGTGATGTCTACGGCCAGCACCCCGTCAGCGCCGCGCGCCGCCACCAGCCGCCGCAGCAGCCGGCCGCCCAGGAAGGAAGCCGTGCCGGTGATCGCGATCCGGGCCACGCCGCCTACCTGCCCGCCTTCGCGGGGGCCGCGCGCCGCGCCGTGCGGCGCCGCGCGCGCGGCTTGGCCCGTCCCTTGGCCTTCCGCCCGGCCACCTCTCGCTCGAGCGCATCGATGCGCGCAAGCGCCCGCTTCAGCTCGCCGCGGCTTGGGACGTTCATCTGCCGCAGCACGCGCGCCACGGCCTGCTCCAGCTTCTCCTTGCCGCGCAGCGCCCCGGCCATGGCCTGCATGAAGCGCGGGTTCGAGCTGAGCTCGGCCGACACCTGCGTGAGCACCTCCTCGCCGCGCGAGCGCAGGCGGTTCAGAAAGCCCGAGTCGACCGTCATCGCAAACCCCTTTCGGCAGGAACCCGTCACGCCGGGCGCGCCGACCCGAGGATACGCCCGCGGCCCGCGCCGCTCCAAGTTCTATCAGCGCGCCTTGAACGACGCGAGCTCGACCCTGTCCGCGAACAGCTGGCGGAACTCGCGCGGAGGGATCGCCGCCACCTCGCGGCCGGTCTCGTATTCGATCGCTTCGATCGCCTCCTCCCAGAGCCGCTCGCGCCGCGCGATCTCGTCCGCGTCGCGCACCTTGGCGAACTCCTGGACGTACTTGTTGTGCCGGCACAGCATCCGGAAGCTCTTGGCGGTCTCCGGACGCCTGATCGGCAGACCGAGCAGGCGGACGTCGTTGCCCACGTCGTGGATCGGCTGGCCCCACTCGCCGTAGACGCCGAAGATCGAGCCCAGCTTCTCGACGACGTTCGCGAGCTTCCTGTCCCCGACCGCCAGCAGCACCGCCTTGTAGAGCGGCAGCGTGACGTTTCGCGACAGCGTCGGGTCGGTCATGCGCACCTTGACGCCCAGCTCCTCCTCGGCGATGCGGCAGATGTCCTCCGAGCGGATGCGGTTGTCGGTGGCGAGGTGGATCCGGGCGCCGATCGCCTCCGGCGCCGTGAGCGCCGCCAGGATCCCGGTCGCGACCCGGTCTACTGGCACCAGGTTGAGCTCCGCCGAACGGTCCGCCGGAAAGCTGGTGGCGATCCGCCCGACCACCAGCGCCCGCAGCCGGTCGGCCGTATCGCGCCCCAGCTCGGCGAGCGCCTCCTGCGCCCGGCCAAAGGCGTTCACGGGCGCGTTCAGGACCTTCGTGTCGCCACGGTTGTTGCCGGTCCGCGTGTGGCCGATCACGATCGACGGCAGCAGCTGCGTGACGCGCAGGCCCTCGACGAGCGCCCGGTCGGTCTCGATCGAGGCCATCGCCTTCGTGAGCTCGTAGTAGTTGTTGTAGAAGTGGCGCGGGAACTGAAGCGCGTCCTCCTGCGCGATCGAGCGCTTGCGGCGGCCGTGGATGTACGAGGTCTCGATCGCCACGTGGCCGACGAAGCGCGAGCCGGGCGCCGCCTGCACCCGCTTCGAGAAGGCGAGCGCGTTCTTGCAGCCGAGCACGTTGGCGCGGAACGAGCTCGGGTAGGGGTCGTCGAACGAGACGCTCGCCGCGCAGTGCACGACGTGGGTCAGCTCCTTGCGCAGCCGCTCGAGCTCCTTGGCCTCGATCCCGAAGTCCGGTCTTTCGACGTCGCCCTCGATGAAGCGGAAGCGCGCGGCCGCCTTGCCCGACAGGTGGAGCCGCTTCAGCAGCAGCGCCCCGCGCTCGCGCGCGGATAGGACCTTGACGACCGCCTTGGTCTTGCGGTCGCGCAGCGTCTCCGGGCGCACGACCGAGACGACCTCCTCGATATGCGGATGCGCAGCGGCCTGGGCCAGGAACTCCTTCCCCACGAAGCCCGTGGCGCCTGTCAGCAGCACCTTGAGGCGCGGCCGCTTCCCGAGCGCCGCGAGCTGGGCAAGCGCCAGCTTTTGGAGCTCCTGCACGCGTGCCTTGATCTCGCGCTCGGAGAGGTGGGTCGCCTCGCGGAACTGGAAGACGTAGTCGCGCGACGTGACGCCGAGCAAGCGCTTCACGCGCGCGGCGTCCGCCGGGTTTCCCGTGAGCTCCCCCACCGTGCGTCCCAGGCGTGCCCCGAGGCCCTCGATTCCCCTGAGCCCCTTCCTGACCAGGCTCTCGTTTCCGGTGACGTTGACCAGGCGGCTCGCGAAGAACTGCGCGGCGATCTCGACCGGGTGGCGGTCGCGGTGCGCATGGACCAGGAGCTCGGCGGGCTCGATCGGATCGCTCTGCGGCTCGCCGCTGGCGCGGTCGATCTTGACGATGTACTGGCCAGGCGACATGTCGAGGCTCGGCCCGGGCACGCTCGCGGCGGAGCGTCCGCTCCGCCGCGCTCTCTTAGCCCGGGTCGCGGTCCTTGCCATCCCCGCCTCCGATTCGCCTATCCTGACCGGATGGACGCGGCGCCAGACTACTCCATCGTCCTCCCGGCCTACAACGAGGCGGCGCTGCTGCCCGCGACGCTCGCCAGGCTGCGCGAGGCGATGGCCGCGACCCGCCTGCGCGGCGAGATCGTCGTGTGCGACAACAACTCGTCTGACGCCACCGCCCAGGCGGCAGGCACGGGTGGCGCGCGGGTGGTGTTCGAGCCCGTGAACCAGATCTCGCGCGCCCGCAACACCGGTG